>NZ_JBGLRC010000001.1:0-427665 GCF_041402345.1 Aeromonas sp. S11(2024) | reverse complement strand
GGCGTATCACAAGACCACCCACAGTTTTCACCGTTTCTACCGTCATCCCAACTTGCTCAAGGCGGGGCCAGAGCAGGTCACACCGGTGGCCCCGGAGCAGGTCTGGGTCGCTGACATCACCTATCTGCCAGCCAGGAGCGGGCCGCTATACCTGAGCCTGGTGACGGATGCGTACTCACTGGATTTGACCCCATAGATCCAGCCACTTTTTCCCGCTTAGGGTTGTGATACCCGACTGAGCAGAAATTCCCGAGGTGAACGGTATCCCAAGGCGCTGTGCGGATGGTGCTCGTTATAATGCTCAAACTCGATGGCCAAATTACCTACCGCTGTTCGGCTATCTGGTTTTGGCATCATATCGATATAGTCTCGCTTCATCGTCACCTAAATATTACTTGTGAGGCTGTTTTTTTACAAAAGCCATAGTTATTGAAAAAAATGTGTTCCCAGTCCTTTCACACTCCATAAACCTCAGCACCAGCTTTGGCCAAAGTGCTTAAGGTATAGAGAACAACAAGGTGGCCTGAGCCAATCAGGAGTATTCATGTCCGATCTGACCCTTTATTTCGCTCCCGGCACCTGTGCCATGGCCGTGCAGATTGCCCTGCTGGAAGCGAATGCCCCGTTCCAATCCCGTCTCGTCAACCTCGCCGCAGGAGAGCAGCGTGATCCTGCGTATCTTGCCATCAACCCCAAAGGGCGGGTGCCTGCCCTGATCACCGAGCAGGGCACCCTGACCGAGACCCCGGCCCTGCTGCTCTATGTGGCGCAGCGCTTCCCCGCAGCCAAGCTGGCGCCGCTGGACAACCCGTTCCTGCTGGCCCGCATGCAGGAGGTCAACAGCTTCCTCGCCTCCACCGTGCATGTCTCCCACGCCCACGGTCGCCGTGGCAGCCGCTGGGCCGATGACGAGCAGGCCATTGCCGCCATGCAGCAGAAAGTCGCCAGCAATATGCGCGATGGCTTTGCCCAGATTGAGCAGCACTATCTGGCAGGACCCTGGGTGCTGGGCGAGCAGTTCAGCGTGGCGGATATCTATCTGTTCGTGGTCGCGGGCTGGCTGAAAAGCGATGGGGTCGAGATCAGTGAATTCCCCAAAGTGGCCGATCATTATCAACGCATGCTGAGCCGTCCGGCGGTCGCCAAGGCACTGGCCAACTAACCATAAAATCAATAGCTCGATGAATAACAAGGGTGTCAGGGCTCTGCTGACACCCTTCCTGCCTCCTCCCCTGCACTTCTTCTCCCGCCTTTGAGATCGTTTTCACATTTCCGTGGTTTTGCCGTGGCCCTTCCTTAGTAAAAAGCCTATCTTTGCGCCATGACGCAACCGGTTGCGTAACCGGTTGCCTAGCGGTTCACAGATTGACGGGCCAAGGCCTGATGAGGTGCTGTATGAAACGAGGCGTACTGCTCAATGCTCCCCTGAGTGCTCTGGTGGCACAGATGGGCCACACCGACGAGATCACCGTCTGCGATGCAGGCTTGCCCATTCCGGCAGGGCCGGAGCGGATCGATCTGGCGCTGATGGCGGGGACGCCCAGTCTTGAAACCGTACTGACCGCCCTGCTCACCGATCTGGTGGTGGAGAAGGTGATCATGGCAAGCGAGATCAAGCAGATCAGCCCCGCCGCCCATCAGGCGCTGGTCGATCAGCTTGAAGCACACGCAGCCGCCCAGGGCAAGCCCATCACCATCGAATACTGCCTGCATGAGGAGTTCAAAACCCGCTCCCGCCAGAGCAAGGCGATCGTGCGCAGCGGCGAGGTGACTCCCTACGCCAACCTGATCCTCTGCGCCGGTGTGGCGTTCTGACATTCTTCAAAGAAGGCCTCTTCAAGGAAGCTGCAAATGAGCACAACCTCCCCCCTCTCACCCATTCTGGAGCTGACCGGGATCGTCAAGACCTTCCCCGGTGTACGCGCCCTCGACGAAGCGGGTCTGCGGGTCTATCCGGGCCAGGTGATGGCCTTGCTCGGTGAAAATGGCGCCGGTAAATCCACCCTGATGAAGGTGCTGACCGGCATCTATCAGGCCGATGCGGGCAGCGTCAGCTACCGCGGCCAACCGGTCCACTTCAAGGGGCCGCGCGATTCTCAGGATCAGGGGATCAGCATCATCCACCAAGAGCTGAACCTGCTGCCGGAGTTGTCGATTGCCGCCAACATCTTCCTCGGGCGCGAACCGCGTACCCGTTTTGGCAGCATCGACCACCAACAGCTGCGCGAACGGGCGAGCGGCCTGCTGGCGCGACTTGGCGTCAAACACGGGCCGGATACCCGACTCGGGGATCTCTCCATCGGCGAACAGCAGATGGTGGAGATCGCCAAGGCGCTGTCGTTCGATGCCAGCGTCATCATCATGGATGAACCCACCGATGCGTTGACCGATACCGAAACCGAGCAGCTGTTCAAGGTTATCCGCGAGCTGCGCGAACAAGGCTGCGGCATCGTCTATATCTCCCACCGCCTCAAGGAGATCTTCGAGATCTGCGATCGGGTCACTGTGCTGCGCGATGGCAAGTGGATTGGCGAGAAGGCGGTGAGCGATCTGGATGAAGACAAGATCATCGAGATGATGGTGGGCCGCCGGCTGGAAGAGCAGTATCCGCGTCTTGAGCGCGAGCTTGGCCCCGTCAGCCTGCAGGTGAAAGATCTGGCCGGTCCCGGCGTGCGCGGGGTGAGCTTCTCCCTGCGTCAGGGAGAAATTCTGGGCTTTAGCGGCCTGATGGGCTCCGGCCGTACCGAGCTGATGAAGCTTATCTATGGCGCCAGCCCCATCAGCTCCGGTGAAGTGGCAGTGGACGGTCATGCTCTGGTGCCCAAAAGCCCGGCCGATGGGCTGGCCGCAGGCATCGCCTATATCTCCGAAGATCGCAAGGGGGATGGGCTGGTGCTGGAGCTGTCGGTGCGCGAAAACATGAGTCTGTGCGCCCTCGACGAGTTCATCAGCAACGGCAAGATCGACGGCAAGGCCGAGCGGCAGGCGGTGAGCGACTATGTGCGTCTGTTCAACATCAAGACCCCGAGTCAGGATCAGCTGATCAAGCTGCTCTCCGGCGGCAACCAGCAGAAGGTGGCCATCGCCAAGGGGCTGCTGACCCGGCCCAAGGTGCTGATCCTCGACGAGCCAACCCGCGGCGTCGACGTGGGGGCGAAGAAGGAAATTTATCAGCTGATCAATCAGTTCAAGAAGGAGGGGATGAGCATCATTCTGGTCTCCTCAGAGATGCCGGAAGTGCTCGGCATGAGTGATCGCATCATAGTGATGCACGAAGGGCGCATCAGCGCAGAGTTCAACACCCGCGATGCCAATCAGGAGAAGCTGATGGCGGCGGCAGTCGGTAAACAGTGGCAAGCAGAGCAAGAGGCATCCCAATGACAACCCAAACCCTTTCCCGCCGCGGCGTCATGAGCAAGGCGTGGTGGATCGAGAACAAATCCCTGGTCGCGCTGCTGGTCCTGATTGGTGTGGTCTCCTTTCTGAGCCCCAACTTCTTCACCGCCGACAACCTGCTCAACATCCTGCGCCAAACCTCGGTCAACGCCATCATGGCGGTCGGCATGACGCTGGTTATCCTTACCGCAGGTATCGATCTGTCGGTCGGCTCTGTGCTCGCCCTGTGCGGCGCGCTGGCCGCCACCATGGTCGCCATGGAGCTGCCGATCTGGCTGGTGGTGCCCCTCACTCTGGGTGCCGGTGCCCTGCTGGGAGGTGTCAGCGGTCTCATCATTGCCAAGGGCAAGGTGCAGGCATTTATTGCTACCCTGGTCACCATGACTGCCCTGCGCGGCATTACCATGGTCTATACCGAGGGGCGCCCCATCTCCACCGGTTTCAGTGACGGCGCCGATCACTTTGCTTGGCTCGGTACCGGTTACCTGTTCGGTCTGCCGGTACCCATCTGGCTGATGGCCATCGTCTTCCTGCTCGCCTGGTTCATGCTCAACCACACCCGTCTCGGTCGCTACATCTACGCGCTGGGTGGCAACGAATCGGCTACCCGCCTCTCCGGTATCAATGTGGATCGGGTGAAGCTGGCGGTGTATGGTCTGTGCGGCGCGCTCTCGGCACTGGCAGGGCTTATCGTTACCTCTCGTCTCTCCTCTGCCCAGCCGACAGCGGGCATGGGTTACGAGCTGGATGCCATCGCCGCCGTGGTGCTGGGTGGTACCAGCCTGATGGGCGGCAAGGGCCGTATCATGGGTACCCTGATAGGGGCGCTGATCATCGGCTTCCTGAACAACGCCCTCAACCTGCTCGACGTATCCTCCTATTACCAGATGATCGCCAAGGCCAGCGTGATCTTGCTTGCCGTGATGATCGATAACAAAAGCAATCGTTGATAAGACAAGCCACACACAAGGAATGAAATGATGAAAAAGCTCAATACCCTGCTCGCTGCCGCCATCATGTCCGTGCTGGGCACCGCCCATGCCGCCGATCAAACCCTGGCCATGGTGGTCTCCACCCTCAACAACCCCTTCTTCGTCACCATGAAAGAGGGTGCCGAAGCCAAAGCCAAAGAGCTTGGCTACGAGATGGTGGTGCTGGACTCCCAGAATGACCCGGCCAAAGAGCTCTCCAACATGGAAGATCTCACCGTGCGCAAGGTCGGCGCCATTCTGATCAACCCCACCGACTCCGAAGCGGTCGGCAACGCCATTCGTCTGGCCAACCGCGCCAGCATTCCGGTGCTAACCCTGGACCGCGGCGCTGCGCAGGGTGAGGTCAAGGCTCACATTGCCTCCGACAACGTGGCGGGCGGCAAGCTGGCCGGTGACTTTATCACCGAGAAACTGGGTACCGGTGCCAAGGTGATCCAGCTGGAAGGGATTGCCGGTACCTCCGCCGCCCGCGACCGTGGTGAAGGCTTTGCCCTGGCCGTGGCAGCCAACAAACTGCAGGTGCTGGCTTCCCAGCCTGCCGACTTTGACCGCACCAAGGGTCTGAACGTCATGGAAAACCTGCTGGCGGCCCACCCGACCGTTCAGGCTGTGTTCGCCCAGAACGACGAGATGGCGCTGGGTGCCATCCGCGCGGTGCAGGCTGCCGGTAAAGAGGTGATGATCGTCGGCTTCGACGGCACTGACGATGGCAAAGCCGCCGTTGCCAAGGGTAAACTGGCCGCCACGGTGGCCCAGCAGCCTGCCCTGATCGGTGCCATCGGCGTCGAGACTGCCGACAAGGTGCTGAAAGGTCAGCCGGTAGAGAAATCCATCCCGGTACCGCTGCAAGTAGTCAGCAAGTAAGTTCTCGAGGGGAGGTTCGCCTCCCCTTTTCCCTCTCGTTCAGGTGCCTCCCGGCTTGGGCTCACGCCATCACAGTGTTCAAGCCAAGATGCATCAGGAGTAGTCAACATGAATCGTCTCGTCGTTCTGGGCAGTGTCAATGCAGACCATGTGCTGCGCGTTCCCCACTTTCCTCGCCCGGGTGAAACCCTGACCGGCCACAGCTATCAGGTAGTGCCCGGTGGCAAGGGGGCCAATCAGGCAGTCGCTGCCGCACGCCTCGGTGCCGCCGTCTCCTTTATCGCCCGCATCGGTGATGACGCCATCGGCCACCAGATGAAAGCCGGCTTTGCCAAAGATGGCATCGACGTCAGTGCCGTCGAGCTCGATCCCAAGCTCCCGACCGGTATCGCCATCATCTATGTGAGCGATGAGGGGGAGAACAGTATCGGTATCTCCGCCGAAGCCAACGGGGCCATCACTCCGGCTGTGGTGAAAAACCACGAAGCCATGATCGCCGACGCCCCCACCCTGCTGTTGCAACTGGAAGTGCCGCTCGAGAGCGTCCATGAGGCTGCACGGCTGGCTCACGCCCACGGCACCCGGGTGGTGCTCAACCCCGCCCCTGCCCGTCCGCTCTCGAGCGAACTGCTGGCACTGGTGGATCTAATCACCCCCAACCAGACCGAGGCCGAGCTGTTGACCGGCGTCAAAGTCACCGATGAAGCGAGTGCCCGCGAGGCGGCCGCCCGCTTCCACCAGATGGGGATTGCGGACGTGATGATCACCCTGGGGTCGCAGGGGGTCTATTGCAGCAACGCACAGCAGCAACAGCTGATCCCGGGCTTTCGGGTCAAGGCAGTGGATACCACAGCCGCGGGCGATACCTTCAACGGCGCCCTGCTGGCAGCGGAACTGGCCGGTGCCGATTTCCACAGCGCGGTGCGCTTTGCCCACGGGGCGGCGGCGCTCTCCGTCACCCGCTTCGGCGCCCAGAGTTCCATCCCGAGCAAGCAGGAGGTCGACACCTTCCTGCTTGAGCAGACTGCGCAGGGGCACTGATGGCCAATATCAAGGAGGTGGCGGCGAGGGCCCAAGTCTCCACCACCACCGTCTCCCATGTCATCAACGAGACCCGCTTCGTTGCCGAGGAGACCCGTGAGCGGGTCTTCGCCGCCATGCGCGAGCTCAACTATGCCCCGAGTCTGGTGGCTCGCAGCCTCAAGGTGAAGGAGACCAACAGTATCGGCATGCTGGTCACCACCTCCAGCAACCCCTTCTTTGCCGAGGTGGTGCGCGGGGTGGAGCGTTACTGCTTCGAGCAGGGCTACAACCTGATGCTGGGCAACACCGAGGGGCAAGCCGAGACGGCTCTCTCCTACCTCAAGATGATGCTGCGCAAGCGGGTCGATGGCCTGCTGATCATGTGTAGCGAAGGCCAACAAGAGGTGTTCAACCAGCTCGACTGGCTCAAGAGCCTGCCGGTGGTGGTGATGGATTGGGGGCTGGTCAGCGAAGATGTGGATCTTATCGCCGACAACTCCTTCCACGGCGGTTATCTCGCAACCCGCCATCTGATTGAGCTGGGCCATACCGCCATCGGCTGCATCACAGGCCCCCACAGCCGCGCCCCCGCCAACCAGCGCCAAGCTGGCTTTGAGCAGGCGTTGCAGGAGGCAGGTCTCACGCTCAATCAAGAGTGGATCCAGGAGGGTGATTTTGACTGCGCCAGCGGCCATCAGGCGATGACCCACCTACTGGCGCTGCCCGAACGCCCCACCGCCCTCTTTGTCTGCAACGACATGATGGCGATGGGGGCTATCAGTGCCGCCCATCAGGCGGGGCTGGTGATCCCGCGGGATATCTCCATCGTTGGCTATGACAATGTGGCGCTGGCCGAATTTATGTCGCCGCCACTCACTACCGTCAACCAGCCCAAAGAGGAGCTGGGGCGCCTCGCAGTCACCCGCCTGTTGGCTCGCATCAACGGCGAAGCGGTGGAGAACCACCTGATCACCGTCGACCCAGACCTGGTGATCAGGCAATCCTGCGCCCCTCGCCCCTGACGTTCAGGGGCAATAAACGCACAAGGCGACCGCGAGGTCGCCTTGTGTCATTTTGTATCTTGCCGGTGCAATACCGCTTTTTGCCCTCAGGCCAGCGACCGGGTCTCCCTGGCCGCCAGCACTTGCAGTTGCACCAACCCCAATCGTCGGGCCAGAGGCTGCAACAACTCGCCATCTTCATCACCCTGCGGCAACCAGTAGCGGACAGGCCAGCCTGCTGCCAGCTGCGCCGCGGTGGTGCTGCCAATCTCTCTGAGCGCCAGAGTACAACCCTGCTGCCGCAATCCCGACAGCAGGGCACCATCCGGCTGCAGCATCGGCACCAGCAACACCAGCGGCGTACGGGAAGCCCCAGGCATATAGGCCAGTAGATGGGTCAGCTGGGCCTGGTTGTCGAGCGGGACCAGCAGTGCCCGACCATCGGCATACTGCGCCTCGTGCGCCTGCAGCACACGGGCCAACACGGGCCCCAGTACGCCGCACTCCTGCAGCCAGCGCATATGGCATGGGAATCCCTGCTCACGCCACTCAAGCGCCAATTGCCACATGTCGTTGCCCTGCCCGTCCGTCAGCGCCTGAAATGCCACTCGCAGCGGTGCTGGCTCGCGCCCCGCCAGCCACTCTCGCAGCTGATGAAGCTGCTGCTGACTCAACTGCAACTGCTGCAGCATGGCGGGTTCAAACCAGCTGATCGCCCCCTCCTGGCTACGCTTGGCCTGGTTAAGGGCCAGGATGGCCTGATCCAGCAACCGGGCGGCATCCTGTTGCTGCGCCTTGGCGACCCCGAGCCGACAGGCAAGATCGAAGCTGCACTCCCGGGTCACGAACTCGAAATGGAGCAGATCCACCAGCTCATGAATGGCGGTTTCCAGCGCATCATTCGCCTTGGTCAGCACCACGGCAAATTCATCTCCGCCGAGCCGGTAAGCGTGGCTGCCATGGGCCTGCAGCAGCTTGTTGGCCACCATCTGCAACAACCGATCACCGACCTGATAACCCAGCAGATCATTGACCTGCTTGAAGCGCTTGAGATCGAGCACCACCAAAGCGCTCACCTCGCCAGCATGCAGAGCGCGAGAGAGCTGTTCCTGCAGGGCACGGCGGTTGCCAAGCTGGGTCAGGGGATCGAGCAGGGCAAGCCGGCGGTTCGCCAGATTGGCGCGAATGAGGGCTGCGACCAGAGCGCCACCGGTCAGCAGCAGGATCAGTTGCCAGATCTGCAGCCAGAACAGGCTGTTGCGGATCTGGCTGACCGAATGCTCCCGCTCCAGGCCAGAGAGGATCTGATCCCCTATCTGTTCGATGAGACGGGTCTGGCTGGCGATCGCCTCCTGCAAACGGGCAAGCTCAGCCCCCTCGCGCAGCGCACCAGCCTCCATCTGGGGTTCGAGCTGCTTGATCTGCTCGAACAGGGTGGCCAGCACTTTGCCGAGCCCGTGCCGCTGACGCATCTCGGCGGTTTCACTGCTGATGAGGAAGATGTCGAGCCGGTTCCACAGCAGATCGTAATCGAGGCTCAGGGTCTCCATCGACAGTCTGCCAGCCCGGTAGAGCTGCAGGTCGTAGAGGAAACGCTGGGATTCGAGCATTACCTGGCTGATGTTCCAGTGGACATTGCGGTAGAAAGTATCGACCAACTGCTCCTGCCGATACTGCAGATAGAGGCTGCTACCCGACGAGAGCAGAAACAGCAGCGACACCGCAACCAACAGCAGATTTTGGCGGGATAGCCCCATCAATCGACGATCTCGATGCGGGTAACCTGCCACACCATGCAGTTGTGGATAGCTGGCACGTCCAGCTTGGGATAGGTGGTGAACGGGATGAGCAGCCAGAGCGGCCCCTTGTTGCGCCGGGTCAGCGGTTTGCCGTCCTCCTGACGCACCAGGGTCAGCGGCACGCCGTCGAACAGGGCCAGATCCACCACCTGCTGATAGCCGTTGAGGGCCGAGACGGCGATCTTACGAGCATCCGGGATCCCTTGCGCCGCCAGCACGGTTGACAGGGTCGGCCCGCGATAGTGGTGGGCGCCCTGAGTCCAGGGGGTAGTCGTGGTGAATTCGGTCTGTGGCAAGGCGGAGAGGGCCGCCTCATCGAGGGTCACCTGCTGGCCATCTGGCAGTACCAGAGTCATCAGGGGGATGGAGGCCGATGCGCTGGCACTGGCCAGCATCAGGAGAAAAAAAGCGATCCATTGCTTTACTGCGGTCATGGTAATTTGCGCCAACTGCGTCCCATTTTTTAAATGGTTGCCAGTGTGGCGATTTCACCGATCCATTGCAACTGTCCCGTCACACAGTAGCTCAGGGACCGCGCATCTCCATCCAGTTGTGCCCCTCGACTTGCCTCGGTTGATGAATGCCACACGCCTCCAGCAACTCATCGACATAGGCGGGCACCAGCAGGGAGGCCGGCCCATAGCGTTTTTCGTCAAACTGGCTACCCACCTCGCTCGGTTCGAGATTGAGCTCGATGGTGTGCGCCCCGTTCAATCCCGCTTCATGGACAAACCCGGCGGCCGGATAGACAGCGCCAGAGGTGCCGATGGAGATAAAGAGATCGCACTGGGCCAGCGCACTATAGATGCGATCCAGCCCGAGCGGCATTTCGCCAAACCAGACCACATGGGGACGCATCGGCTGAGGGAACTGGCAACAGGAGCAGAGCTCGTCCTGATGGAGATCACCGCGCCACTCGATCACCTGACCGGACTCGGGGCAGCGGGCCTTGAGCAGCTCCCCGTGCATATGGATAAGGTTCTTGCTGCCAGCGCTCTCGTGCAGATTGTCGATGTTCTGGGTGACCAGAGTCACCGAACCGGGCAGCAGTCGTTCGAGGCGGGCCAGCGCATAGTGGGCCGGATTGGGGTGAACCTGAGGCTGTTGCAGCTGTTTGCGGCGGGAGTTGTAAAAGCGCAGCACCAGTTCGGGATCCCGGGCATACCCCTCGGGGGTCGCCACATCCTCGACCTTGTGCTCTTCCCACAAACCGTCGCAGGCACGAAAAGTCTTGATGCCGGATTCGGCAGAGATCCCCGCGCCGGTCAGGATCACGATATGTTTATATGACTGCGCCATAAGCTGCTCCGTCTATCCCCGCACAATAAATGTGACCTTAGCACAGGGAAAAAAGTGTCACTATTCGCCCTTGGTCTTAAGCGGCGCCGCTGGCGGTGCGGCTAACCAGGCATCCAGTACCGACAGATCCAGCCTGACAAAGACCATCTCCCGCCCGGTCACCAGGGTCAGCGGCAAGCCAAGGCGCTTGAGCAGGGTCAGCATGGGCCGGTTCTGGGCCAGCACTTCCGCCGTCCACTCCCGGATCCCGTCCTCCCTGGCCAGCAGTGCCAGCGCCAGCAGAATGCGCCTCCCCGCCCCCTTGTGCTGAAAGTGATCCGCTACGATGCAAGAAAACTCCGCCCGATCGGGATGAAGGCGGCGGCGGATTGATTGCGCCTGAGCCAGCGGCTCACCGGCCAGATCGGTCAGTAGCAGCGAGATCTGTTGTTCGGGATGGTAATTGAGATATTGGGCTACCTGTTCCGGTGGCGGCGTCCGTTTCGGGCGCATAAAGCGCAGATAGATGCTCTCTTCACTCAATGCATCGTAAGCGGCCAGCATGCGGGCAGGCGCCACACCATGCAGCTCGCGCAGCAGGCAAGGCACCCCGGAGACCTGCATCGCCAGTGGCAGCGCGGCCCGGGAAACCGGATGGGGCCAGCCCTCCAGCCCTTTGCCAAGGCGCTCCCGGTGCATGGGCCAGCAGAGATAGCGCGGCATGGCTTACCAGCGCCCCGTCATACCGCGCTCTCGCCACACCTCGACGTCGAGCAGGTTGTAAGGATCATCCAGATAGACGGCGATCCCCAGCTCCCGAACCCGGGCCATAAAACGTCCCAGCAGGGAGTCACCGGTCAAGGACTCCATCTCCGGCAAGATCCCCTGCCCCAGTAGCAAGGCTTGCAGCGGCAAACGCTCCAGCAGATCGAATGGCAGATGCTGGCTGTTATCGAGCAGCAGCGCCAGCTTGCTCCCAGCCAGGCTGGCTTGCAGCACCAGTGCGAAGCGATCGGCATTGCCGAGCAGGTGGTCTCGACGGTGGATCAGCAGGGTCAGTTCGGCTGGGGTGCGCGACTGCTCCGTCAGCCAATCCTTGAGCGCCTCCCAGCGGCTGGGCAAACCCGTCACCGCCAGCCAGACCGGATGAGGGGTTGCGGGACTGGAGAGCAGCCCAAGCTGACCCTGCACCTCCCCCTGCCACCGGCGGATGGAGCGGCGCTGGCCGCTCAAGCGCTGCTGACGCAGCGGGCCCAGATAGAGTCGACGCAGCAACCTGAGCAGCTCGTCGCAATCAAGCGGCTTGGCCAGCGCCGCCAGAATATTGAAACCGGCATCGTGCAGCAGGCGGCGGGCACCGTCGATCAGCGTCTGCTCATGGGCCGAAAGCAGCACAATGGGCAGCCCGGCCTCCTGCAACTGGGGCTGGTTCATCAGCAGACTGATGGCATCTTGCTCCACCAGACTGAGATCGCACACCAGCAGGCTGATGTCGCCCGCCGACAATGCCGCAAGACAGGCCGATTCATCCTGTACCCACTGACAGGAGAGCCCCAACCCGGCGATTGTCTGTTGCAATTGCATCCCCTGAAACGGGTGATCCTCGAGCAGCAGTACCTTGTTAGCGGCCAGCCAGTTGCACCATTTACGGTAACTGGCGGCAAGCCCCCCCAGCCAATCCTCGCCGATAGCGTAGATCCCCTCATGCTGCAACTGGGGGAAATAGTCCGCCTGCTGATGAGCGGCGGGGTCGTAAAGGGCAATGGCACCTGCCGCAAACAACCCTTCCCACTGCCAGCAGGCATCCGGTCGGGTACGGTGCAGCGTGACATAGGAGGGCAATGTCATGGTGCTGGCCAACTCATGGGCGGTGCTGTCGAGGGCATAGAGCACAATGGGGCAAAATCCTGCCGCCTCATGCTCTTCCGAATCGAGCAACGCCAGTAATTCTTCATCAGTGATGATCATCTTGAGCCCTCTTTGAAAACTGCTGGCTGAACTCATCCAGTGCCCGGTTCAATCTGGCTTGCAGCATCGGATGGGGCGCCTGTTGCCACTCTTCAATGACCGCCACCAACGCAGTCGCCCCTACCATTCTGGCGGCCCCCTTCAACTTGTGTAAAGCAGCATTCACGCCAACTTCATCTTCTTCTGTGCTGCAGCGCTCAAGTTCGGCCAAATCATCACGGGTAGCCTTCAGATAAAGGGCGGCCAGTTCATCGGTCAGCAGCGAGGCAACCGGTGTCGGGGCGACAACATTGCTCCCCTCTTTGGCAATATGGCGCAGCAAGGTCGCCAGCTCCTTGAGGGCGACCGGCTTGTCCAGATGACCATCGCAACCGCAGGATTGCAGCTCCCTTGCCGCCTGATCACTGAGATCTGCGGTGATCACATAGACCGGCAGACGGGCCCAACAGGCGGATTGGCGCAATTTCCTGCACAGCTCGGCCCCGTTCATCACCGGCATCTGCAGATCGGTCAGCACAAAATCCACCTCCTGCTGCGCCAGCATATCCAGCGCCAGCTGCCCGTTGGCGGCAGTGATAACGCTGGCACCAAGTTGCCCCAGTTGCAGGCTGATCAGCTCGCGATTGACATCGTGATCTTCAACCAGCAGTACCCGCATGCCAAGCCCGGGCTGGGTACCGGCCACCGGTTGATCCGGGGTCAACCGTGGCTGCAGCAGAGTGATGATGGTCCCGGGCACCCAGGACTCCCCTTGCCAGGCCCAATAGTAGAGCCCCTTCTCGTCCACCTCCGCTTGCAGCGTATCAACGGCGTTGCTGA
The DNA here is from genome assembly GCF_041402345.1 of Aeromonas sp. S11(2024). NCBI lineage: Bacteria > Pseudomonadati > Pseudomonadota > Gammaproteobacteria > Aeromonadales > Aeromonadaceae > Aeromonas > Aeromonas sp. S11(2024). The sequence goes on along the minus strand of NZ_JBGLRC010000001.1, from coordinate 414,525 downwards.
CGGTGGCGATCCCCAAGCGACTGAGCCAGGGCGACAGCGCTTGCGCCTCATCATGGGGTAAAGAGAGTGCCAGCTGCCGCACATTGGGCAGCCAGTCCGGCTCCTGCTGCACCCGCTTCAGGGGCAACTCGCAATAGAAGCGGCTACCACCACCGGCACGCCCCTCGACATCGATAAGCCCCCCCATCTGCTCGATCAGCTGCTTGCAGATCGCCAGACCAAGACCGGTGCCCGGCGCCCGCAGCTGGCCTTCTACGGCAAACTGCTCGAACGGCATAAAGAGCGTGGTGCGCATCTTGGCGGTGATCCCCGGTCCCTGATCATCCACACCGAAGCGCAAGGTCGATGCGACCACCTCGGCCCACAGCACCACTTCCCCACGCAGGCTGAACTTGATGGCATTGGAGAGCAGGTTGTGGAGCACTTGCCGTACCCGGTGAGGGTCGAGGGTCTGCAGGGCTGGCAGAGCCGGGTCCAACTTAAGGCGCAGTTGCAATCCCTTGGCCCGCGCCTTGGTCCAGTGCACTGCCGCCACGTGCTCGCACAGCTCGGCAAAATCGGTGGGCTGGGGCGAGAGGGAGAGTTTGCTGTTTTCGTTGCGGCTAAAGTCGAGCACATCGTTGAGCAGGCCGAGCAGCTCATCCCCCGCCTGACGTACCCGTGCCAGCGCCGAATCCTGCTCTCTCGACAAAGGAGTGCTGGCCAGCCACTCCAGCAAGCCGAGCATGGCGTTCATCGGCGTGCGGATCTCGTGGCTGATGGCGGCCAAAAAGCGCCCCTTGGCCAGCACTGCCTGTTGCGCCTGCTCATGGGAGTGCTGCAATGCCTGATCCTGCTCGACCCTGATAGTGGCATCCTGCATCACCGCATAAATTCGCCAACCCTGCGGCTGACTGCGGCCACGGCCATAGAGCTGCAACCAGCGCACACCCTTGGTCGGATGGTGATAGCGCATGGTGAACGCGAAGGGTTTGCCTGCCTGCAGCATGGCGAACATCTCACGGCTTACCCGACGGCGATCCTCGCGCTCCAGCATAATGAGCACCCGTTTGGGCTCACGACGGATCTGCTGGCTCGCAAGCCCCAGCAGCTCGTAACAGCCCCGGCTGATAAACTCGATCCCCCCTACCCGTCCCCGCTCGAACATAAACTGCAGCACCACGCCGGGCACGGTATTGGTCAGGGCGCGCAGGCGGCGCTCTGCCTGACGCAGAAAACGGGCCTGCTCACGCAGCACACTGATATCCGACAGGGCGATGAGATCGGTGGCAGGTGCTTGCTTGTCCAGCCGCAGCGGATGCTGGGCATAGGCGAAGACCTGATCCCCCAGCACCAGCTCTCCTTCACTCTTCTGAGGCTGCACCGGCGGCAGCATCAACTGCTGCGAATAGCGCAGGGCCAGACGTCGCCCCTGCTTGTTGGATTTGATCACCTTGCCCTGGCTATTGCGCAGATAGACGGGCACTGGCAACGCCTGAAACATGGTCTCCCGTAGCTCGCTCTCGATGGCTAGCGCCTTCTCGGCGGCGTGACGCTGGGCCACCTCCCGTGCCAGTTGCTGGCGGGAACGCCAGATCCCGCCGATGACAATACCGCTGATCAGCAGTGCCATGGCGATGGAGCCAAACCAGGCGGCGTAGCTCACACCGGGCTGCTGCACGACGAGCAAGCGGCGCCAGCGCTGGTTAAGTTCGTCAATCTGGGTGCTAGTCAGCGCCATCAGGTTGCGATCCATCACCCCGGCCAGTTCGGTCTGACTCTTGTTGATGGCAAAGCCAAGACTGAAGCGATCTTCCAGCTCCTCGATATCGAGCCCTTCCAGCAAGTTGGTACGCTGGGGATATTGAAGCTGATATAGCTCGCTCAGCATGGCGTCAGCCTTGCCCTGTTTGATCGCGGCAAGCCCCTGCTCGAGGCCGTCGGTGCGAACCCACTCCTGATCACCGAGCAGGGCGAGCAAGGAGGGATCGTAGAGGGATTCCGGCACCAGAATACGCTGCCGCTTGAGCTGCGCGATGCGGTCGGCAGCCAGCTTGCGCTTGCTGATCAAGGCAAACCGGTTGGTGGAGATCGTCCGACTGAAAATGAACTGATCCGTCAATGCCGGGGATTCCGGCAAGCCGGCCATCATGTCCGCCTCACCACGGCGCAGCTTTTCTACGGCCTCCGCCTTGCTGGCGGCAGGCACCAGCTTGTATTTCAGGCCGGTCTCCTGGGTGACCCAGCGCAGCACATCCGCGCTCCACCCTTTCGCCTCCCCCAGATCATTGACACCGCTATAGGGCATCAACTCGGGATTGACCACCAGGCGAATGGTGCGCCCGCGGCCGGATAACCAGGCCTGCTCGGTATCGCTGAAGTGGGGTTGGTTGACGTAGAGCGACCCCTGATCGAGATAGCGAGCCAGATCGGTATAGATAGTACCGGCGGGCATATGACGGATCAGGGTGTCCACCAGATTGGCCAACTCAGGCTGATCACGCATCATCAGGCGATAGCTGATGATCCGATCCTCACCAAACAGGCGGCGCAGACGCAAACCATCGGCCGGAAACTCGCGCATCAGATAGCGCAGTTGCAGATAGTCCCCCAGATAGGCGTCACCCTTGCCACTCTGCAGCGCGTCGTAGACCTTCTCTCCGCTCTTTAGGGAAATAATGCGCGCCTGTGGATATAGCTCGTGCAGCAGGCGGGCAGAGTCTGCCACCGAGTAGACCAGAAAGCGGGCCTGTTTGAGATTTTCACCCTTGTAGAGGATGGCGGCATCGGTCTCCATCATCGGACGGCTTAACCGCATGCCCTCCACGGCCTTCTTGCGGGTTCCGACATAGGGAATGATGTCGCATTCCCCCTCTGCGAGCCCGTTGCGCAATGTCTGCCAATCGGGCAACTCTTTGAGCACGAGGGGAACCGGGAACAGCTCCTGCAACCGGGCGAGACGATCCTTGAGCAGTCCCCCCTCGGCCATCAGGTATGGTGGAGGAAGCGTCGCAGGATAGCAGAGCGAAAGCTGACTCAGTGAATTTACATAAGCTTGGGTCGCCGGCGCCAACGGCAGCACTGTGCTCTGCAAAGGCTTGGCGTGCAATGGCAGTGCCAGTACGGCACCCAGAAGAAAAACGGGGAATTTGGTCATCTGAAAACAAAAGCCAGGCATCTGCCTGGCTTTTTATCACTCGTTGGGTTCAACATTTTCTACCCTGGCCTTGAGCTTTTGGCCAGGCCGGAAGGTCACCACGCGGCGGGCGCTGATAGGAATATCCTCGCCCGTCTTGGGGTTGCGTCCGGGACGCTGATTCTTCTCACGAAGGTCAAAGTTACCGAAGCCTGAAATCTTGACTTGTTCACCACGCTCAAGCGCCTGTCGGATTTCCTCAAAGAAGGCTTCCACCATATCTTTGGCTTCACGCTTGCTCATCCCGAGCTGGGTGAACAGGTGCTCTGCAATGTCGGCTTTGGTAAGCGCCATAGATCAATCCCTCAAGGATGCATTCAACTCTTCACCAAGGGCCCGCACGACATTGTCTACGGTCTCGGCAATCTCTTTCTCCTCCAGGGTGCGCTGGGTGTCTTGCAATACAAGACTGATGGCCAGGCTCTTCTTGTCCTCTGCCATACCAGCACCCTGGTATACGTCAAACAAGTTTATTCCAACTACCTGATTTCCGCCAACTTTTTTAATTACCGCAAGCACATCACCTGCCAGAACCTGACGATCGACCACGACGGCGATGTCGCGACGGTTCGCCGGGAACTTGGAAACTTCGGCTGCAACCGGCACCTTGGCCGGGGTCAGCTTGTCCAGCTCCAGCTCAAACATCACCGCGCGGCTCTTGAGGCCCAGCTTCTTCTCGAGGCTCGGGTGGATCACGCCGATGTGGCCGATGACCTCGCCATTACGCAGGATGGCTGCGCTCTGGCCCGGGTGCAGGGCGCTGTGCTCGGTGCGCTCGAAGGTAAAGGTGGCCCCTTCGGCGGTCAAGTCCAGCACCGCTTCCAGATCCCCTTTCAAATCAAAGAAGTCGGCTGCACGGGTTTTGATATCCCAGTGCTCGTCGCTCTGGTTGCCAGTGATGATACCGGCCAGCATGGGCTCCTGACGGATGCCGTTCTCGGCGGTTTCATCCTTGATGAAACGCAGACCCTGTTCAAACAGACGCACGCGCGGCTGCTGACGGTTCTGGTTGTAAACGACGGCCTGCACCAGACCCGGGAACAGAGAGACACGCATGGCGGACATCTCGACCGAGATCGGGTTCGGCAGCAAGATGGCATCGCTCTGCGGGAACAGGGTTTGCTGAGTCTTGGGATCGACGAAGCTGTAGGTGATCGCTTCCTGGAAGCCGCGGTCAACCAGCAGGTCGCGCACACGCTTCAGGGCCACCTGCCCTTCTGCCTGCTCCACCATCGCCAGAGAGGCGGCGGGTTTCAGGTTCGGGATGTTGTTGTAGCCGTAGATGCGGGCCACTTCCTCGATGAGGTCTTCCTCGATGGCGATATCGAAACGCCAGGAGGGTGCCAGCGCGGTCCAACCGTCAGCATCCACAGTGACCTGCATACCGAGGCGAGTCAGGATCTCGACCACCTGAGCGTCAGCCACGCTGATACCGATCACTTTGTCGAGCTTGCTGCGACGCAGCTTGATGGGGGCCGCTTTCGGCAGATGGGCATCGGATTTGACCTCGATGACCGGACCCGCTTCGCCGCCGCAGATGTCCAGCAGCAGACGGGTGGCACGATCCATTACCTTGGCTTGCAGCTGCGGATCAACCCCGCGCTCGAAGCGATGGGAGGAGTCGGTGTGCAGACCGTAAGCACGGGCACGGCCGGTGATGGAGAGCGGCGCGAAGAAGGCGCACTCCAGCAGGATGTCGGTGGTGGTCTCGGATACACCGGTGCGGTTGCCGCCGAAGATACCGGCCATGCAGGCAGGACCTTTGGCATCGGCAATCACCAAAGTGGTCTCTTTGAGCTTCACTTCGTTGCCGTCGAGCAGGGTCATCGGCTCATCGGCGTGGGCACGACGCACCACCAGTTCCCCTTCCAGGGTAGCCAGATCGAAGGCGTGCATCGGCTGACCGTATTCCAACAGCAGGTAGTTGGTGATGTCGACGATGGCGTCGATGGAGCGGATACCACCACGGCGCAGCTTCTCTTGCATCCAGAGCGGGCTCTGGGCCTGCAAGTTCAGCCCCTTGATGACGCGACCCAGATAACGGGGGCAATCAGCTGGTGCTTCAACCCGGATCGGGAAAGTTGCATCAATGGTGGCAACAGCTGGTGCCCAGGTCGGCTCGACCACGTCCACACTGTTAAGCACGCCAATTTCACGGGCCAGACCCGCGATACCGAGGCAATCAGCACGGTTCGGAGTCAGATCCACATCAATGGAGACGTCGTTCAGATTGAGGTAGTCGCGAATATCGGTACCGATGGGGGCATCAGCCGGCAGCTCGATGATGCCATCGGCTTCAACATCGATACCCAGCTCACTGAAAGAGCAGAGCATGCCATGGGACGGCTGGCCACGCAGCTTGGCTTTCTTGATGGTGAAATCACCCGGCAGGGTCGCCCCTACTTTGGCCACACACACTTTCAGGCCCTGACGGCAGTTCGGCGCGCCACAGACGATGTCCAGCAGCTCGGTCTCGCCCACGTTGACCTTGGTCACCCGCAGCTTGTCGGCGTCAGGATGCTGGGCGCACTCGACCACTTCACCCACGACCACATTGTTGAACTGGCCAGCCACCGCTTCCACGGCGTCCACTTCCAGACCGGCCATGGTGATCTGCTCGGCCAACGCGTTGTCACTCAACTCGGTGCGGACCCACTCCATCACCCAGGATTTACTGAATTTCATGTTCTCTCGCCCTTACTTGAACTGCTTGAGGAAGCGCAGGTCGTTTTCGAAGAAGGCACGCAGGTCGTTGACCCCGTAACGCAGCATGGTCAGGCGCTCAACGCCCATGCCGAAGGCAAAGCCGGAGTATTTTTCCGGATCGATGCCGACCGAACGCAGTACGTTCGGGTGCACCATGCCGCAGCCCAGCACTTCCAGCCACTTGCCGTTCTTGCCCATCACATCTACTTCAGCGCTCGGCTCGGTGAACGGGAAATAGGAAGGACGGAAGCGAATGGTCAGGTCTTCCTCGAAGTAGTTGCGCAGGAAGTCGTGCAGGATGCCCTTCAGCTCGGTAAAGCTGGCATGCTCGTCAACCAGCAGACCTTCAACCTGATGGAACATCGGGGTGTGGGTCATGTCGTAGTCGTTACGATAGACGCGGCCCGGTGCAATGATGCGGATCGGCGGCTGCTGATGCTCCATGGTACGGATCTGCACGCCCGAGGTGTGGGTACGCAGCATCAGATCAGGATTGAAGTAGAAGGTATCGTGATCGGTACGCGCCGGGTGATGAGCCGGAATGTTCAGCGCATCGAAGTTGTGGAAGCCATCTTCAATCTCGGGACCACGGGCAACCTTGAAGCCCATCTCGCCAAACAGGCGCTCGATGCGCTCGATGGTGCGGGTTACCGGATGCAGACCACCATTCTCGATGCGACGGCCCGGCAGGCTGACATCGATGGTCTCGGCGGCCAGCTTCTGGTTCAGCACGGCGACTTCGAGCGCTTCACGACGCTCGTTCAGCGCATCCTGAACCTGCTGTTTTGCCTGGTTGATCACGGCGCCCGCGGCGGGACGCTCTTCGGCAGACAAGGCACCCAGGCCCTTCATCTGCTCGGTAAAAAAGCCCTTTTTACCCAGATATTTGACCCGGATTTCGTCGAGGGTAGCGATATCGCTCACGCCCTCAATTTCGGCTCTGGCTTGGCCGACTACTTCTTCAAGCTGTTGCATGTCTTCCTCGTCACCACTCCCGGTACAGGAGCCTTTAGGCTAAATAAGGTCAAGAGGGGAATAATACAAAAAAAGCCCCTTCGCTGACCATAGCTAAGGTGGGCTTTTCTCCCTACAAATCATTTTGTTATATCAAGCGAGTCTCATCGACTCACCGCCACTCCTGAAATATCAGAACTAGCATCTAGTTTGTTGGCATATAAGCCTTTTGTAGAACAGGTCATCTCGCACATATCGCCTTGTGTGGAGAAAACTGTAGCGCGTGTAAAACAGTGGACAGAATATGGATGGGAGAAAGGGAAAAGTAATGTGAAACCGTGAATGACAAACACAAAAAAGGAGGCCTGAGCCTCCTTTTAGCGTTTATAACAGAACTGGATTAAACCAGAGCTGCTTTAGCTTTTTCAACCAGGGCGGTGAAAGCCATTTTGTCGTGAACAGCGATATCGGACAGGATCTTGCGATCGATCTCGATAGAAGCCTTCTTCAGACCGTTGATCAGACGGCTGTAGGACAGACCGTTCTGACGGGCTGCAGCGTTGATACGCGCAATCCACAGCTGACGGAACTGACGCTTTTTCTGGCGACGGTCACGGTAGGCATACTGACCAGCTTTGGTTACCGCTTGTACCGCTACGCGGTAAACACGGGAACGGGCGCCGTAGTAACCTTTGGCGGCTTTCATTACTTTCTTGTGACGAGCTCGAGCAGTCACACCACGTTTAACTCTTGGCATTTTTCACATCCCCCCTTATGCGTACGGCAGACAAGCGACAACACGTTTGTGGTCGGCAGCAGAAACCATGAATTTCGGCCCCAGCTGACGCTTACGCTTGCTGCTCTTCTTGGTCAGGATGTGACGCAGGTGGTTGTGCTTGCACTTGAAGCGACCCGAGCCAGTCTTTTTGAAGCGCTTTGCAGCACCCCGGTTGGTTTTCATCTTCGGCATTTCATACTCCGCATTGTGAGTGACAACAAAATCGCAAGGCGAACCAACTCATGGGGCAAGCCCCATGAGTCAATTTCTTGTGGGCCTTAAGATTTCTTCTTAGGTGCGAGGACCATCACAGCTTGACGGCCTTCGACTTTCGGGAACGACTCGACTACGGCCAACTCTTCCAGATCGTTCTTGACGCGCTCCAGAACCTTGATACCAAGATCCTGGTGGGCCATTTCACGACCACGGAAGCGCAGGGTGACCTTAGCCTTGTCCCCGTCTTCCAGAAAGCGAACCAGGTTGCGTAGTTTTACCTGATAGTCGCCTTCGTCAGTGCCAGGACGGAATTTGATTTCCTTGACCTGGACGACTTTCTGCTTTTTCTTCTGTTCTTTGGTTGTTTTGCTCTTTTCGTAGAGGAATTTGCCGTAATCCATGATCCGGCAAACGGGCGGCTCAGCATTTGGACTGATCTCTACCAGATCAACTCCGGCCTCTGCGGCCAAGTTCAGAGCATCCTGAATGGAGGTGATGCCAATGGCTTCACCATCCAGACCAGTCAGACGAACTTCTTTCAGACGGATCTCTTCATTGATCCGGTGAGCGCGGGCTTGCGGTTGCTTGCCCAGTTTTTTTCCGCCTTTTATAGCTTATTCCTCCACTTTCTTTTGTCCGCGGGTCTGAACTTCCTGGGTCAACAGAGCGATGAACTCTTCAACAGGATAAGTGCCCAAGTCAGCCCCTTTACGAGTCCGTACTGCAATCTTACCGGCTTCAACTTCTTTATCGCCGCAGACCAGCATGAAAGGTACTCGCTTCAAAGTATGCTCGCGGATTTTAAAGCCAATCTTCTCATTTCTCAAGTCCGCTTTTGCGCGAAGGCCCGCATCATTCAATGCTTTGGCTACTTTCACCGCATAATCGGCCTGATTGTCCGTGATATTCATGACCACAGCCTGAGTCGGTGCCAACCAGGTCGGGAACAGACCGGCGTACTCTTCAGTCAGAATACCGATGAAGCGCTCGATAGAACCCAGGATGGCCCGGTGGATCATCACAGGTACATGGCGATCGTTGTTTTCGCCCACATAAGTGGCACCCAGACGACCAGGCAGGGCAAAGTCGAGCTGCACGGTACCACATTGCCACGCACGATCAAGGCAATCGTGCAGGGTAAATTCAATTTTGGGACCGTAGAACGCCCCTTCACCCGGCTGCAGATCGTACTTCAGACCGTTGAGCTCCAGCGCTTCGGCCAGCGCTTTCTCGGCGCGATCCCACATCTCGTCGGAGCCGATACGCTGCTCGGGACGAGTGGAGAGCTTGACCACGATGTTCTCGAAGCCAAAGGTACCGTAGACGTCATAGACCATACGAATACAGCCGGAGACCTCTTCCATGATCTGCTCTTCGGTACAGAAGATGTGCGCGTCATCCTGAGTGAATCCGCGCACCCGCATCAGACCGTGAAGGGAACCGGACGGCTCGTTGCGGTGGCAGGAACCAAACTCGGCCATACGCAGCGGCAGATCGCGGTAGGACTTCAGACCCTGGTTGAAGATCTGGACGTGACCCGGGCAGTTCATCGGCTTGATGGCGTACTCGCGGTTTTCGGACTGGGTAGTGAACATGGCCTGGGCGTATTTCTCCCAGTGACCTGAACGCTCCCACAGGACGCGGTCCATCATGAACGGACCTTTCACTTCCTGATAGTCGTACTCTTTGAGCTTGCCGCGGATAAAGGTTTCCAGCTCACGGAAGATGGTCCAGCCATCGTTGTGCCAGAACACCATACCGGGTGCTTCTTCCTGCATGTGATACAGGTCAAGCTGCTTGCCGATCTTGCGGTGGTCGCGCTTGGCGGCCTCTTCCAGACGCTGCAAATAGGCCTTGAGCTGCTTCTTGTCAGCCCAGGCGGTACCGTAGATACGCTGCAGCATCTTGTTGTTGGAGTCGCCGCGCCAGTAGGCGCCGGACATCTTCAGCAACTTGAAGTGGTGGCAGTGACGCATGTTGGGCACGTGCGGGCCGCGACACATGTCGATGTACTCTTCGTGATGATAGAGACCTGGCTGGTCATCACGGGCAATGTTCTGATCCAGGATTTCGACTTTGTAAGACTCGCCGCGCGCCTCGAATACATCGCGCGCTTCTTGCCAGGAGACTTTCTTCTTGATGACGTCGTAATCCTTGGCTACAAGCGCCAGCATGCGCTCTTCCAGGGCAGCCAGATCTTCATCGGTCAGGGTACGGTCAAGATCAACGTCATAGTAGAAGCCGTTGTCGATGACAGGACCGATGGCCATCTTGGTCTGGGGCCAGAGTTGCTTGATAGCATGACCCAGCAAGTGGGCGCAGGAGTGGCGCAGGATGTCCAGACCTTCTTCGTCTTTGGCGGTGATGATGGCCAGCGAGGCATCGGCTTCGATCAGCTCGCACGCATCCACCAGTTCACCGTTTACCCGACCGGCAATGCACGCTTTGGCGAGACCGGGACCGATGTCCGCAGCCACATCCATAACGGAAACAGAGTGGGCAAATTGACGTTGGCTGCCGTCAGGCAGAGTAATGATTGGCATTATGTGTTTCCTTATACAGTGGTGACCCCTACCAAAGGTCACATGCGGGATGGAAAAGAGATTCAAAAAGGTGATGTTCTGGTTCTCCACAGCACTTTGCGAAGACGGCCTGACACGTAAACCACATGTCTAACGTGACAAACCAAGCCAAAACGGTCCCATGCTACCAGAAGTCGGGCGTGCTGTATCGGATTTGCAGATATTTTCTACAGTCAAATGAGTCGCCTGCCGACTATTCGCCAAGCAGGGATTGCCAGTTGAAGTCAAAGTCACTGCTCCCCTCCTCTGCCAGCGCCAGCTCTTGCAGCACCTGAAGCGCCAGTTTGTTGCCCTTTTGAGCCGCCTGATAGAGCCACTGTTTCCCCTGCGAGAGATCGACACGCCCGCTCGCCCCCATCAGATGGAGCACCCCGACTTTCAGCATCGCCGGCACATCGCCATTACGGGCGGCAAGATCCATCCAGTGAAAGGCTTCGCGCAGATCCCGCTTCACCCCGGTGCCACGCAAATAGGCATCCGCCAACCGGTATTGGCCAAAGGAATCGCCCGCCTGCGCCGACTGGCGATAGAGCGTGATGGCCCGATTGATATCCTGCTCGCTCCCCTGCCCCACCTCATGGCTCCAGCCCATCAAGGCTTGCGCCCTAGGTTGCCCTTGCTCGGCCAGTGGCGACCAGATCCGGGTCGCCTCATCAAAGTGACCGGTACGCCAGGCACGGTTGGCGGCAGCCATCTCCTGCTCGGTGGAGAGCGGAAGCAGACGCCAGATAACCAGCGCAAGCAGACAGATAAATAGCCAACGGGAAGTGGTGGGGCTCATGATAATTTCCGTGATCCAGTTCTCATTTCGTCTATGTAAACGAAATGTAGCGCCGCGATCAAGCAAGAGATCCCTGCGACAACCCTTTTGCACCCGGTCGTTCAGCAGTAGTTGTCATTTATCTAGGGCACCGGCAAAATAACTGTATGTATAAACAGTATTGGTGCACAATATGGCAGGACGAGGCAGCCCCCACAATATCGATCACCGTTTTAGCGGCCCCCTTGTTGAAGCGGTCGATGACGACTGGCAATCGTCCGATTGGGATGCCGCATTCACCCCCTCTGTGCCTGGCACCGAGGTGCGGGAGATCGATGCACGCAGCATCATCAGCTACAACAGCTCGCCGGATGTCCCCTTTGGTCGCTCCATCAACCCCTATCAGGGGTGCGAACACGGCTGCATCTACTGCTATGCCAGACCCAGCCATGCCTATCTGGAGCTCTCCCCCGGCCTCGATTTCGAGAGCAAGCTGTTTGCCAAACGCAATGCAGCCGACCTTCTGCGCCGGGAGTTTGCCAACCCGGCCTATCAGCCACAGACCATCTTCATTGGCGCCAATACCGATCCCTATCAACCCGTCGAGCAGCGCTATCGCCTCACTCGCCAGTTGCTGGAAGTGATGCTGGCCCACCGCCACCCGGTCGGGCTCATTACCAAGAGCGCCATGATCTTGCGCGACCTCGATCTGTTGACCGAGCTGGCCAGAGAGGGACTGTGTCAGGTGATGGTGTCGGTGACGACCTTGAACGAAACCCTGCGGCGACAGCTGGAGCCCCGCGCCAGCACGGGCGCCGGCCGCTTGAAAGTGATCGAGAAGCTGGCCAACGCTGGCGTGCAGGTAGGGGTGCTGGCCGCCCCCATGATCCCGCGGCTCAATGAACCGGAGCTGGAGCAGATCATCAAATCGGCTGCCGAGGCTGGCGCCAGTTGCGCCGATTACATCCTGCTGCGCCTGCCCCACGAGCTGGCGCCGCTATTTGATGACTGGCTCGATACCCACTATCCGGGCCAGAAGGAGGCTATTTTGAATCAGTTGCGAGCCAGCCGCGGTGGCGGGCTCAACAGTACCGCCTTCGGTACCCGCATGCGCGGTGAGGGGCACTTTGCCGATCTGCTGGCCCAGCGCTTTCGCCTTATCAGCAAGCGCCTTGATCTGGGCAAACGCCATATTCAGCTCAGGCTTGATGGGTTTATCCGCCCCGGGGAGCAGCTGTCGCTCTTCTAATCCCCCCTTTTACGCCCTGCATACATCAGATGCACAACCCTTGCCTGCCAAGAGGTTGAGAGGAAAGCCTGTCGCGACACATCCTGTGGAAACCCCGCTTTCCCAATTTTCCAAATTGGCCAACGAAGTAGCCATGTCGCGACAAGAAAGCGCTACCCGGTAAAGAGAGGGCTAACACCTTAGCCTGCGCGCTGATCCCGACCCTGCTGCACCATTTCAACCGGTAGTCGCGAGGGTTCATGAGCCACTTCGTGCTCATCCTCTTCATACAGCGGCACCTCTGACTCGCCCCATACCCGGCTCCACCAAATTTCCCACGTGATCCAACTGGTCATATGCAGCTCCTGACGGTGAAGGTGATGGCAACAACGCACCACTCGCCCGGCAGGATAACGACTGGGAATGACAGGGAAATGACAAAAAAATCACTTGTAAAAAGACAACTGGCCGTGACAAGGAAAAGCCGAAATAGCTCACATAATCGGCGAAATCATCCTGAAAGTGGTCACAAATCTGCAGGTTGTGGATTGCAACCCACCCTGTTCCCGCAAAAGCTGGCGTGCCCATTCAGGCATCTATAAAAACAGGGACACAATAATGAAACACACCGCGGGAATATGGACGATCGCAGGCATCCTGATCGCCCCCTTGGCGCACGCCGACGTCATACTGCACGCCTTCAACTGGAAGTACAGTGAAGTGACCGCCAAAGCCGACCTTATCAAGTCGGCCGGTTACAAACAGGTACTCATCTCGCCGCCTCTCAAGTCATCAGGCAACGAGTGGTGGGCCCGTTACCAACCGCAGGATCTGCGCCTTGTCGACTCCCCCCTTGGCAACAAGCAGGATCTCGAGCAGCTGATCGCCGCCATGAAGGCGCGGGGTATCACCGTCTATGCCGATGTGGTGCTCAACCACATGGCCAACGAAAGCTGGAAGCGCCAGGACCTCAACTACCCAGGCAGCGAACTGCTTGGTCAGTACGCCGCCAACCCGGCCTATTTCGAGCGCCAGAAACTGTTTGGCGATCTGGGGCAAAACTTCCTCTCCGGTCAGGATTTTCATCCGGAAGGGTGCATCAGCGACTGGGGCGATCCGGGTCATGTCCAGTACTGGCGTCTCTGTGGCGGTGCCGGTGATAAGGGGCTGCCGGATCTGGATCCCAACAACTGGGTGGTAAACCAGCAACAGGCCTATCTCAAGGCGCTCAAGGAGATGGGGATCAAGGGTTTCCGGGTCGATGCGGTCAAACACATGAGCGATTACCAGATCAACGCCGTGTTCACCCCCGAGATCAAACAGGGGATGCACGTGTTTGGCGAGGTGATCACCACTGGCGGCGCAGGCAGCACCGATTACGAGCGCTTCCTCAAACCCTACCTCGACAGCAGCGGCCAGGGAGCCTATGACTTTCCGCTGTTTGCCTCCCTTCGCGGTGCCTTCAGTTACGGTGGCAGCATGAACCTGCTGGCGGATCCGGGCGCCTACGGCCAGGCGCTACCGGGCAGTCGCGCCGTCACCTTTGCCGTGACCCACGACATCCCCACCAACGACGGCTTCCGCTATCAGATCTTAAGCCAGACTGACGAGAAGCTGGCCTATGCCTACCTGCTCGGCCGCGATGGTGGCTCGCCGCTGGTCTACTCCGATCACGGCGAGACCCAGGCCAAGGATGGACTGCGCTGGCAGGATTACTACCAGCGCGCCGATCTCAAGGGGATGATCCGCTTCCACAATGCTGTGCAGGGTCAACCCATGCAGTTGATCGGCAGCGGTGACTGCTTCGTGCTGTTCAAACGGGGCAAACAGGGGCTGGTCGGCATCAACAAGTGCGACTATGAGCAGGAGTATTGGCTCGATACCGCCAAATTCGAGATGAACTGGTATCGCAACTATCGTGACGTGCTCGACCAAGGCGCCGTGGTCAACGTGCAGAGCCAGTGGGTACGGGTCGCCATTCCCGCCCGCAGCGCCAGAATGTGGCTGCTGGAATGAGCAGGCCAGCACCCTGCCCTACTTTCATCTGCCTGTCATAAAAAGCAGACAAATAAAAAGAGCGACCATCAGGGTCGCTCTTTTTGCTCAGAGACGTTGCTCGGGTAACAGGTGACGATTACTCGTCGCCCGCTTCCCCAGCATCGACCGCATCAGTGCCGGTCGCGGTATCGGTACCTTCAGATACCTCACCGTCAACGGCCAAAGCGTCGTTCTCGTCTTCGTCGCTCTCGGCGATGCGCTGCAGGCCAACCACGGTCTCGTCTTCACCGGTACGGATCAGACGGACACCGCCGGTGTTACGGCCAATGACACTCACCTCGGCAACACGGGTACGCACCAGGGTGCCGCCGTTGGTGATCAGCATGATCTGGTCGGTATCTTCGACCTGGATCGCATCGATCACCTTGCCATTGCGCTCATCCACCTTGATGGAGATAACGCCCTGGGTACCACGGCTCTTGGTCGGGTATTCGGCCAACGCAGTCCGCTTGCCGTAACCGTTCTCGGTGGCGGTGAGGATGGCACCTTCGCCGCGCGGAACGATGAGGGAAACCACCTTGTCACCGGCACCCAGCTTGATGCCGCGCACACCGGCCGCGGTACGACCCATCGGACGCACGCCCTTGAAGGTACCCTTGCTTTCGGTGCCTTCGCCGTTGTCGCTGCCATCATCGTCATTGCCGGCATCGTCGTCGGTTTCAACGTCATCGCTGACATCGGCATCGGCGCGACCGCTGCCTTCGGCGAAGCGAACAACTTTGCCCGCGTCGGAGAAGAGCATGATCTCGTTGCTGCCGTCGGTGATATCCACCCCAATCAGCTCATCGCCCTCTTTGAGGTTGATGGCGCGGATACCGGAGGAGAGCGGACGGCTGAAGTCAGAGAGACTGGTCTTCTTCACGGTACCGTTGGCGGTGGCGAAGAAGACATACTTCTCGGCGTCATATTCCTTCACCGGCAGGATAGCGGTGATACGCTCACCCTCTTCCAGCGGCAGCAGGTTGATGATCGGACGACCACGGGCGCCACGGGAGGCTTCCGGCAGCTGGTAAACCTTGAGCCAGTAGACCTTGCCACGGGTGGAGAAGCACAAAATGGTGTCGTGGGTGTTGGCCACCAGCAGACGCTCCACAAAGTCCTCTTCCTTGATCCGGGTGGCCGACTTGCCACGACCACCGCGGCGCTGGGCCTCATAGTCGGAGAGCGGCTGATACTTCACATAGCCCTGGTGAGACAGGGTAACCACCACGTCTTCCGGGGTGATCAGATCTTCGATGTTGATCTCGGCACTGGACATGCTGATCTCGGTGCGACGCTCGTCGCCATACTGCTCACGCACAGCCAGCAGTTCATCGCGGATCACTTCCATCAGACGAGCCGGGCTCGCCAGGATGTGCAGCAGCTCGGCAATGAGATCCAAAAGAGATTGGTACTCTTCCAGGATCTTCTCGTGCTCGAGGCCAGTCAGCTTGTGCAGACGCAGGTCAAGGATGGCCTGGGCTTGCTGTTCGGTCAGGAAGTATTGGCCTTCACGGATACCGAACTCGGGTTCCAGCCACTCTGGCCGTGCCGCGTCGTCGCCCGCTTTTTCCAGCATGGCGGCCACGTTGCCGAGTTCCCAGCCCTTGGCAACCAGGCCCGCTTTCGCGTCGGCCGGGGTCGCGCTGTGACGGATCAGCTCGATGATGGGATCGATGTTGGCCAGCGCAACCGCCAGACCTTCCAAAATGTGCGCCCGATCCCGCGCCTTGCGCAATTCGAACACGGTCCGGCGAGTCACCACTTCACGGCGGTGCAGCAGGAACGCATCCAGGATCTCTTTAAGGTTCATCACCTTGGGCTGGTTGTTATCGAGCGCCACCATGTTGATGCCGAACGTGGTCTGCATCTGGGTGTGCTTGTAGAGATTGTTCAGCACAATCTCGCCAGACTCGCCGCGCTTGATCTCGATAACGATGCGCATGCCGTCTTTGTCAGACTCATCGCGCAGGGCACTGATGCCCTCGATCTTCTTCTCTTTGACCAGCTCGGCGATCTTCTCGATCAGTCGAGCCTTGTTCACCTGATAGGGGATCTCGTGAACGATGATAGTCTCGCGACTGGTCTTCTCGTCCACTTCCACTTCAGCTTTGGCCCGCACATAGATGGAGCCACGACCGGTACGGTACGCCTGCACGATGCCGGAACGACCGTTGATAATGCCGCCGGTGGGGAAATCCGGGCCGGTGATGTAGGTCATCAGCTCGTCAATGGTGAGGTCGCCGTTTTCGATAAGCGCCAGGCAGCCATTGACAATCTCGGTGAGGTTGTGAGGCGGAATGTTGGTCGCCATGCCCACCGCGATACCGGAGGAGCCGTTGACCAGCAGGTTGGGAACCTTGGTAGGCATGACCGCCGGGATCATCTCGGTACCGTCATAGTTCGGCACCCAGTCCACGGTCTCTTTGTCCAGATCAGCCAGCAGCTCGTGGGAGATGCGGGCCATCCGCACTTCGGTATAACGCATCGCCGCGGCGCTGTCGCCGTCGACTGAACCGAAGTTGCCCTGACCATCGACCAGCATGTAACGCATGGAGAAATCCTGCGCCATCCGGACAATGGTGTCATACACAGCGATATCGCCGTGCGGGTGATATTTACCGATTACGTCACCGACCACACGGGCCGATTTTTTATAGGGCTTGTTCCAGTCGTTCCCCAACTCGTTCATAGCAAACAGAACGCGGCGGTGAACCGGTTTCAAGCCATCACGCACATCCGGCAGAGCTCGTCCTACGATCACGCTCATGGCGTAATCAAGATAGGAACTCTTGAGCTCTTCTTCGATGTTGACCGGCGTGATCTCTCTGGCCAGATCGCTCATAGAAAGCCTTATCCCTAATTAGTTGTTCTTTGGCTTAAACAGCGCGACATGGTAACACACTGAGCCAAATACCTTAAGCCACAAATCGGGTATCAGATCGGGCTGGTGTGACAAAGTCCGTCCGTTATAATGCCCGCCAGGACAATAGATTGCGCCCATGACTCAGAAGCGGGCGCCCTGCCACAGGATCTTCGAAAAATGAACAGTGATGCCAATGTCGATCTGACAGAAATCGCCAAGTTTGAAGCCATCGCCTCCCGCTGGTGGGACATGGAAGGTGAATTCAAACCTCTGCATCAAATCAATCCGGTACGCCTTGACTGGATCACCGACAAAAGTGGCGGTCTGTTTGGCAAGCGCATTCTCGATATCGGATGTGGTGGCGGCATTCTCTCCGAGAGCATGGCCCGCCGTGGTGCCAAGGTCACCGGCATCGACATGGGCAAGGAGCCTCTCGGCGTCGCCCGCCTGCACGCCCTGGAGCAGGGTGTTGAGCTCGAATATCGCCAGATCACTGCCGAAGCCCATGCCGCCGAAGTGCCGGGCCAGTATGACGTGGTGACTTGCATGGAGATGCTGGAGCATGTGCCGGACCCCGCCTCCGTGCTGCGCGCCATCGCGACTCTGGTGCGCCCGGGCGGCCGGGTGTTTGTCTCCACCATCAATCGCAACCCCAAATCCTATCTGATGATGATCATCGGGGCCGAATACCTGATGAAGATGGTGCCCAAGGGTACCCACGATCACAAAAAATTCATCACCCCGGCCGAACTGTGTCGCATGGGGGAAGCAGCTGGCCTGCTGGTGCGGGACATGAGCGGCGTCCACTACGCCCCCCTCACCAACCAGTTCAAGCTCGGCAAAAATGTCGACGTCAACTATATGGTGGAGTTTGTCCGCCCGGAGCACGGCTGATGAGCGCCTCTCACCCGCAGCCCCTTGGCTGTGTGCTGTTCGATCTGGACGGCACCCTGCTCGACACAGCCCCGGATCTGGGGGCCGCCGTCAACCATGTACTGATCAGCGAAGGCTTTGCGCCGCTCTCTGACGACATCATTCGTCAGACCACCTCCCACGGGGCGCTCGGGCTGCTGAAAGCGGGCCTCGGCGACGAACTGCTTGAAGAGCTGGGGGCCACACGCCTGCGCAATGCCCTGCTCGACTACTACGCGGCCAATCTCTGCGTCGGTACCCGTCCCTATGAGGGAATGGTGGATCTTATCGAGTGGCTCGATGAGAAACAGCTCCCCTGGGGCATAGTCACCAACAAGCCGGGCTTTCTCACCGAGCCACTGCTGGCAGCCCTGCCAGAGCTTGCCAGCTGCGGCGTGACGGTCAGTGCCGACACCCTGCCGGTACGCAAGCCCGACCCCGCCCCCATGTTCTTTGCTTGTGAGAAGCTGGGGGTCGAGGCGGCTCACTGCCTCTATGTGGGGGATCATGTGCGGGATATCGAAGCGGGCCGCAATGCCGGCATGCGCACGGCGGTTGCTGGCTGGGGCTATCTCAATAATGAGGAAGATCCCGCCCAGTGGGGCGCCGATCTGCACTTTGATACCGTGCAGGCCCTGCACCACTGGCTGCGCTATGAGTTGACGGCCAAAGCGTAACGCGCAGCCTTACCGGCTGACATGCGATAACGGGGCGAAGAGACTCTCCGCCCCTTGCATCTCTTCCTTTACGCTCCTGCGCCACCATCACTCGTCTATTGATGGATAATAAAGGCAGCTTTCTGCCTGTTGGATACCCATTTGACAAGCTCGCAGCCGTCACAAAGCGGCCACAAACCACCGTCATCTGATGCAAAGCCCTTGCCACGCTGAACCCGCGGTTGCGACTACTGGACAGCTTTTGACCCTTGTTGCATAAGGGATAATCAGCCGCCGTTTGCTAGTAAAAAGCACCCCGTTTCGCAAGCAAAAAAAGTTATTTAAATTTTCCATCTTCGATCGGGAGACTTGCATTTAGCGGAGCGGACGAATGAAAACCCGCTCACTGTGAGCGGTCACTAACTGACGGGGCAAGACTCACAATTTATCCACAGCTCGTCACTTATCCACACATTGCAATGGCGGGCTGACCTCACTATCTTGTAGCTCGAACTTAAAATAACACTACATCTTGTGATTCATCGCACAATCTCTACCCAACTCCCGCACACCGCCGGGGCCAGGGTGGCACCATTGTGCGATGGTTTTTCGGGAATCAACTGAAGGTCATCAGCCAATGAACTTGTTTGTGACGAAGCGTAACGGACACAAAGAACCCATCGATCTGGATAAAATTCACCGCGTGCTGGACTGGGCCGCCGAAGGGCTCGACAACGTGTCGGTCTCCCAGGTAGAGCTCAAATCCCACATCCAGTTCTATGACGGTATCCGTACCGCCGACATTCACGAAACCATCATCAAGGCGACGGCTGACCTCATCTCCGAGCAGACCCCGGACTACCAGTACATGGCAGCCCGTCTGGCCATCTTCCACCTGCGCAAGAAGGCCTACGGCCAGTTCGAACCGCCCCACCTCTACCAGCACGTGGCTCGTCTGGTGGACATGGGCAAGTACGACAAACACCTGCTGGAAGACTACACCCAGGCTGAATTCGAAGAGCTGAACACCCATCTGGATCACTGGCGCGACATGGATTTCTCCTACGCGGCAGTCAAACAGCTGGAAGGCAAATATCTGGTCCAGAACCGCGTCACCGGCGAGATCTACGAGAGCCCGCAGTTCCTCTATATGCTGGTTGCGGCCTGCCTCTTCTCAAAGTATCCGAAAGATACCCGTCTGGACTACATCAAGCGCTTCTATGATGCGGTCTCGACCTTCAAGATCTCCCTGCCGACCCCGATCATGAGCGGCGTGCGCACCCCGACCCGTCAGTTCAGCTCCTGCGTACTGATCGAATGCGACGACAGCCTGGACTCCATCAACGCCACCGCCAGCTCCATCGTGCGTTATGTCTCCCAGCGCGCCGGTATCGGTATCAACGCCGGTCGCATCCGCGGTCTGGGCAGCCCCATCCGTGGCGGCGAAGCGTTCCACACCGGTTGCATCCCCTTCTACAAATACTTCCAGACTGCCGTGAAGTGCTGCTCCCAGGGCGGCGTGCGCGGCGGTGCGGCCACCCTGTTCTACCCGCTGTGGCACACCGAAGTGGAAAGCCTGCTGGTGCTGAAGAACAACCGCGGCGTGGAAGAGAACCGTGTTCGTCACATGGACTACGGCGTGCAGATCAACAAGCTGATGTACCAGCGCCTCATCAAGGGCGGTGACATCACACTGTTCTCCCCGTCCGATGCGCCGGGTCTGTACGATGCCTTCTTTGCCGATCAGGACAAGTTCGAAGAGCTCTACGTCAAGTACGAGCAGGATCCGGCCATTCGCAAGAAGACCCTGAAAGCGGTAGACCTCTTCTCCCTGATGATGCAGGAGCGTGCCGGTACCGGTCGCATCTACATTCAGAACGTCGATCACTGCAACACCCACAGCCCGTTCGACCCGAGTGTGGCGCCGGTACGCCAGTCCAACCTCTGCCTCGAGATTGCGCTGCCGACCAAGCCGCTCAACAACATCGACGACGAGAGTGGCGAAATCGCCCTGTGCACCCTCTCCGCCTTCAACCTTGGAGCCATCGAGAAGCTGGAAGATCTGGAAGAGATGGCCGATCTGGCCGTGCGTGCCCTCGATGCCCTGCTCGACTATCAGGACTACCCGATTGCCGCCGCCAAGAAGGGCAGCATGGGTCGTCGCACCCTGGGGATCGGCGTCATCAACTACGCCTACTACCTGGCCAAAAACGGTGCCCGTTACTCCGACGGCTCAGGTCTGGCGCTGACTCACCGCACCTTCGAGGCCATTCAGTACTACCTGCTGAAAGCCTCCGTGCAGTTGGCCCGCGAGTTCGGCCCCTGCCCGCTGTTTGGCGAGACCACCTATGCCCAGGGCATCCTGCCCATCGACACCTACAAGAAGGATCTGGATGCGCTGTGCAACGAGCCGCTGCATCTGGATTGGGAAAGTCTGCGTGAAGAGATCAAGTCCGTGGGCTTACGCAACTCCACCCTGACCGCCCTGATGCCGAGCGAGACCTCCAGCCAGATCTCCAACGCCACCAACGGCATCGAGCCACCACGCGGCCTGGTCTCGGTCAAGGCCTCCAAAGATGGCATTCTCAAACAGGTGGTGCCCGAGTATGATCGCCTGAAAGATCAATACGAATTGCTCTGGAAGCAACCGAGCGTTGACGGCTACCTGCAGCTGGTCGGTATCATGCAGAAGTTTGTGGATCAGGCGATCTCCGCCAACACCAACTACGACCCTGCCCGTTTCGAAGGCAACAAGGTCCCGATGAAACAGCTGCTCAAGGACTTGCTGACCGCCTACAAATACGGCCTCAAGACCCTGTACTATCACAACACCCGTGATGGTGCAGACGATGCCCAGACCGACCTGCAAGATGACGGTTGCGCTGGCGGGGCTTGCAAAATCTAAGTCACGGCAAGAACTGATAACCGGGCGGGAGCATGAAGCTCCCGCTCTCCTGTTTTCTCTATTCACATATTCTGGTAACCATGGCCTATTCAACTTTCTGCCAAACCCAAAACGACCAGCTCAAAGAGCCGATGTTTTTTGGCCAATCGGTCAACGTAGCCCGTTATGATCAACAAAAGCACGAAGTGTTCGAGCGGCTGATCGAGAAGCAGCTCTCCTTCTTCTGGCGCCCGGAAGAGGTGGATGTCTCCCGTGATCGCATCGACTATCAGGCCCTGCCGCCCCACGAGCAGCACATCTTCATCTCCAACCTGAAGTACCAGACCCTGCTCGACTCCATTCAGGGCCGCAGCCCCAACGTGGCCCTGCTGCCGCTGGTCTCCATTCCGGAGCTGGAAACCTGGATTGAGACCTGGGCCTTCTCCGAGACCATCCACTCTCGCTCCTACACCCATATCATCCGCAATATCGTCAATACCCCCGCCCAGGTGTTTGACGATATCGTGACCAACGAGCAGATCTTGAAGCGCGCCGGCTCCATCAGCCACTTCTACGACAACCTGATCGAAGCGACCGCCCTCTACAACCTGCATGGTGAAGGGACCCACACTGTCGCGGGCCGCGAAGTGACCATCACCTTGCGCGAGCTCAAGAAGAAGCTCTATCTGTGCCTGATGAGCGTTAACGCGCTGGAAGCAATTCGCTTCTACGTCAGCTTCGCCTGCTCCTTTGCCTTCGCCGAGCGCGAACTGATGGAAGGCAACGCCAAGATCATCAAGATGATCGCCCGCGACGAAGCGCTGCACCTCACCGGCACCCAACACATGCTGAACCTGATGCGCACCGGCCAGGATGACCCGGAGATGGCCGAGATCGCCGCCGAATGCGAACAGGCCTGCTTCGAGATCTTCAAAGAAGCGGCCATTCAGGAGAAAGAGTGGGCCGAGTACCTGTTCCAGGACGGCTCCATGATCGGCCTGAACAAGGATATCCTCTGCCAGTATGTGGAGTACATCACCAACCTGCGCATGAGCGCAGTCGGCCTGCAGCCAGCCTTTGCCGGCACCAAGCAAAACCCGATCCCCTGGATCAACACTTGGCTGTCATCCGACAACGTGCAGGTCGCCCCGCAAGAGGTAGAGGTCAGCTCCTATCTGGTCGGTCAGATCGACAGCGAAGTCAATGCCGACGACCTGGGTGATTTCGAGCTGTGAGTGACGCCACCAACACGCTGACCCCTGCCCCGCACGCACCTGCCGAACAGCATGCGGTCGTGGCACCACGGGTACATACCCGGGATGGTGCCGTGCTGCACGCCCATCCCGGCGAAAGTGTGTTGGAGACCCTGGAGCGCCACGGTCATCATGTGGAATTCCAGTGTCGCAGCGGCTATTGCGGCGCCTGCCGCACTCCGCTGATGGCTGGCAAGGTGCACTACCCCAATGTGCCGCTGGCATTCGTCGCCCAGGGGGAGTGCCTCCCCTGCTGCTGCAAACCGGTCGGCGCTATCCGGCTGGATATCCAGAAGAGCTGACGCAGCCAAAGACTGGCAACTCGCACAAAATAGAAAGCCGCCGGAGCAATCCGGCGGCTTTTTTTGTCTCTTCTGTCCCGTCCTGAATATGGTTTACACCTTTCCCCCCAATAAATGGAGAACCCGATGGGACAAGGTGTGAAACGGACACAGCGCGATTACTCGCTGACT
This sequence comes from Aeromonas sp. S11(2024), assembly GCF_041402345.1. Taxonomy (NCBI): domain Bacteria; kingdom Pseudomonadati; phylum Pseudomonadota; class Gammaproteobacteria; order Aeromonadales; family Aeromonadaceae; genus Aeromonas; species Aeromonas sp. S11(2024). Next base: position 391,045 of record NZ_JBGLRC010000001.1, on the reverse strand, counting down.
TTTAAACTGGCACTGGTCGAGCAGATTGAAAAAGGCGAGCTCACCTACAAACAGGCTCAGGTGCGTTATGGCATTCAGGGCCGCTCCACCGTTCTGGTATGGTTGCGTAAACATGGTCGGCAAGATTGGAGCCAGGGGGCTTCTGTGCGTGCCGGCAGGAGCATCACCATGCCTGACCCCGACAACCAGACGCCCGAACAGCGTATCAAGGAACTCGAGCAGCAGCTGGTACTGATGAGTCAGAAGGCCCAGTTCTTTGAGGCCGTCGTCGATGTACTGAAGAATGACTACGGTGTCTCCATCGTAAAAAAGCGACCCGGCAAGTCCTCTCGCAGCGGCAAGTCGAGAGACTAACCATCGTCAGGGCTTGCCTGTTTCTGGGGATAAGCCGGCAGGCTTACTACAAGCGCAATCGGGTCGCCGACGAGCGCCATGCACAGGGCTTGCAGGTGGTGCGCTTCGTGCGTCAGGTTCGACTGCGACAACCGCGGATGGGCACTCGCAAGCTGCATTATCTGCTGCAGGGTCAGGATGATGACGGGCTCAAGGTCGGGCGTGACAGGCTGTTTCAGATATTGGCCGAGCACCGCCTGCTGGTGCAGCCCAGACGGGCGTATCACAAGACCACCCACAGTTTTCACCGTTTCTACCGTCATCCCAACTTGCTCAAGGCGGGGCCAGAGCAGGTCACACCGATAGCACCGGAGCAGGTCTGGGTCGCAGATATCACCTATCTGCCAGCCAGGAGCGGGCCGCTGTACCTGAGCCTGGTGACGGATGCCTACTCACGCAAGATAGTGGGCCATCACGTGCACGAAGGAATGCACGCGGAGTCGGTGGCGATGGCGTTCAAGAAAGCACTGAAGCAACGGTGTGGCAGCGGGGAGCTAATCCATCACTCGGACCGCGGCGTGCAGTATTGCTCGGGGCTGTATCAGTCATTACATGAACGGTACAGGGTGAAATGCTCGATGACGGATGGGTATGACTGTTACCAGAATGCGTTGGCGGAGCGGGTGAACGGGATTTTGAAAGGAGAGTTATTGTTGCAAAGCCCGCAGGATTTGGCGCAAGCGCGGGAAATGGTGCGTGAAGCGGTGGATATTTACAACGCGGAGCGGCCGCATCATGCGTTGAAATACAGAACCCCCGATGCGGTACATAGGGGGTTCTGAGTAGAGAAATGCTAGTTGAAAATGTGTAAACCTATTTCAGGACTAGACATTCACATTGCTCGGGCGCCCGATGACAGACGCCCAAAGCCTCAGAGGATTACAACCAGGGGGCAGCGGTCGGCCCGTGGTGCAGACCCAGCTTCCAGACCCGGCCAAAGTGCTTGTAGTGACCGGCTGCGACGCCAGCCTTCTCACCCATACCGTGGTAGAGATCGAGGTGCCCCTTCTTCACTGCCCCGCCCACATCCAGCGCAATCAACAAGCGCAGCTGGTGCTTGCCGGTCCAGTTGCCCTCTTTATCGAGCAAGGGAACTTCGGCGAGGATCGGCGTCCCCATCGGCAACAGGGTCTTGTCGGCGGCAACAGCCGCCAGCGGCAGCAGCGGGATACCTGCCGCGCCGATCACATCATTGGTGGGTCGACGCTCGAAGAAGACATAGGAGGGGTTCTGCTCCACCAGCTCCTTGACGCTCTCCTCCGGTTGACGGTTGGCCCACTCCTTGATGGCCTTCATCGACATCTGCTCTTTGGGCACTTCACCGCGGTCGATAAGTACCCGACCGATACTGACGTAACCGTGGCCGTTCTTGCCGCTGTAGCCCAGATACTGCAGCCGATCGTCATCCCCGTAGTGGACAAAGCCCGAGCCCTGCACATCCATCAGGAAGTTGTCGATAAGGGATTTGCTGTAACCCAGCTCCAGCCCGCGGTTGGCCAGTGCTCCCTGATGGATCTCGGCCCGGGTCGGACAGCGACCGCCACATTTGGGCATGGCATAGATGGGATATTTGTACTTGGCATCCGGGCGGTGGCGCACCTCCAGCACCGGCGAGTAGTAACCGGTAAACAGCACGTTACCCATGCGATCAGCGCCGCCCAGCTGAGCCAGGCTGATACCATAACGGGTGATGTCGGCAGGATTGCCGCCGCCCGCCACCCAGCGGGAGAGCTGGTGATAGAGCTCGCCATAACGGCGGGTCATCTTGCCGGAGCGCTCCAATACCAGTCTGCTTTGCGGGCCAAACTTGCTGTAGTCGGCACGCGCACGGCTATTGACCCGCTCCACCCTCACCAGATCCTCTGGCAGGGTCCCGTCCAGATACTGCTTGCCCAGATTTTCCGGCACCTCGCAGTTAAGAAAGCATCTGTCGTCGGTCTGTTTTTTGGGCACTTCTGCTTTGTCAGAGTTGCCCGCACAACCGGCCAGTCCCAGCACTGCGGCGGTCAGCCAGTACGCGTGTTTGTTCATATGTCCTCATATAACGCCAAGAGCCATGCTCGGCGGGGAAGATGCCAAATTTGCAGGGGGAAAGCAAACGACATCAATCACTTGAAGCAGGATTTCTCCAAAGGGGATCCGCTGGGTTATAACAAGGTGACAGGATGTGCGAGGTGATGGATGGAACAGCTCGAAATCTTCCCGCTGCAGAGCCCCTGCATCGGGGTCTGCGAAGTGAACAACAAAGGCTACTGCAAGGGGTGCCTGCGTAACCGCGAAGAGCGTTTCAACTGGCTCACCATGACCCCTGCCCAGCAACAAGAGGTGATGCGCCTGTGCCGGGATCGCAAACGCCGGGTCGAGGCTGCACAGCGCAAGGCACAGGAAGGCGCGCTCAATGAACCGCAAACACAACCCGGCTGGGATTTTTAAACTCAGCCTACCTGCAATCCCCACCTCACAACTCACCTATATCACCGGCAAAACAAAAAGCGGCCCGCAGGCCGCTCTTGGTTATGACGTGTTGTCGGGTGGCAAAGCTTATGCCGTGGCCAGTTTGGCCTGCTCTTCGCCGCGCTTGAGCATGGCATAGGAGACACCGGTCAGCAGCGAGCCTGCGGCAATCGCCACGATATACATCATGACGTTGCTGATGGCGTGCGGGATGAACAACACGAACAGACCGCCGTGGGGTGCCATCAGCTCGCAGCCGAACAGCATGGAGAGCGCACCGGTCAGGGCGCCACCCACCATACAGGCCGGGATAACGCGCATCGGATCCTTGGCGGCAAACGGAATGGCCCCCTCGGAGATAAAACACAGACCCAGCACGAAGGAGGCTTTACCCGCTTCCTGCTCCGCCTTGATGAACTTGGTACGGGCCAGGAAGGTGGCAATTCCCATCCCCAGTGCCGGCACCATACCGGCGGCCATCACCGCAGCCATCGGGGCATAGGTTTTGGAGGCCAGCAGGCCGACACCGAAGGCGTAAGCAGCTTTGTTGACCGGACCGCCCATGTCGAAGCACATCATGGCGCCGATGATGACACCCAGCAGCACGGCGTTGGCAGAGCCCATGTTGTTGAGGAAGGTGGTCATGGCATTCATGATGCCGGCCACCGGGCCACCCACGACGTAGATCATCACCAGACCGGTAAAGAGGCTGGCAAAGAGCGGAATGATAAGGATCGGCTTGAGCGCTTCCAGGGTCACCGGCAGGCGCACCTTGTCGCTCAGGTACTTGGCGCTGTAACCGGCCAGGAAACCGGCGACGATGCCGCCAAGGAAACCGGCGCCCAGCGAGCTTGCCAGCATACCGCCGATCATGCCGGGAGCGAGACCCGGGCGGTCAGCGATGGAGTAGGCAATGTAACCGGCCAGCACCGGGATCATCAGGGCAAAGGCAGAGCCGCCACCGATCTTCATCAGAGCCGCGGCCAGGGTGCCTTCCACCTTGAACGCCTCGATACCGAATACGAACGAGAGCGCGATGATAAGACCGCCCGCCACCACCATGGGCAGCATGAAGGAGACCCCGGTCAACAGATGCTTGTAGGGGCCTGCCTTCTCTTCTTTCTTGGGCTGGCTGGCGCCGCTGTGGCGATAGGTTTTCGCCTCGTTCCACGCCTTGTCGAGCTCGGCACGGGTTTTCTTGAGCGCCGCACCGGTACTGGTGCGATAGACCGGCTTGCCGTCGAAACGGGCCATGTCCACCTCGATATCGGTGGCGAGGAACACCAGATCGGCAGCGGCAATCTCCTCGGCGGTCAGGGCATTCTGGGCACCGACCGAGCCTTGGGTTTCGACGCGGATCTGATAACCCAGCTGTTTGGCCATGGTCTCCAGCGCTTCTGCCGACATAAAGGTGTGGGCCACCCCGGTCGGGCAGGCAGTCACCGCGACGATGCGCTTGCCAGCGGCGGCCGGTTTGGCGGCAGCATTGGCAACGGCGGAGGCGGCTTGATGGCGATAGACACTGGCGCCGCTGGTTGCGGCTTCCAGCAAGGCGGCCGGATCCTGCAGGGCGAGATCCATGCTGCCCTGATAGACCCGCTTGCCATCATAGGCAGCGAGATCCACCGGAGCACTGGCAACGACTAGCACCAGATCGGCGGCGGCAATCTGCTCTTTTGAGGGGATCTGGCGCGGTTGCACGCTGGAGCCGACGTCGAGGGTGAGCTCCCAGCCAGCCAGTTTGGCCTGCTGTTCTATCCGTTTTGCAACGAGAAAGCTGGTGGCAATGCCCGCCGGGCAAGCCGTAACCAAGATTGCTTTCATTGGGCATCTCCTGAGTTTTCCATTGAGGGGGTATGGCATTGAACCGGTGCCAGCGCTTCCAGACGCTCTACGCGCACCTGTTCAAGTAAAGGGTTGAGCACATTGATATCGTCAAAGCCGACCGCGACCTGACTGACCGCCAAGGCCGAGACGGCGGTGGCCAGCCGCAGGGTCTGCTCCGGCGGCCAGCCAAGGCTCAGACCATGGGCGAGACCGGCCACCAGTGAATCGCCGGCACCCACGGTGCTGACCACCTGCATCCGCGGTGGAATGGCCTGCCAGACGGCATCCGGGGCAAACCAGATGAGGCCATCGGCGCCGTTGGAAATCACCACGTTGGGAATGCCGCTTGCCAGCAACGCGCGGGCACACTCGGCCTGCTCGCTCAGTGTCTTGATGGGGCGGCCCGCCCACTGGCCGAGCTCCTCCAGATTGGGTTTGACCAGGGTCGGCGCCGCCTTGATCCCTTCGCTTAAGGCCGCACCACTGCAATCGAAGATCACCTGCTTGCCCTTGGCCTTGAGCAGGCGGATCAGATGGGCGCAATAATCGGGGACCACCCCTTTGGGTAGGCTGCCCGCCAGCACGAACCACTCAGCATGCGGAGCCAACTCGTCGATGGTCTGCTCCAGCGCGCTCACCTCCCCTTGCTGGATGGTGAGCCCCGGCAGGTTGAGATCGGTGACCCGACCAGACTGCTCGGAGATCTTGACGTTGATGCGGGTGCTGCCCGCCACGCGCACAAAGTGATCATCCAGCGCTCGCTCGGCAAACAGGGAGACAAAACTCTGTTCATTGTCAGCGCCCAGCCAACCGGTGACGCCCACCTCGCGGCCCAAATCCTTGAGCACCATGGCGACGTTGATCCCCTTGCCCGCCGCGCGCAGGTTGGCCTCGCTCACCAGATTGACCTCGCCCAGGCTCATTGCCTCGAGGCGAGTAGTGAGATCAAGGGCCGGATTGAGGGTGATGGTAACAATCTTCATCAATGCGCCCCCTCGCCGAGACCAGCGGCGATGGCCTCACCGATCCCCTTGAGGGCCGCTTCGGCATCTGCCCCTTCAGCGCGAAACGCCAGACGGTGCCCGCACTTGACTCCAAGGCCGATCACCTTCATCAGGCTCTTGGCGGAGACCGCCTCGCCGCTGCCATCCAGATTGGCAACCCGGATGTCGGATGCAAACTCTTTGGCCACCTTGACCAGCATGGCGCCCGGGCGGGCGTGCAGACCGTGGGGGTTGATGATGGTGAAGGTTTCACTAAGACCGCTCGCGGGGCCCGCTTGCAACATGGCCAGTCCCTCACCGCCTGCCAGCGTAGCCAGCTGACCGGCAGCCGCCAGTTTGGCCAGATTCTCCAGTTGCGGTAGATGGCTGCTATCTGCGGCACACAGCAGCAGCATGGCGCTGACCGGCAGCTCCCCTGCCGTGAGGGCGCTACTCGGGGTGGCCAGCACCCACCCGGTCTGGGCCGATGCTATTTGCTGAACATTGGCCCGGGCCAGCCAGACGCCCTCGCCCAGGTAGGCGGGTTCACTTGCCAGCAGCGCGCTCACCATGGCGGCATCGCCCCAGCCCGCAGACTTGGCGCGGGCTGCTGCTCCCAGCAGCAGTTGGTCGCGATCATCGGCCGGGAAGTCAGCCAGGGTCAGGTATTGCACCTCTTTGGCGACAGTGGCGCCAGTCAGGATGTTGATGATGGTGTCGGCATCGGTGGCCTCTTTGAGCTGGGCAGCCGCCTGCTCGTCACCCAGCACATGGGTGAGCTGGCGCAAAATGCCCAGATGTTCGTCGGACTTGGCAGCGATGCCGATGGCGACGTAGGCGATCTGCCCCTCATCCCACTCGATACCATTGGGGAACTGGGCCACCATGACGCCGGTGCTCTTCACCAGATGACGGGTGTCGGTGGTGCCGTGGGGAATGGCGATGCCGCTGCCAAGGTAGGTGGCATGCTGCGCTTCACGGGCCAGCATCCCATCCACATAGCCCGCTTCCACCAGACCGGCTTCGGTCAGTTTGCCTGCCAGCAGGGCAATGGCGTCCGACTTGGTCGCCACCGACTGCCCCAGCAAGATCTGCTCTCGCGCCAACTTCAACATAGAGACTCTCCATCAGGTTCCGGCCGCGCCGGTACGTCACAATTGAACATTCGGATAACTCGCCAGCTGACAATAGACCCGAACACGGTTGACTGTGATCGGAGCCTGATTTTCAGGCCACTGGGTCTCTTCGTTGCTGACAGGCTGAATCGTTTCACTTACACTCAGACTGAATCGTTTCAGCGAATTGATCAAGTACCCACAAAGAGTGCTTTTCAATGATATGATCCCGCGCACACTTTTCGGTGCCCTCACCCGGCAGTGACCGTGGGCCTTGCAACTCAAACAGAGCCAATATGATGAAACTGGATGAAATCGCCGCCCTCGCCGGTGTCTCGCGCACCACGGCAAGCTATGTGATCAATGGCAAGGCCGACCAATACCGCATCAGTCAGGCCACCCGCGACAAGGTGATGGCCGTCGTCACCGCCCATAACTACCAGCCGGACAGCCGCGCCGCCTCCCTGCGTGGCGGCCAGACCAAGACCCTCGGCTTTATCCTGCCCGACCTTGAGAACGCCAGTTACGCCAAACTGGCCAAACGGCTGGAACAGGGGGCCCGGGCGCAGGGCTATCAGCTGCTCATCGTCTGCTCGGAAGATGAGCCCGCCACAGAAAAAGAGCTGGCGCAGATGCTGGTGAGCCGCCATGTGGATGCCCTGCTGGTGGCCAGCTGCCTGCCCCCGGACGACCCCTTCTACGGCAAATTGCAGGCGCAAGGCAGCCAAATCCTCGCCATCGACCGGGCGATGGCAGCCGACAAGTTCGTCACCGTCGCCAGTGAAAACGAGAAGGCGAGCTTTGATCTCACCAGCTCCCTGCTCACCCCGACTCTGCGCCATATCGCCTTGATCACCGCGCTGCCGGCACTCACGATCAGTCAGGAGCACAAAGCCGGTTTCGAGCAGGCGGTCGCCAGTCACAGCGCGGCTCGCCACCTGTGCGAGGGGGATCACTTCTCTCGCCTTGAGGGGTATCGCCTGATCAAAGATCTGCACCAGCAGCTGGGTCAGTTGCCCGAAGCGCTGATCACCACCTCCTATATCCTGATGGAGGGGGTACTCGACTACCTGCTGGAGCAAGAGATCGACATGAGCCAGCTCGCCATGGCCACCTTCGGGGACGATCGGCTGCTCGACTTCCTCCCCTTTGGCATCAACTCCCTGCCCCAGCAGCACGACGCACTGGCGAGCCAGGCGCTGGAGCTGGCGCTCAAGGCGGTGAACGGCGACTACCAGAGCGGGCTGCACTATGTGAGCCGCACCCTCAAGCGCCGTCGCTAAGTCGCCAGCAACAACCGCCCACAACCACACAGGCTGCCTGTAAAAACTGCCGGAATGGGCAGCCAGAACTGACAGCCTGTGCGGCTGCTCTTCTCTACGCCCACCTTTGCACACGTCTGTTTGGCCAGCGGAAGATCGGCCAACCGGCCGACAGGGCTTGCAACCCCTGCTCAGGGCCTGTTTATCGGCCCATCGGCTCGCTATAAATTGAATTTATGGCTTTTGGCCATATGACCCTATTTTTACTTATGCCGAGCCATCCGGGCCGCTAGCGCCCCCTTTTGCCCTCTGCCGCCCCTTCCAAGCGCCTGTACCAAGCCCCTCCGATCCCGAGGGCCGGTTCAAGCGGATTGGCATCGCCCCCTCAAGGCGCACATTTTTTCGGCACATAGCGCCAAGTGTCATTTTTTATTTCCACTTAAATGCCTTCCACAGCACAAGATCAGCTTTTTAGGGGTTGTCTCCGCTATTTCGATCCGTTAACGTGGCAACCATCTTTTACAACCGACAGGTTTTAGGTACAGATGTTCCCGTTCCGATATTGCTAGCCTCCGGCCCTATCCCCGGAGGCGCCTGCTGATAACGCCAATTGGCCCCCTCTTGTTGACGTCACTGCTGACACCGCCTGTTTGCACTGACACCGCTACGTTCGGATGGATAACATGAATACCAAAACCTTGGGTTGTACCCTGTTGATTGCCGGCACCACCATAGGCGCCGGAATGCTGGCCCTGCCGCTGGCCTCTTCCTCCCTCGGCGGCCCCGCCACCCTGATGCTGATGATTGGCCTGTGGGCCCTGATGGCCTTCACCGCCATGCTGCAAGTAGAGGCAAGCCTCAACACCGGCAAGTGGTACCTGCACCAGCTGGCGGATCATCTGCTCGGCCCCTGGGGCAAGCGCATCGCCTCCTTCTGTATCCTGATGTTGTTCTACTCGCTGGCCTCCGCCTACATCAGCGGCGGTAGCAGCCTGCTGGCACAGGTGCTGGCCGATGCGGGCATGCCCCTCAGCCAGGAGCAAGCCGCCTGGGCCTTTACTCTGCTGTTTGGCGGCATGGTCTGTGTCGGTACCCGATCGGTGGATTACCTCAACCGACTGATGTTCACCGTCAAACTGGTGATCATGGTGGTGGTGCTGGCGTTGCTGCTGCCCCGCACTGAAGGGCAGCATCTGCTCTCGATGCCGCTGGGTCAGGGCCTGTTGCTGGCGGGCCTGCCGGTCATCTTCACCTCGTTCGGCTTTCACGGCTCCATTCCGAGCGTGATGCTCTACCTCGGTGACTGCCCCAAGCAGTTGCGCCGGGTATTTGTCTGGGGCTCAGCCCTGCCGCTGATCCTCTATGTGCTGTGGCAGGTGGCGATCCTAGGTCTGCTCGGCCAACAAGCCCTGCTGCAAACCGGTGGTGCGCTGGACAGCCTGCTGGCAAACGTCGGCAAGCTGGTGAGTTGGCCCTCCTTCAATCAGGCCATGCACCTGTTTGCCGATCTGGCGCTCGCCACCTCCTTCCTCGGGGTGACGCTGGGGCTGTTCGACTTTATGGCCAAGGTGACCCGCCGCAAGGACAACTGGCAGGGCCGCACCCAGACTGGCCTTATCACCTTCGTGCCGCCATTGCTGTTTGCCCTCTACTTCCCGCAGGGCTTTATCATGGCTCTCGGCTACGCAGCCATTGCACTGGCGATCCTCGCGGTACTGCTGCCGGTGGCGCTGGTATGGCAGAGCCGCAAACAGGCGCCTGCCCACCACTACCGCGCCCCGGGTGGCGTAGTGGCGCTAGGAGTGGCCGCCGCCATGGGCATACTGATCGTCGGCGTCCAAATCAGCGTCAGCCTTGGAATGCTGCCCGCGCTCTGATCCTTGCCGCGATTCAATGCTGAGATGGTAAATTTTTCTGTGTAACTGGCGGCTAATCACTGTCCGAGCCGATCACCAAACAGGAGCATGAATTGTGTCATGGCCTGTTTCCAATCCCGGATGGGCATGGTCCATTTCTTCGCTATCTAGTGCAGGGCAAGGTACAGCACCTTCATCACCGACTCGTCTGTTGGGAATGAGCGCCGGGTCTTGGTCACCTTTCGCAGCGAGGCATTGAGAGATTCAATGGCGTTGCTGGTGTAGATCACCTTACGGATCTGCGGTGAATAATCAAAGAACAAGCACATCTCTCCCAGTTGTTGGTCTAGGAGCGGCTGATGCAGGGATGCTCCTCGTCACACTTGGCACCAAATTCGCCCAAGGCCAGGGTGGCGGCGCCATAGATCCGGCGCAGATCTGCGGCAACCTCCTTGCGTTGTTTCCAGCTGACATAACGCAGCGAATGTCGTACCTGATGCACGATGCACAGCTGAATTTGCGTCTATACAGCCTCGATGGCCTCTGGAAACCCTTTGAGCCCGTCCACACAGGCAATCAGAATATCCTGCAACCCTCGGTTCTTCAGTTCATTCGTCACTGACAACCAAAACTTGGCACCTTCGGTCTGGGCTATCCAGAGGACAAGCAGCTCTTTCTCGCCCTCGGTGTTGATGCCCAATGCCAAGTAGACGGCCTTGTTCTGTACCGCGCCAAATGCCCGGCTGCGAACCACCAGAGTATCCAGGTAGACGATGGGATAGACATTATGCAGGGGGCGGCTCTGCCAGGCGGTCACCTCATCCATCACCGCATTGGTTACCTGGGAGATGAAGGTTGGCGGCACCTCGACACCATAGACCTCGGTGAAATGGGTCTGAATGTCCCAGGTGCTCATGCCTCGGGCATAGAGGGAGAGAATGCGAGCATCAAAACCCTGGGGCTGCTTTTCTCCTTTTTTGACCAGCTGTGGTTCGAAGCTGCCGTTGCACTCCTGGGGGATCTCCAGCGCGATGTCCCCGTGAACGGAACGCACCGTCTTGGCACCTTTGCCATTACGGGAGTTACCGGTGTTCTTGCGGTCGCTGGCATGTTTGGCGTAGCCCAGGTGTGCCGTCATCTCGGCTTCCAGGTCTCACTCGGCAAGGCGCTTGGTGAGCTGCTTAAGTAGACAGCTCTCGCCAAGGATATCGTCAGGGCTGGAGTAGCCCGTCAACAGTTGATCTATGAGTTCGTCTGATAATGGCATTCTGTTGTCCTTTCAACAGGTTGGTAAGAATGCCAGTTACACAGATTTTTTTACACTCTCGCACGTACGTGCTTACTGCGAGAAGAAAAGGGAATATCTGGACTTTGTGATGAGTCGTTTTCGCGGCGAACCGGATCGGCTGGATGCCTCCCCTCACGGCCGGGAGCAGGATCTGGAGTGGAACACCCATGCGGTAGTCATTCCCCATCCAGGCCTCAGCGAGGGTCAGCAGGCAATCATTGTCAGAGACAATGCCATGACAGGGAACCAGCTGTTGATTAACCAGCGCATCCCTTTGATGCACTACGCATTGGAGCGGATGTAGGTGAGCTATAACGGAGAACATCAACAACATCCCCTGCTCTACCCGCTGGTACTGGCCAACCGGGAGGAGCTCATCCAGCAAGGCTGTACCTTCAAGCTCAAGAGTGCGAATTTGCTGACACAACACAGCTCGTCTGACAGACACAAGAGTAACAACGGGTAAAGGGAATGAAATTCAAAAGAAAAATTCCCGAGCAATGCCCGGGAATTTTTAGATAAGAAGCGACCGCATTAGGGTCACGTGTCAGCACACACTTTACTGACAAGCGCCTAGCAGCTTCCAGGGACCACCTTGGTCCGGCTGGTTATTGGTGTTCCACCACTTGGCCTCATAGATGCTGCCGACATAGGTCGCCTTGTCACCGGTGTTGTACACCTGAGTGCTGTTCCAGGAGGCCGGACAGGCACTACCCTTCTCGAAGCTCACTTCAAGGCGGTGATTGGCCGCCAAGCTGGGGAAGGTATAAGCGCTCGCCACCGGCTGGGCCGCGCCATCGACGGTGATACTCTTCACTCGATATCCGAGGTCAGGAATGAACGCGACTGTCAGTGCACTTCCCCCTTTTGCCTGAATAATACCTGCAGTATCCGGTGCAGGAGAGATAGTGCCACCGGTGCCGACGACACTAGCACGAATGTCAAACATCACGGGAATATCGATCGTAACCTCTTTGTACTGACCGCTGAAGCCGGAGAAGTTCCGTTCAGAGAGACTCTTCACATCGGTATTGCGCAGGATAACGATCTTTTTGTCACCCTTGGCAAACGGCTCGAGCAAGGTCAGCTCGGTGTTGGCGCCATTTTGAGTCAACTTTACAGCAGAAAATGGCACTGGCTGATTGCTCGGAACGGTCAGCACCGTTTTTTGCGGATTGAAGCTGTTCACCACCAGCGACATATTCCAGCCCCAGGTTTTGTGATCAAGCGGCACGATAAAACCCAGACGATCAAAGCTGCCGGTCACGTTGAGGAACATGTCAGGCGACAGGTCGGCCAACGTCAACCCCATCAGCTCATACGAAGCATAAATGCCACCGTCATCGGCTTGGGGACCAATCACCACCGAGGAACTGGTCTCATAAGCTTTGAGATGTTTGAACCCAATCCCCGACGAACCCTCGATACGATCCACCTTGGGGTCAAACTGAGCGACGACCTGCTTGCCTGAATTCCACGCCAGCGTGTACACCATGGACTGAATGATCACTTGTGAAGGATTGGCCAGTACATCGCCAGCATTGATGTTGTTCAAAATAATTTTTTGCCCAGAAACATCGATTTCAGCGCCATTTTTCCCTTGAGTGACCACCATGGACGCCAGAGGTAATTCGCTGGACCAGCCACGTAGCACGATCTTATCCTTGCCGATAACAAAGTCGGTAACCGTGGTGATAGAGCCCTTCTGCTCATTGAGTAGCAACTGGTTTTTGCCACCCCCCAAGATCACGGTGTCATTCCCCCACCCCGCCATCAGTACTTCATCGTAAGGGGAGCCTTGAGTGACGCTGTCACCCGGTACATCAAACAGCGTGTTGTAACCGCCAAACTTATGTACATATTTGGTGATACAAGTTCCCTGCTCGTCACACGTGATCTTGTCTTTGGTCAACAGCTCGGCGGTTCCCCACGCTCCACGCAAGTGAGCTGCGGCCAGGATACCGGACATAGTTGCCTTGACCGTTACCTGTTGCCCGTTATTATCCGTATCGGTCCAGCTTTTCGACAAGGCCTGTGCCCAGGTCATATTGGCATCTTGCAGGAGCTTGCTGATGACCTTGTAGTTGAAGTGCATGACATCCCGGATCACCAGCTCCTGTTTATCGGGCTTGATGAAATCGGTGAAATTGTTGACCCCGTTCTTGCCGATAAAATGCCCTTGCCAGCGGTTAATATCCGTTACGTACACCTGATTACCGCCTGATCCCGGGATTTCAGCCAGCGCCTCAGTTTTACAACCGATCCAGGTCGAATCGGGCACAAACATATAAAAGCTGTCGTATTCCTTACCTGCAATCTGTACTGTCGACGGACTGTAATAGCCAGCATCTATCATTACCGCCTCACCCAGTTGATACCCGACAAATCCCCACGCGTTCATCGAGCTATACTGCATCAACTTGAACATGCCCGGGTCATGCGGGGTATTTTCGTTATAGATGCTGCCAAGACCCAGCTTGGTAAAATACTGTTTTATCGTGGTGGGTTCTTGCACCATAGTCCCTGTGGCGCAGTCCCTGACCAGTCGACCAGGCTTGGTGACCTTGGCGTAGGTATAAACGGGGTTATCCAGATTATCGAGGTAAAACTGGCTCTGTGCCGGATTGATACCGGACTCAAAATTTCTGAGACTATCGAGAAATTCCTGCATTCCTCCAGTTGAGGCTGATGCCGTGGTTGCAAAAAATATGCTCCCTAATAACGGAATACTTAATCCATGTTTCATCTAGCAACTCCTGATTAATGATATAAGCCTATCTCACCAACATAAAAAGTGAGGTGCAAAGAACATAATTAGTGTTTATATATCGTCGAACTAGAACTTTATAGGCGAGCCAAATTCTGGCATGGGAGCATTAAAGAATTTGGCAACACTGGCCCCCACATCAGATAGGGTATCACGAACACCTAACTCAAGCCCCTTTGATTTATGGCTGAATAACAATATTGGCACCATTTCTCTTGTATGAAGAGAATGTCCGATAAAGGGATCGTTGCCATGATCAGCCATGACAATCAAGAGGTCGCTTATGGACATAACGTCCAAGATCTTTGATAATCCGGCATCAGCTCTCTCGAGCGTATTCCAGTAACGTCCAGCATTTTGTTGGTGACCGGAAAGATCCGTTTCCTGAACATTGAGGCAGAAAAATGCATTATCTTCCCGAACAACATCCCGCAGCAATAAATCAAACAGTGTATCGGTATCGACTACTCCTGGATATGAAACACCGTGTTCATTCTCTACGATATCGGCGACCTTACCATATAAGAACGTCTTGATTCCAACCTGATTAAGACATTGTGGCACTTGTGTCGATGGATCGACTCCATAGCCAAGGTGAATAACCTTAAAGCCGTTATTATAAGCTCCAGAGCGTGGAGCATTGATCCCAATAAATGCTATATTTCCGTTTTTATCTGGTTTGGTTTCAATAGCTGAATAGATATCAGCCATGGAATCAACCAACCCACCAAACGCTATGTTTCGTCCAGCATCATTATATTTCCTGACTACTCTTCCGATTTTCACGACGTCATCGAATGATATCAAGTTCAAATTGGCTGTAATGTTATAAACCTGTCCCAACTCGGCCTCAAGGTTATCCCCGATCACGACACAGCTGTTGACCTCCAGTAAGGCAAGAGCATCGCGATATATTCGGTTGACTTGGTATCCTGCGGCAATCAACCCTGCCTCTATCTTGTCGATATATGTACTAAAGGGGGCTTGTAGCGGTGCTCTCGGTTTGGTCCCCATGATCTCTTGATGCCCCATAAAGGTGTCACACCCTTCATGGCCCAGCATTGACTTACCCCAGTTTGCAGCTTGGCTACGTTGCATCACTGAGTTGACGGGATACACCGTATTCAACAATCCAAGCCGTGCCAACGTCGGCAGATGTTTATCTGAAAAATGCTCAATGAGCTTTCTTGCTGTATTGGCACCGTGATCCTGTGGTCGCTCGGCCAGTACATCCGGCATTTCGCCGATACCAAAGCCATCGAGGACGACAACAATAAACCTTGCCATAATCCCTCCCTTACAACTCTCGCCCTTGCGAATCATAGAGTCCGATGATTTTCGGGGTCCCTGTCGATATTCCTGAAACCAGCGCAACATCACTCCTGGTCACAAACACCTGGGAGCGGAAAGCCATAATAACGGGTGTGCCGACGGGACACGTTCCCGCCAACTGGATGTGGTAATCGATGCTGCCATCATCACCTGCCACAAATGGCATGAAGCGTCCGTGTGGATCTGAGCCATCCATTGCCAGTGCACCACGAATACGTCCACGCCGATAATATCCACCACCATAGCAATAACTATTTCCGTTATGCTGATGAGATATCTCGCTCAAATAAAGCATTGCAATCTTTTCTGGCTGATCCCCATTCTGATTTGATGGAATTGTACCGGTCAAAGCATGTCCCGGTTCGCCATGCGTCCCACCTCGAGAGGCAATTAGCGGTATTGTTTCACAACTAGTTGAAGACGGAACATTGACCTGTGTTATCCGGCAACCCATTCGCTCAGCCTGCTCTTTGGCAATCATCGTTGTCCTGAAATTATGTGTGGCCACGGTCACATCTTTATCTTCATCATAGAGAAAGCTGGGAAAATGAGTGACCCCCGCTATAGCGATATTCGGTAGTGCTGACAATGATTGGATAACCTCATCCAGCTCACTTAGTAAAAATCCAGACTCCTGACTGGGATAAATAATGTCACCATGCTGATAAAACTTGACCATAATCTTTTGAACTACATTCGCATTAACTGCAGCAGATGAAATCTCCTTGGCCTTTTCAATAGAATAAACGGTTATAATCTCTGGTTTGGTGACACTCACCAATTCATGGACTATCCCAGTAGGTGGTTGAACCAAATGCCCAACATGACTAACATTTATTCCCAGATCTGAATAATGGCGTGCTTCTTTGAAATCAACACAGACAATACCATCATAACCTAACTCATCGATCAGCAATTTTGCTAAAACGGGATTGCGTCCAAATTGCTTCGTCATCGCATAGAGTGTGATCCCATACTCATCTGCAGTTTTCTTGATCACCCTCGCATTTTCAACAAACTGGTCGACATCAATAATATAAGTGTCAGGCAAAACCTGGTTGGATTTTAATAATTCAGCTGCACACTCTATAAATCTCGGATTTTGTCTTTTCAAAGCATCAAGAAACATCTTCGCTCACCTTATAAATGTAGCTTACCCGGCCCGATAGTTTTCAGGCTGTCAAACCGGGTGACCCTGGGGTCAGATATTAAAAATTCCGACGATATGGAAAATATTGAGTGCAACACCAGTTAATATGGCAGCGAGAGCCGGAGCAGAAATTTTTAGTACAGGACGGCCCATCACCTCATTGAGGAAGAACAAGATAGTGAAAATGGTAATCCCGGTGGTCCCACCCATTTTCATCACCGCCAGTACCCCACCGATCAGGAGTGCAAATTCCATCAGCGTGTTCATCGAATTACGTATATTATCCGAGGCATTACGAATAGACGGGAATTGTTCCAGGAAATGGCCAATCCGACGCAGCAAGAATACTTCCGCACAAATGGTCAGGGCCCCCAGCACCGCTGCAACAGGTACGTTAGGTGAGAGATAACCGACCACAAACACAAAAGTCATCCCGACCACACCATATACACCAGTGGCCAGTGCAGTGGTGGCAATCAGAGGCACAAACCCAAGCCCGCGCATGAATTCTGAAAGAGCAACCTGGTTGATTGCCGTCTGCTGCGCGACAGGATCGGTCAACTTGTAGGCATCGGCAAGCGGATAGATAGAGACTTCAGAACCAGCGAAATAACCCGCGTTGACAACCACAGCTACCAGCGCACCGGTTGCAGCTAGGAACGGCAAGTTTTTCATGATGCGCTTGGTGCGCTCTTCAAACAAACTGTGCATACCCGACATATCAGGCGGCGCGATACCATTTTTCTTATCGTTGATGTCTTTGTATATGGCAGTCCCCACCAGCATCATCATCCCAACAAAGATTTGCAGAGACTCAGGATAAATAGTGGTAAATTTCATCGTGGCCAGCCGCGCCAGCACAATAACTGCCGCCGAAATAGCACCAGCTTTCCAACCAAACTGATAAAAGATGGCGAGCAGCGGAAACAGTGCAAAAGCTGTCATCACTGGCGTACCCAATTCACCTAGCGCGCCAACCGCATCAACAGGCAAACCTGTCAATACAGCATTCACACCGGAAAGAGAGGTAACAACCAGAATCCCCCACAAACCGCCAGCTAATGCGGCTTGCCAACGCCGAGCCATCATCACACCAAGAATGTCAGTCGGTAAAAAAAGCAGCCAAGGGTTTAGAAGACCAGTGGAAAGCGTAAACGAAATACCGACTGAGGCGACGAAACCAATCGACAAGCCAAACGCCACGGATCCCGCATCACGCCGAGACATATTTCCTTCGACGACTTGGGGCAGGATCGGTCTGATCCCGTCATGAAATACCGATGCACTCATATTGGCCAACAGAGCTGTCATGGCACACAACAGAGTGACTAACCCTAATTGCATAATGTCCATTTTTTTACCCTCAATTGGCAGCAAGCTTGGTAATTAATAACGGAATGGCATGTTCGACATGTTCCACTGAAAGACCAAATGCAACCTTACCCTCTTGAATAAATTTCTCCACCTCTTCGGACTTTGCCTTGATGGAAGGTTTGGCAATGGTGCAGCTTTTCGGAAAACCGATAATGGCGATAGCGATAGATAGTGCAGCCCCAGCACCGGTATTACAACACCCGATGTAATAATCCAGGACCCCCGCTTTTACCTTCATGGCGGCATCCATGTCATTGAGAATATAACATTCAAACTCCCCCGGTGCAGCTTGTTCAATCTGTGCCTTTATCTGCTCACGTTGCAATCCAGCAATCCCTATTTTTTTCATTTTTATATCCAGCCTCATTTAAAAAAGTGGTAAGGGGTAAGACGTAACATTTGTTCTATTTGAGTTTTACTAATACCTGACTCAAGTAACTGTGGAATAAAACTTTCCACCAGATAACAAAATCCAAGGCCTCCATTTTTTTTAAGGTGTGATTTTCTAGTTATATCCATAGACAGCATGACTCTATCCAACAAATTCCTGCTAGCCAATTCTTTCAGCATGTTGATTCTCGACGAATCAGGGAAGTAACTGTTCTTACCGATAGTGTCAAACTGAACATGACAACCCTGTTCGATCAACCACAAGATGTCATCCAGATTATTTTTAAGATCGCAATGACCGATAGTGACCCTTTCCATTGCGACCGCATACGACTTGAATAACTTCACCTGTTCTCTTGCCATGGTGCTCATGGAAAGGTGGGTCGAGATTGGGCGGCCGGTCTCATAATGCGCCATTGCTGCAGCTTCAAAGACTTTTCGCTCGGTTTCGGTAAATGCGTTCTCGCTACTACCAATTTCCCCAATGACACTAGCTTTAAGTGCACTGTCATCGATACCCACCGTGATTTCATGCACCATCTCACCGCATATCTCGCGAGCTGACATACGGTATAGCTTCTCGGGGAAGAAACCTTCGATGTAATAACCTGTCGACATCAGGATATTCATGCCGGTATCTTGCATTATATTTTCAATAAAATGAGGATTTCTCCCCATAAAACGATTTGTCATCTCGATGAGATTAAGCACTCCATGCTGTTTGAGTGCAACAAGCTCATCCCGGATCGACGCATAACTATCAAGAAGACAATCTTCATCCCTTTTCTGTGAGGATAGGTCAATGTGCAGATGTTCATGACAATAGGTGTAACCATCGAGGCTAATCGACATTACATACCCTCCTGACATGAGTAGTGCAGTGATAAAAGATTACTCAACATAAATGACTTTTCACTCTCCGGAGCTGTCGCAAGATCAATTTTATCAAGCAGTCTTCTGTTGAGAACATCAATATCATGGAAGAATGGATCTTCCTGTACTTCATCAAACAGGGTTGGATCCATACCTTGCTCTATTGGTGTTCCTGACTTAATCCGATCAAATGCCCTGGCCAGATGGACAATCATCATCTGGAATTGCTCATTATCATCACCAACTGGAAAATTTTCCCTGAGGTCTTCCATTACCAATAAACATGCTTTTAATGCATCATGACTGATCACATCGGCTGACCGGAGTAACTGTAATCGCGCTATCACTGCATATCTCCATATTCAAATATTAATAACTTGGTATTAACTTCCCTTCAATTACTAAACGCTGATGGACCAACAGTTGATGAACATCAAGTAACTTACTAATTAGCTCGCAGACATGCTGGCGCTGGCGACTGACAAGAACTACCGCCTGGGATGCTTGGCGACATTCATCAATATGCTGAAGCGATTTTTCGCACAGCCCCGATACATTCATATCGATGGCCTCGGGCAACCACACGACCGCATCTATCTGCCCGGAAACGAGATAACTCAAGCTGTTGGAATAGTTGATCTCGACAATTTCAATTTCTCTTCCTGCAAACGCCTTCTCGGTCAGAATTCGCTGATCAGGAGATGCCGGATCGACCCCTACGCGTTTGATAGTCTCATATTCGTTTTCCCTATAAATCAATCGATGCTCGAGTGAATAGGACTCAGCCCCCAGATCCGCCAGGATCTTCACGCTACCACCCAATGTTCCAGCAGCAAGCTTGGACATAATGGCTAAGTCATAGACACCCTTTTTCAAGCATTCGGCACGGACATCAGCGCCGCGCATATGGGCAAAATAGAGTGGCAGGCTGCCAAGTTGCGCCTTCAATCCACTGGCCAGGCCCTCGTAGTGCTTTGTATAAGGCAGCGGCATGGCACACACCACATGGCTGATGCCGGAGTAACGGACAAGCTTTTGATAATCGAGTTGCCGAATATAAGTGCCATTACGCCCCTGCTTACTCAAGCTGACCGCCTTGTCATTTTCCAGCGTGGTAAACGCCTTCTGTATAAATCCAACCGATACACCGATCTCGTCAGACAAGGACTCTATCGTCCTCAGGCGGTCGTCAGGCTGGGTCGTCATGAGATACTTTGCAAGGCATATCACTGCCATGCCTTCTTTACTGATGTATGGGTTTGTCATCATTTATATCTTCATTATTTTGAACAAATGATACACCAGAGATTTCGCCCAAAACTAAACGATTGCTCAATTTTGTGAGCGCCTTCATAACAAATCGGATGAGAGAGGATCCTTGCAAAAAAACCACGGGCGCGACCCAAGAGCGCCATGTCTCCGACCGACTGAAGCGTTGGATCTAGTGACATAGTGAATTTGGCCACCTGATTGGCTGACTCCCCTCTAACTCTATGAGGTCTCTTTCCGCCCAATAAACCGCCACCTGCGCGGCTCGCCCTTCGTTCTGCCTGCGCTATGGTTTACCATGCAGGCAATTGTGGTGCCTGGCACCGCCCACCCAGGCGCTAGCCGCCGTCATCGGATACCTCATCTCGAGCAACATGAGCAAAACAGCACACGCGGGCAACGAGCCAACATTCTATTTCCACGACTACGAGACCTTCGGCATCAGCCCCGCCAAGGACAGGCCGTCGCAGTTTGCCGGTATTCGTACCGATGCGGATTTCAACATCATTGGCGAGCCGCTGGTCATCTACTGCAAGCCTCCGGCAGACTACCTGCCGGATCCGGAGGCGTGCCTGATTACCGGTATCACGCCGCAAAAGGCGATGAAGGATGGGCTGTGCGAGGCGGATTTCATTCGCCAGATCCACGAGCAGTTCGCCACGCCGAATACCTGTGTGCTTGGCTACAACAGCATCCGCTTCGATGACGAGGTGACCCGCTACACCCTCTATCGCAACTTCTATGACCCCTATGCCTACAGTTGGCAGAACGGCAACTCCCGATGGGATATTCTCGACATGCTGCGGGCCTGCTACGCCCTGCGCCCGGAGGGGATCGAGTGGGCGTTTGACGATGAGGGCAAACCGAGCTTCCGGCTGGAGAAGCTGACAGTCGCCAACGGCGTGGCCCACGCCAATGCACACGATGCACTCTCGGACGTGCTGGCCACCATCGAGATGGCCAAGCTGGTGAAAAAGGCCCAGCCCAAGCTATTCGGGTACCTGTTTGACCTTCGCAACAAGAACAAGGTGAAGGCACTGATCGACGTGGTGACCATGAAACCGCTGGTACACGTCTCCGGTATGTTCTCCCCCTGGCAGGGGTGTGCAAGCTGGGTCTCACCGCTCGCCTGGCACCCCACCAACCAGAACGCGGTGATCATGGTCGACCTGACCCGCGACCCCACCCCGCTCATTGAACTCTCCAGCGAGGAGATCCGCGAGCGCCTCTATACCAAAAAAGAGGAGCTGGGGGATCTGGCGGGCATTCCGGTGAAACTGGTGCACATCAACAAGTGCCCGGTGCTGGCGCCGGCCGCCACCCTGACCGCGGAGCGCGCCGACGAGCTCGGCATCAATCGTGAGCAGTGCCGCAAGAGCCTAGATTTGCTGCGCGCCCACCCCGAGGTGCGGGAAAAACTGGTGGAAGTGTTCAATCAGGAGTTCGCCGGCAGCAATGAGAGCGACCCCGATACCCAGCTCTACGCAGGATTCTTTGGCCATGGCGACAAGTCCACCATGGATCTGGTGCGTGCCACCCCCGCGGATCTGCTGGGTGAACGGGAGTTCGCCTTTACCGACGCCCGGCTGCCAGAGATGCTGTTCCGCTACCGCGCCCGCAACTGGCCACACACCTTGAGCGAAGCAGAGCAGAAGCGCTGGCGCCTGCACTGCAGCGACTACTTCAGCCGCCGTCTGCCGGACTACGTGCCCCGTCTCGAAGCGCTGGCAGAGCAGAACCAGAGTAACGAACGGAACTTTGCGATTCTTAAGAGTCTCTACCACTATCTGGAAGATTTATGAGTTGTGAGTAGTTTCACAATAAATCCTTCCCGCTCATCCCCTTCTTCAGGTCATAATGACGAAGGGGATCTCCCCAAAAACCAATATCTTGCAACATCCTGAGCGGATGTCTCCCAAGCAAGAGATCTCTTTGGCCGAACGGAAGCCATTTGCTGATGCCTCGTCACCACGCACTGCTCGGATTACTGGCCCTGCTGCCGCTGGCAGCCAACGCCGCATACCGGTTCGATGTGCCGGATTATCTTGCTCGCCTGCCCGAGCAGACCTATCGCATCGTAGAACAGAACTTCAACACCCTTTATCAGCAGACTGATTTCACTCCCCTGATCACCAACAGCTACTTCAACGGCTCCCATCTCTACAAGTTTGTCGGGGTACCGCTGGCCATCAGCGCACAGTCAGGTTTCCAGCTGGAGGTGTTTGGTCAGGTCTATAACCGCGCTTCGCAAGCCTATATGCACCTGAGCGAGGACATGTCCCTCTATCGGGTGATGCGGGTCGATCTGATGGGGAACCCCAATGATCAGCTAGCTATCGGTTTTGGTCTGGGGGTGCCCATCACCCCGTTGCTAACCCTCAAGGCGATCGCCTCCGGCAGTGATATCCCGGGCTATGGCTCAGCCAAATACGCCGTCGGTTTTGAGTGGCGTTACTGAAAAACGTGACTGATAACCGCTGATTGAAACAATTCAGGCTCCGTCATGGAGCCTGAATTGTATGTGGTGAGGCTGTGATCAGGTGTAGCGGATCACCCGCCCCTCGCCCCCTTGCAGGGTCACAGCCGTGCCGACTGCCTGTCCCAGCCAAAAATCGCTTCCCCCTTCCGGCAGCAGAAACTCCTGTGGTTGCCCCTCCCAGTTGAACAGGCATAGCAGAGTACCGCCCTCGGGCAGGCTTACTTCGCCGCAGGCAAAGTCCATCGACTCGAAACGGGCAGAGGGTGCCCGGGCGGCGCAGAGCGCCAGCAACTTGCGCAGTTGCGCAGCCTGCTCCTCATCGAGATCTTGCAGCCGATCACCGGCCAGCATCATGCCACCGCTCGCCACCAGTGCAGCCAGATGGAAACTGTATTCAGCTTTACTTGCCTGCTGGCTCGGTAGATCCCGCAGGCAAATGCAGTCGGGGTCGAGGGCCCAGAGCTTGTCATTTTGCCAGGCACGGCAGAAGGCTTCACGGGCAATCTGGCGATAGCGGTGGCCATTGCGCTCCACGTCATCGCTCACCCGCATGCCGTGCACCAATCCAAGGCTTGGCCAGATGGGTGCGTTGCAACCGAGCAGGAAAGCGCCTTCACCAGCACCACGCAGGATGGCCGCCATACCTCGTCGATAGGCTTCAACCCGGGTGGCCGCCGTATCGTGGAAACGACCACCGTGGATGGCGCCCCAGAAGTTGGCATCGAGCTTGAAGTAGTGGATGCCCCACTGCTCGCGCAGGGTGCTGAACACCTGCTCAAGGTGCGCCTGCACCTCGGGGTGGGTGCCGTCCAGCACATACCAGGGGGTGCAGCGCCAACCGCCATAGGTGACCCGCTCGGAGGGCAACGGCAGACCGTCATCCCCCTTCACAAACCAGTCGGGATGCTCCTGAAACACCTGTGAACCAGGCTCTGCAATAAAGGGAGCGACCCAGAGAGCGGGCTCGCAGCCAGCCTGTTTGATCTCCGCAGCCAATGCAGCAACACCTTGCTCGAACTTGGCCGACGGAGTAAGCCAGTCGCCCATCTTGGCCTGATAGCCGTCGTCGATCTGCACATAGCGCAGGGCCGGGAAGCGCTCGGCACGCACCTGCAGGTTCTCGCGAATATCGGCGGCGCTCACCTCGGCGTAGTAGTGATACCAGGAGCACCAGCCGCTCGGGCGCTCGCTCACCTTACCGATCTGCGAGCCGTGCTCGGCCTCGATCAGCCGTGCCAGTTCGGCCAGCAGATCTTCGCGCTCCGCCCCTTCGAGGCAGATCAGCGCCTCGCTCTGCCAGTGCTCACCGGCTGCAAGTTTTCGCCCTTCGCAGTTCATCAGGATCTGCAAGCGGCCATCGGGGTAGAGGCGAAACTCCCCGCCAAAACGGTGGCAGCTGGCAAAGGCGAGCAGCAGCCACCCCTTGCCATGCTCCACCAGCAACAGGTTGTGAATGGTGTGGTAGCCATTGTCATCGGTGATGCGATAGACGCTGGCATCGGGGCAACGGCCGACATGTTGCGGTGATTGCCAGCTACCCATGGTCTGGGCCAGCATCTGGAATCCTTCGCCATAGATGGCGCTCTCCACCGGCAGACCAAGCTTGCCGTCAAACAGCACCCAGCGGTCAACCGAGGTGGCATCAGAACCGGTGTTGTCGAGGCGCACCCGACACTGGGGCCCTTCCCACTGACGGGTTTGCAGCAGATGGGGTGGCAACGCATTATCGTTCGCCAGCTGGCGAACTCGGGACAAGAGGGATGCCATCACTACTCCTTGTAGTTCGAAAAAGGGTTCTATCAGACGATGTTCAACAGATAATCTGCATACAAATCAGCTTCAAACGAACTGATTTCAGTTGTTATTGTTTTAATGCCGCGACCCGGCCTCTCTGGTAAACTGCGATTTTTCTTCCCAGTCGATGAGGTTCACGTGATCGCGCAACGCGCCTTGCTGTACTTTCGTGACTTTATGGTCATCGTCGCCTGCCTGCTGGCAGGCAAATCCGTGGCAGCCATCCTGCCGTTTGCCTTTCCCGGCAGCATCATCGGCATGCTGCTGCTGTTTGTGCTGCTCTCCCTGCAACTGATCAAGCTGCACTGGGTCGAGCTGGGGGCTGGCTTGCTGCTGCGCCACATGGGCGTTTTGTTCGTGCCGGTTGCGGTCGGACTGGTGGCCTGGCTTGAGCCCCTGCGCCAATCCTTCGGCGTCATCATGCTCTGCATCGTGCTCGGGATCGTGCTGATCCTCGCCACCGTCGGTCGGCTCTACCAGAGGATGAACAAATGATCTTCTGGCTAGCCATTCCCCTGACCCTGGCGCTCTATTTCGCCACCCGCGCCCTCTATCGCCGTCTGCCCTGGCCCATCATCAACCCTGTGCTGGTGCCGACCGCGGTGATCATCGGCCTGCTGCTCTGGTTTGAGCTGCCACTTGAGCAGTACGAGCGCGGCAGCAGCCCCATTACCATGCTGCTGGAGCCCGCCGTGGTGGCGCTGGCGCTGCCGCTCTATCAGCAGGCGCGCCAGATCCAGGCCAAACTCAAGCCCATCCTAATCTGTACCCTCGCCTCCGTCTTGATCTCGGTGTGCACAACCCTGCTGATCGGTCACTTTATGGGCACAGATCCGGCACTGCTCGCCTCATTGGCTACCAAATCCATCACCACCCCGCTCGCCATGAGCGTCAGCCAGTCCATCGGCGGCATTCCCGCCATCGCGGCCGCCGTGGTGGTGGTGGTGGGGATTGTCGGTGCCCTGATCGGCTACCCGCTGCTCAAACTGCTCAAAGTGACCGATCCGGAAGCGCAAGGGCTCGCCATGGGGGCCTGTGCCCACGCCATCGGCACCGCCACCTCCGCCGAGAAAGGGATCACCCAGGGCGCCTTTGCATCGCTCGCCATGGTGGTGTGCGGGATCCTCACCGCGGCCGTCGCCCCGCTGCTGTTTGCCATCTATCACTGGCTGATCTGATCACCCCATTGACCACCTGTTGACCATTCCGGGGGGCCTGCTGGCCTCTCGGGGTGCGACCTGCCGCACAATTTGCACAAGACAAACGTTTCCATTACCATCCCCCTCCGTTTGCCCGTCAGGGCGTGAGCCTGCTCACACATTTACCCGAGCTTGCTCCCTACAATGGCCGCCCAATTGGCCTTTGAGGACACACTATGCATCCCCGTTTTGCCAAGCCATTCGATACCCTCTCTGCCCCGCTAAAAGCAGCCGTGCAGCCCATGCTGGATAGTGCCGACTTCAACGCCCGCTTCACGCCGGAGCAAGTCGCCACCCTGAAAGCCGCCACAGGTCTCGATGATCGCGCCCTGCGCCTCGCCCTGTTGCCGCTGGCCGCCGCCTGCTCGGTGGCCCCCATCTCCAAGTTTTATGTCGGTGCCATCGCCTGCGGCCTGAGCGGCAGCTGGTACTTCGGTGCCAACATGGAGTTTGCGGGGCAAGGTCTGTTCCACTCGGTCCACGCCGAGCAGTCCGCCATCTCCAACGCCTGGCTGGGTGGCGAGACCGGGATCAGCGAAATCACCGTCAACTACACCCCCTGCGGCCACTGCCGTCAGTTCATGAACGAGCTGAGCACCGCCAAGATCCTGAAAGTCTCCCTGCCCGATGACCTGAGCGCCCTGCAATCCTTCCTGCCCCACTCGTTTGGCCCGGCGGATCTCGACATCACAGATGCGCTGATGAGCCCGCAGGATCACGCAGAGCTTGAGCTTCAAAGCGAAGACCCGCTGTGGCAGGCTGCGCTGGCCGCCGCCCGTCAAAGCTACGCCCCCTACAGTCAGGGCTATGCTGCAGTGGCGCTGCAATTTGCCGATGGCCGCATCTTCTCTGGCCGCTACGCCGAGAATGCTGCCTTCAACCCCAGCCTGCCGCCGATGCAGATGGCCTGCGCCCATGCGGTGCTTAACGGCGAAGATCTCGCCACCATCTGCCGCGCCGTGCTGCTGGAGAATAAAAACGGTCAGATCAGCCAGCGTGACTCCGCCCAGTCCACCCTCCAGGCGCTGGGCTCTGTCGAGCTGGAGTATCAAGCGGTCTGACCCAGTTTGCTTCGATAAACGAAAGCCCCCGCACCTTGGTGCGGGGGCTTTTTTACTGGGCCGTTTAACCGGGAACGGCTCTTGGTCTTCACAGTTTGGCGCGGTTGATCACCACATCTAACCGGTTGCTGATCAGACAGGTTTCAGCCGCGCAGTGAAGTGACGCAGCAGCGGCGGTTCATAGTCGAAGGTGAGCCCGCGAATGTCGCTGGCCCGCGCTTTCACCGCAATCAGGCAGTCGGCCACATAGTCCATGTGATCCCGGGTGTAGACCCGGCGCGGAATGGTGAGACGCAGCAACTCAAAGTCCGCCGCCTCCTGCTTGCCGGTGGCGGGATCGCGCCCGAGTAGCAGGGAGCCAATCTCCACCCCGCGCACGCCCCCTTCCAGATAGAGCTCGCAGGCGAGCGCATGGGCGGGGAACTGCTCGGCCGGAATATGGGGCAGCAGCTTTTTGGCATCCACAAACACCGCATGACCGCCGGTGGGGGTCTGGATCGGGATGCCCGCCTCGGTCAGCCGCTCGCCGAGATAGGCCACTTGACTGATTCGGTAGGTGAGATACTCCTCATCCATCCCCTCCCGCAGGCCAATGGCGAGCGCCGCCATGTCCCGCCCGGCAAGGCCACCGTAGGTGACAAACCCCTCCATCGCAACACAGCGCACCTGCACCGCGCGGAACAGGTCGAGATCTTCCTTGAAGCAGCAAAGCCCGCCGATATTGACCAGTCCGTCCTTCTTGGCCGACATGGTGAAGATGTCCCCCAGCGCGAACATCTGGCGCACTATCTCCTTGATGCTGTGCTTGGCATAGGCCGGATCCCGCTCCTTGATAAACCAGGCGTTCTCGGCGAAGCGGGCGGCGTCGATCACCACCGGAATCTGGTGGCGACGGGCCAACTCGGAAACCGCCTCCATATTGGCCATGGAGACCGGCTGGCCACCGGCACTGTTGCAGGTCACCGTGATGATGATGCCGGCCACGTTGTCGGCCCCCAGGGTTTCAATGGTGTCGCTCAGGCGAGGAAGGTCAAAATCCCCCTTCCAGGCGTAAGGGGCCGTGGTGTCGAGGGCTTTCGGGGTGAGCAGGTTGATGGCCCGCGCGCCGGCCAACTCCACGTGGGCTTTGGTGGTGTCGAAGTGGTAGTTGGAGATAAAGACCGGTGCCTTGCCCTTGCAGCGCTTGACCAGCTCGGGGAAGAGGATCTGCTCGGCCCCGCGCCCCTGGTGGGTGGGCATCACATGCTGATAGCCAAAGATCTCGCGCACCGTGCGCTCCAGCTCGACGAAGTTGCGACTGCCCGCATAGGCTTCATCCCCCATCATGATGCCGGCCCACTGGCGGTCGGACATGGCGCCTGTGCCGCTGTCGGTCAGCAGATCGATATAGACATCCTCGGCCAGCAGCAGGAAGGGGTTCCAGCCCGCGGCCTCGAGGGCGGCGCGGCGCTCGGCGCCAGTGGTCTGTTTGATGGGCTCGACCATCTTGATACGAAACGGCTCGGGTATACGACGCATAAAATACTCCTCACCGGCGCTGGGCCAGTGTGTTTGAAATCGGGATTGGCAAAGAGGCCGGGGCGATCAGGGTCGTCCGGCTGACAAATTCAAACGGCGGGTGCCGCCAATCAGCGGTGAGGAAAGTCGAAGGTGAGAATGGGATCCCGGGTATACCAGTGGGCGAGCAGGCAAGCTGCCCGGGGCGTAGCTGTCATGATTGGCATCACTCCCCTCCATATCGGTTGTAGACAGTCGGTGGCCAACAAGATCCATAGATGGATGCTGCCAACAGGCAGCCTCGCCACGTTAACGGCTGGTTTATTGGCAAACAAGGGATGCACCGACGGGCTGTGCGCCCGCTCACAAAGTGGGCGTCTGCGCGGCAAACTGGCAGTGAGGTTGATCCGCCCGCGCCCCCGTTTCGTTATTCTCCCTACCCACACGTCACATCCCCCATCAGCCAGGGCCGGAAGCCATCATGCATCGCAAACCCCATCTGCCCGAGAAGATCTGCCCCGTCTGCCAGCGCCCCTTCAGCTGGCGGCGCAAGTGGGCG
Organism: Aeromonas sp. S11(2024); assembly: GCF_041402345.1. NCBI lineage: Bacteria > Pseudomonadati > Pseudomonadota > Gammaproteobacteria > Aeromonadales > Aeromonadaceae > Aeromonas > Aeromonas sp. S11(2024). Next base: position 362,123 of record NZ_JBGLRC010000001.1, on the reverse strand, counting down.
CGCAGCTGGGAGGAGGTTCGCTACTGCAGCGAACGCTGTCGCCACGCTCGTCTCCGTAGCCATCAACATAATGAGGAGCCAGCCTGATGGAGCTGCGCCTTGTTCTCGGCGATCAGCTGAACGCCCGTCACAGCTGGTTTCGCACCCCGGATCCGGCAATCTGCTACCTGATGGCGGAGCTGCGCCAGGAGACCGACTACTGCCGCCACCATCGCCAGAAGGTGCTGGCCTTCTTTGCCGCCATGCGCGCCTTCGCAGCAGCCCTCACCCAAGCGGGTCACCGCGTCTGTTACCTGACCCTCGATGAGAGCGCCCGCTGGCCCGATTTGCCGAGCTTGCTGGAGGCTCAGCTCGAAGCACATCAGGCCAGCAGCTTTGCCTGGCAGAGCCCGGACGAGTGGCGCCTCGCCAACCAGTTGAAAAGCTGGGCGGCGGGCCTTGCCATCCCTGCTACCGAGGTGGAGAGCGAACATTTTCTCACCCCCCGCGATGGCTGGCAGCGCTACCCCCACAGCCGGATGGAGTTCTTCTACCGCGCCCTGCGCAAGCAATACCGAGTGCTGCTCGATGAGCGCGGCCAACCCCTTGGCGGGCGCTGGAATTTTGATGACGAGAACCGCGCCAAGCTGCCGGATCGCCAGCCAATCCCGGCCCCCCTCACCTTTGCCAACGAGGTGAGCGAGATTGACGCCATGCTGACCCGCCACGGGGTCAGTACCATCGGCGAGGCGGATGCCAGCCAACTGCCGTGGCCCATCACCCGGCGCCAGAGTCGTGAGCTGCTCGCCCATTTTCTCACCCACTGCCTGCCCCACTTTGGCCGCTATCAGGATGCCCTGAGCGAGCGAGGCTGGAGCCTGTTTCACAGCCGCTTGTCGTTTTCCCTCAACAGCAAGATGCTTCATCCGCTTGAGGTGATCCGCGCCGCCGAGACCCACTGGCAGGCTAATCAGGCCACCATCACATTGGCGCAGGTAGAGGGGTTTATTCGCCAGATCCTCGGCTGGCGCGAGTTTGTCCGCGCCCTCTACTGGGAGAAGATGCCTGACTACCAGCAGACCAATTTTCTCGAGGCCAACCGGCCGCTGCCCGGTTTCTTCTGGAGTGGCGAAACCAGGATGGCCTGCGTGCGCCACGCCATTCGCCAGTCTCTTGAGCATGGCTACGCCCACCATATCCAGCGGCTAATGGTGACCGGTAACTTTGCCCTGCTGGCGGGGATCGATCCTGACGAGGTGGATCAGTGGTATCTCGGCATCTATGTGGATGCCATCGAGTGGGTGGAGCTGCCCAACACCCGCGGCATGAGCCAGTTTGCCGATGGCGGCCTGATGGGCAGCAAGCCCTACGCCAGCAGTGGCGCCTATCTCGAACGGATGGGCCACTACTGCAAGGGGTGCCACTATCAGGTCAAAGCCCGCCACGGCGACGGAAGTTGCCCCTTCAACAGCCTCTACTGGCACTTTCTCTGGCGCAATCGGGACAAACTTGGCCGCAATCCCCGCCTCGCCCTCCCTTATGCCAACTGGGATGGCCAAGCCGCAGAACAACAGCAGGCCATTCTGGCAACAGCGGAGCACTACCTGATCAAGCTGGAGCAGTTGTAAGCGGGCCATATCCCCTGGCACATTCACACTGACAACAGCGCAGCGATTTACGCTGGCAATCAGGCTCGTCATCGCACCAAACACCAGCCTGTGACCGGCAAGCAGACGGAGATCCCAATCCTGCGTAGAGCTGTTGAATATCCTGTGGCGGCTGATTATGGTGGTGGCCACATCAGGAGATCAGTCAAGGAAAGACGATATGGAGATAGTGGTTCTCGGTGGCGGCGTGATTGGGGTAACCAGCGCCTGGTATCTGGCCAAGGCGGGTCACAAGGTGACCCTGCTGGAGCGACAAGGTGGCGTCGCCCTTGAAACCAGCCATGCCAACGCCGGGCAGATATCACCCGGTTATGCAGCCCCCTGGGCGGCCCCCGGCATCCCGCTCAAGGCCGCCAAGTGGATGCTGCAAAAGCATGCCCCCTTCACCGTGCGCCCCACCGCCGACCCCTTCCAGCTACGCTGGATGCTCAGAATGCTCGCCAACTGTACTCCGACCGCCTATGCCACCAACAAGGGGCGCATGGTGCGTCTGGCCGAATACAGCCGCGACTGCATGAAGCTGCTGCGCGACGAGCTGAGTATCGATTACGAAGGGCGTCAGCTCGGCACCCTGCAGCTGTTTCGCAGCCAATCCCAGCTCGATGCCAGCCAGCGCGATATCGAGGTGCTGGAGGAGTATGGCGTCCCCTACCAGTCACTGGATGCCAGCGGCTGCGAAGCGGCAGAGCCTGCGCTGGCGCGGGTGCGCGGCAAAATCGTCGGCGGCTTGCGTCTGCCCGGCGACGAGACCGGCGACTGCTTCCGCTTCACCAAGGCCCTTGCCCTTGAAGCCGAGAAGCTCGGGGTCAAGTTCGTCTTCAACTGTGACATTGACGAGATTGAGCAAGCCCGCGGCCGCGCCGTGGCGGTGCGGGCGGGCGAGCAGCGCTATCGCGCCGATGCCATCGTCTGTGCGCTCGGCAGTTATGCCACCGGCTTTTTACGGCCGCTGCTGCGCCCGCTCGGGCTGGAGCTGCCGGTCTATCCGGTCAAGGGCTACTCCCTCACCCTGCCGATGATCAACGCCGAGGCCGCGCCGCGCAGTAGCGTGCTCGACGAGACCTACAAGGTGGCCATTACCCGCTTTGACGAGCGGATCCGGGTCGGCGGCATGGCGGAACTGTCGGGCTACAACCTAGCCTTGAATCCGAGGCGCCACGACACGCTGGCGATGGTGGTGGGGGATCTTTTCCCCGAGGGGGGCGATATCAGCCAAGCCGAGTTCTGGACCGGCCTGCGTCCCATGACGCCGGACGGCACCCCGCTGGTAGGGCCAAGCCCCATTCCCGGCCTCTGGCTCAATACCGGCCACGGCACCCTAGGCTGGACCATGGCGGCCGGTTCGGGTCAGCTGTTGTGCGATCTTATCAACGGCAGCGAGCCCGCCATCAGCGATGAGGGGCTCACCCTGGCCCGTTACGGCTAAGCGCCTACGCTGTCGGGCTGCTTCACTCGCCAACTACGCCCAGCAGAGGACGTTCTCAACCGCTTTATTGACAGGCCACCGCCATAAACGGTGGCCTTTTCGTCTGATGTTGACCTTCTCCCTCCCCGTCTGCCTGAGCGGTGCTCTGGCTGCCGGTTAATGCAGCAAACGGCACAGAATATTGCGCAATTCGACTTGCGCAAGCCGTCACAATCCGTAATGTGGATAGACGCATTTTTCGCAGCGCATATTTTTTAAATGGCCTGTAAACCGCTTGTAAACAGGCGTCGCCAGACAAGGGGTTACGGGTGTCATCGCGAGTTTCTTTAGCAGCAATCCAGGGTAGGACATTATGAAAAAAGTAGGTTTGGTCGGTTGGCGTGGCATGGTGGGATCGGTTCTGATGAGCCGGATGCAGGAAGAGCAGGATTTCGCCCATATTCAACCCACATTCTTCACCACCTCCCAGGCCGGTGAGGCCGCTCCCAACTTCGGCGTCGATGCCGGTACTCTGCAGGACGCCTTCGATATCGAAGCGCTGGCCAAGCAGGATATCATCATCACCGCCCAAGGCGGCGACTACACCAAGGATGTCTATCCGCGCCTGAAAGCCGCTGGCTGGCAGGGTTACTGGATTGACGCCGCCTCCTCCCTGCGGATGGAGAAAGATGCCGTCATCATTCTGGATCCGGTCAACGGCGATGTCATCGAGCAGGCCCTGAACGATGGCATCAAGACCTTCGTTGGCGGCAACTGCACCGTCAGCCTGATGCTGCTGGCCCTCGGCGGCCTGTTCAAGGCCGATCTGGTGGAGTGGGTCAGCGTGGCCACCTATCAGGCCGCCTCCGGTGGCGGTGCCCGCCATATGCGCGAGCTGGTTACCCAGATGGGGATGCTGCGCGACGAAGTGGCGGTCGAGCTGGCCGACCCTGCCTCCGCTATTCTCGACATCGAGCGCAAGATCACCGAGAAGACCCGCTCCGGCACCCTGCCGGTAGACAACTTCGGCGTGCCGCTGGCCGGTGGCCTTATCCCCTGGATCGACACCAAGCTCGACAACGGCCAGAGCCGTGAAGAGTGGAAGGGGCAGGCCGAGACCAACAAGATTTTGGGTATCGAAAACGCCGTCATTCCGGTGGATGGTTTGTGCGTGCGGATCGGTGCCCTGCGCTGCCACAGCCAGGCGTTCACCATCAAGCTGAAAAAAGATGTGCCGCTGGCGGAGATCGAAGCGCTGCTGGCTGCCCACAACGACTGGGTAAAAGTGATCCCCAATGATCGCGATATCACCGCCCGCGAGCTGACTCCGGCGGCCGTCACCGGCACCCTCAGCATTCCGGTGGGTCGTCTGCGCAAACTCAATATGGGCCCTGAGTATCTGGCCGCCTTTACCGTGGGTGACCAGCTGCTGTGGGGCGCCGCCGAGCCGCTGCGCCGCATGCTGCGTATCCTGCTGGCGCGCTAATCCGCCACAGCAGCAGATACAACAAGGGCGGGGAGTCACACTCCCCGCCCTTTTTCATTGCCAGTTTTTATAAGCCCTTTAGCAGGTTCTCACTCTTACTGTCACTTAAAGCAGAATGCGCTGGCAGCCACTGTAGATCTCGGCCCGACCGGGGCGGCAAAAGCCCACCAGAGTGAGCCCGGTCTGCTCGGCCCGCTCGACCGCAAGCTCGGTAGCGGCCGAGATGGCGAGCAGGATCTCCACCCCGGCGCTGGCGCACTTTTGCACCATCTCGAAGCTGGCGCGGCTGGTCACCAGAATGGCGCCGTCGCGCCGACCCGTGCGGCACAAGTGGCCCACCAGCTTATCCAGCGCAATATGGCGCCCCACATCCTCGCGGATGGCGAGAATATTGCCCTCACCATCCAGATGCACCGCAGCATGGGTGGCGCCGGTGCGTTGGCCCAATAGCTGGATCGGGCGCAGCGCGGTCAATACCTTGTCGATATGACCCACCGCCAGACGCTGGCTGTCAGGCAAGCTTGGCTGGGTGCGGATCACCTGCTCCAGACTCTCGCTGCCGCAGATGCCGCAACCGGTGCGCCCCGCCAGGGTGCGCCGCTTCTCTTTAAGGCGATAGACACAGCGGTTGGCCAGGGTGATATGCAGCTCAATCCCCTGACAGCCGTCAATATGCTCGATGTCGTGGATATCGAGCAGGCTGTCGATGATCCCCTCGGATAGCGAAAAGCCGATGGCGAAATCCTCCAGATCGGAGGCCGAGCACATCATCACGCTGTGGGCGATGCCGTTGTAGACCAGCGCCACCGGCGTCTCGGAGGGGAGCGCCATTTCGCTGTCGCAGGTCAGTGCATCGGCGCGGTAGTGCACCACCTCGCGGTGGATGGCGCAGCGGGCCAGTTCGTTCTGTTCGCTCTGTTTTCTCAGCTCGCTAAGCTCATCACGCGCCTCAAGCTCAATTACCTCTCTCATGGTGCGACCCCATCGATGATCTCGGGATCTCTGGCCGAGATGCCGAGCCGCTTCATTTTCGAAAGCAAGGTGGTGCGCTTCATACCGAGGCGGTTGGCCGCCCCCCGTTCGCCAGCGACGATGCCGTTACAGTCGCGCAGGGCGGCGATGATCGCCTCGCGCTCATCAATCGGCCCCTCCTCGGCAAAGAGCGGCGTGGCGGGCTCGTCATAAACCAGGGTCTCAATCTTGTGGTAGCCCTTGAGGGGCATCAGCTCATCGGGCGAGAGGTTGAGCACATGGCCGCGGGTCATCACCACGGCGCGCTCGATGACGTTTTCCAGCTCGCGGATATTGCCGTACCAGGGCAGCGACACCAGCATCTTCATGGCATCGGCGGGGATCGAGGTGATGGTGCGGCGCATCCGCTTGGCGATCTTCTTGATAAAGAAATTGACCAAGAGCGGAATATCCTCGCGCCGCTCCCGCAGCGGCGGCAGCTCGATGGGAAAGACGTTCAGGCGGTAGTAGAGATCGCTTCTGAAACGCTTGTTCTTGACCATGGAGAGCAGATCGCAGTTGGTGGCGGCCACCAGCCGCACATCCACTGCGATGGGGTTGCTGTTGCCCACCCGCTCCAGCTCGTGCTCCTGCAATACCCGCAACAGTTTGGGCTGCAAGTCCAGCGGCATATCCCCCACTTCGTCGAGGAACAGGGTGCCCTTGTGGGCCCGCTCGAAGCGGCCGATGCGCTGGGTCAGGGCACCGGTAAAGGCCCCCTTCTCGTGGCCAAAGAGATCGCTCTCGATAAGGCCGGTGGGGATGGCGGCGCAGTTCACCTTTACCATCTCGTGGTCGTGGCGGGCACTCAGGGCGTGAATGGCCTGGGCGATCAGCTCCTTGCCGGTACCGGTCTCGCCGAGGATCAGCACGGTACTGTCGCTCTCGGCCACCAGCCGCACCTTCTCCAGCACACTATCCATCACCGCGCTCTGGTAGATGATGTGGGGGAACTCCCCCTGCATCTGCGGCTCGTTGATGCGAATGGTCTTCTCTTTGGCGCCGTTGGTGTTGGAGATCTCCTGCTGCGCCTGCACGTTGTTCATGGCTATGGCGGTGCGCGCCGCCACCTGCTCCAGCAAGGAGATATCGATATCGGCAAAAAAGTCGGCGTTGGGGTGCGAGAGGATCAACACCCCCAGCAGGTTGCCCCGATAACGCAGCGGCAAAATGCAGGAGCTGTCGGCCTCGGGCGGCAGGATCTGGGAGGTAAAGCGGCAGCGATTGCTGCAGCCGTGACCGTGTTCGCGATAGACGAAAAACGGCTCGCTGTGGCCAAGGGCACCCTGCAGGCACTTCTTTTCAAAACAGGAGTGGTCGATGATGCCCGGCTGCTCGCTCTGGTGCTGATTGACCAGATAGCTCTTGAAGCTGTCGGAGGTGGCGTTGTACTCGGCCAGACACAAGCTGCTGATACCGAAGTGGTGATGCAGGATAGCAAACAGGCTCTTGGGCAGCTCGGCGATGCGCACCAGTTTTATCACCGCGTTGGTCACATCCACCAGAATTTTGCAGCTGTCGCGCTCAAGGCGCAGGGAGTTGGCCTGCTCCAGGGTGCGCTCCTTGTCGAGCACGTTCTCCAGCGCAATGGCGATAATGGCCGCCAGCTGGGTCAGTTTGGCCAAGGTCTCCATGGTGAAGCTGTCGAGCTGGGTGTTGATAAACTCGACCCCGCCAAGGTGGCTGCGGGCGGTGGTGATGGGGAGCTGGCAGTAGGAGCGCAGCCCCCCGTAGACCCCTTCGCGATCCAGCGCCGGGCAGCGATTCTCAAAGCGGGCGGCAGCGAGAATGATGGCCTGTTCCGGGGTCTCTTTGGTAGGACGGGGAGAGAGGTGCAGCTCTGCCTTGGGGCAGACCAGATGCTTTGGGCCAGACTGTCCCATGAAGTAGAAGATGGCCTCCTCGTCCGCACCCATGTTGAGGATCAGGTTGACCCGGGTTACGCCGCCGAAGCTGGCATCTATCTTGTTGAGTTTGTGGATAAAATCATCGAGCGTCACGGCCGACAGGAGGGATTTGGAGAGCAGGAGGAAACCGTCGTCCCAGATGGGAGAGATCTCGTCCAGGGGGATGGCACTCACATTTAGCATTGCGGCCTCACATTATATCGATTTAGTCACCAGTCAGGCTGTCCATGCCATCGCATCACGACAAGCACCCGTCACCAAAATAAATAGCCGCAGCCCGTAAAGCGGCTGCCAATAAGAAAAGCGGTGACGAAAATTGTCGCATGTTGCAATTCCAGAGTTGTTATTAACGAACGACAACAAAAAGTAACATCGTTATCGGGGGATATATTGGAATGGCGACTCATCATAGATGAGCTCAAATTTCATTACAATCCGATTTAATATATCTGATGGCCATATTTAACCGGTTATTTCATCAGTTCTTGATCTCAATTAAGGCGCCCGAAAAGTGGGCCGCCGTCAACTGTCAGATCTGCCTCTCCTCTTCGCTGGCTGCGGGTTTCGAGATGGCGTTTGCTGCCCATTTATCGGCAGTTTATGAGGTGATGATCCGGCTGTGGCAGCACTTCAGGCCACCGAAGATAAAGAGGGCCGACAGGCTCTGGAAGGCCATCAGCAGCCAGCTGGCGTTGTCGGCAAGCTCGGCGGTGACGCTCTGGTGAGTGAGGTAGATCAGCAGGGTGATCACCCCCAGCAGCAGGCCGTTGATCAAGGTGGTGGAGATAAACCCGATCAGCCAGGCACTGGAAATACTCAAGGCAGAAAATACGCTGCTCATGGCGAGCCGCGCTGCCATAAAACAGCCGAAAAAACCGAAGCCGAGCAGAAATATCATCTCGTCGCGCCAAATATAGCAACCTATTCCCAGCAATATCGCTGCCAGATAGGTGCCAATATAGAAAAGTCCGAATAAGCGACCAATTTCATGTTGCATCATTTACTCCCCTTTCTTTGGGTAATAAAAGGGTGCCCGACTCGATAAATCCGAGTCGGGTTCCCTTATTTGTGCAGAACCTCTTTTTTAGGGCGATCAGCCCTTGGCTGCGCTGCGCAATTTCGCCTTGAGCGCGCTGTATTCAGTCTGGACGTACACTTCCGCCTCAGGCTGATTGTCGATGCGCTCGATCTTCACCGCGCAGTACTTGTACTCCGGCGTGTGGGAGACGGGATCGACGTGCTCGATGGTGAGCTCGTTGCAGGCCCCGATCCACCACTGGTAGGTCATATAGACCACCCCGGCGTTGACCCGGTCGTTGTAGTTGGCCCGGGTGATCACCTTGCCACGGCGCGACGAGATCCAGACCAGCGCCTGATCCTTCACCCCGAGCTTTTTGGCATCGCTCGGGTGGATCTGCACATAGCCCGGCTCATCGGCCAGGGTCTGCAGCGCCGAGCAGTTGCCGGTCATGGAGCGGCAGGAGTAGTGACCCACCTCGCGCACGGTGGAGAGCACCAGCGGGTACTCGGCACAGGGCTGCTCCAGCGGCGGCCGCCACTCGGAGGCAATCAGCTGACCCTTGCCGCTCGGGGTGGTGAACACATTCCCCTCGAACAGGGTGCTGGTGCCCGGGTGATCCTCGGTCGGGCAAGGCCACTGCACGCTCTTGAGATCGGCCATCTTGTCATAGCTGACCCCGGCATAAAGCGGGCAGAGCGCACGCATCTCGTCCCAGATCTGTTCGGTGTTGTGGTACTCCATGGGATAACCCATGGCGGTCGCCATCAACGAGAAGATCGCCCAGTCCGGCTTCACGTTCTCAGGGGGCGTCACCGCCTTGTAGAAGCGCTGGAAGCCGCGATCTGCCGAGCTGTAGACCCCTTCATGCTCGCCCCAACTGGTGGCGGGCAGAATGACATCCGCCATCTCGGCAGTCTGGGTCATGAAGATATCCTGCACGATCACCAGCTCCATCCCCGCCAGAGTGCGGCGGAACTGACCGAGATCTGCCTCGGTCTGCGCCGGATCTTCACCGAAGATATAGAAGGCCTTGCACTTGCCCTCCTCCACCTTGTGGCCAAGCTCCGTCAGGCGATAGCCGGGCTTTTGGGAGAGGGACGCCACGCCCCACGCCTTGGCGAACTTGGCGCTTATCTCGGGATCGGCCACCGACTGATAACCCGGGAACTGGTGCGGCAGCATCCCCATGTCACAGGTGCCCTGCACGTTGTTCTGACCACGCACCGGCCCGCAGCCGGTGCCGCGGCGACCGAAGTTGCCGGTCAGCAGCGCCAGACCCGCGAGCCCCTTGACCACGTCCACCGCCTGACCGTACTGGGTCACCCCCATGCCCCACAGGATCATGGACGCAGGCGACTCGGCATAGGTGCGAATGGCGGCGCGGATATCGGCGGCTTTCAGGCCGGTGATCCCTTCGACATATTCCGGGGTGTACTTGGCTACCGTCGCCTTGAAGGTCTCGAACCCTTCGGTGTAGTTGGCGACAAATGCCTTGTTGTAGAGCCCTTCATTAATCAACACGTTGGCGAAGGCGTTAACCAGCGCCATGTTGGAACCGTTTTTGAGCGGCAGCCACTGATCGGCGATACGGGCGGTCTCCACCATACGGGGATCACACACAATCACCTTGGCCCCATTTGCCTTCGCCTTGAGGATATGGCGGGCGACGATGGGGTGAGAGTCAGCAGCGTTGTAACCAAACACCAGCAGGCACTTGGTCTCTTGAATTTCGGGAATGGCGTTGCTCATGGCGCCGTTGCCTACAGTTGTCTCCAGACCGGAGACTGAGGGTGCGTGTCACACCCTCGCGCAGTGGTCGACGTTGTTCGTCCCAATCACCGCACGGGCAAATTTCTGCATCACATAGTTGGCTTCATTGCCGGGGCCACGGGCAGAGCCGGTGGTCATGATGGCGTCCGGGCCATATTTCGCCTTGATGGCAGAGAGACGGCTGCTGGCGAACTCGATCGCTTCATCCCAGGAGACTGCCTCGAACTTGCCACCGCGCTCGCGGCGGATCATCGGGCTCTTGAGACGGGGGGTCAGCAGGTTGGTGTCGTTCAAAAAATCCCAACCGTAATAGCCCTTGAGGCAGAGCTGCCCCTCGTTGGTACGGCCGTTGGCGCCTTCGGCCCCCACCACCTTGTCGTTTTCAACCAGCAGGTTGATTTTGCAACCGGTGCCGCAATAGGGGCACACGGTAATGACTTTTTTCATGACTCACACTCTTGTTTGTTAACGAAAAACGGCTCGGCAAGCCCGCTCACACCCGCGCCGGCATCGCCAGCAGTGCCTCGGCACTGGCCAGCTGCTTCTGCCGGTTCAGGGTTTCAAGATGCTCCGGCGTGACCAGCCGCAGCGCCTGGGTCGGACACACCTCGACACAGGCCGGGCCCGCCTCGCGGTGACGGCAGAGATCGCACTTGAGCGCCTGCGCCTTGGTCTGCGGACGCTTGAAGAGCGCATCGGCAGTCGGGGGCACCTCTTTGAGCACCACCGCCATGGCGCCGTAAGGACAGGCCACCACGCAGGACTTGCAGCCGATGCAGCGCTCCTGCAACACCTTGACGCAGCCATCTTCGCTGACGATGGCATTGTTCGGGCAGGCCATGGCGCACGGCTTGTCTTCACACTGGCGGCAGAGCACCGGCGTGGTCACCTTGCTGCCCACGATCACCTTCAGGCGCGGCTGAAAGTAGCTGTCCCTGGAGACCAGATGTCCATCCTCGATGGCAAGATGCAGGCCGCCCTCCCGCTCAAGGGTCCCGCTGCAAGACCCTGACTGGTGTGAAACGGCGCAGGCCACCTCACAGGTACGACACCCAATACAGAGACTGGGATCTGCAATCACGAAGCTGTTCATAGAGAGGGATCCTAAATGGTTCGTTACACCGGGCCGCCCGCCGACAGGCAAAGAGGCGGCCAGCCCCCCCACAGAGCATTTATCAGACCAAAACGGGCCAAAGGTGCGATAAAAAATCACAACCATCTGAAAATAAAGGAGTAATCAGCAATAACACCTTACTGTTTACCGCGACTGACGAGGGTGACGACGGGCTGGGAAGTGTGATCGACACGACAAAAGTGACGAGCTCGACACCGGCTGACTAAGGCGTATCACCCTGCCCTTCCAACTAAATCGCTCAAGTAACGCCCAATCAATGACTAATTTGTTGATCTTGGACAGATTTTGCACCGATCGCCCTTTTTAGCCCCTACCCAATTGGATAGCATGCTTCAGTTGGCAACTAATTTCGTTAGAAGTCGTTTCCATTCAGAAAGATAATAAAATACGACCACGGTAAAAATATAATACCCGTACAAAAATAAATATCTAGGAGATGCTAGTAATATGGAAAAACTAAAAGAAAGCATAGTTGAAAATTACATAAATGGTTCTCTCTTGGATTTTATAGATGATTATTACGATCACAGTAATGATGATTCCAAGTCATTAATAAATTTGCTTTCAGAGTTACATAACAAACAACAGATAAACATTATTGAAGTGTTTTCAACGCTTAAAAACATACCGGGCAATCATGATTTCTTTTCAAAAATGAATATTTTTGAAAAAATCTTACCTAATTTAGATACTTCTATCATAGATATTGTCGAATGTGTCAAAAAAATCACATTGGAAGGAGGCCAAGATATGGCTGCCTATATGCTTATAGATCCTTTGATTGAACTATGTAAAAAAAACATTAGCTATCCTGATGAACTCTTTTATTTTTCCTTATCAAATGTTGATTCGGATTTTGACTCACTATCAATAGCGCTTCAAGCTGGTGCGTGCATCAACGAGAAGGACTATATAGAGAAGGGCATTAATCTTTTAAAGAATAAAAACGCTAAGGTTGTTGAGCGAGCATTATTTTCTCTTGGTAAAATAAAGTATCAAGACCATAAATTATTAACTCTAGCTGCAACTGAGATCATTAATTTAACTTCTTCTACGCCATCAGATAAAATCCTAGCAATATCACTGAGAGCGTTAATAAACATTTATTCTCAAAATAACTCTTTAGAAAATTTAGTTTTAGAATTCCTATGTAAACACCCTAACAATTTTGGAGAGCTGTATATTAACACAGCGGCTACGATAATCGCCTATAACTATGAAGTTCTAAATGATAAGTTAATAAAAGTATTGTTTGATATCTGCTGCCATGTGAAACCAGAAAATATACAAACAGTAAACACTGTTGACTATGCATTAAGGAACTTATTAAAACAAGGAGGATTCGCTGAATGTGTCTCTTATATTGAGAAGCTATTCTCATTAACGGAGCACAAACTTTCCATTAAAAATCTGAATAGTTTTACCAATGAAATAAACAATTATCCAGAAACCTACTTATCATCATTAATTACACGATGGCTAATTTCAAACAATTACTATCTATGTAAAAATTGCAGCAATCTATTTGATAGAAGAGAGTCCGATGCATTAATTAAATTCAATAAAGAAATGCTATCTAAAATTAGCCCTCAAACATATATTACATTAGCTAAAAGAGCATGTGGCTGGTTTTTTATTAGACCCAAGATTGCAATTGGACTTATTACCTCGTTAATGTATTATGCCCCTGATGATGCTTTAGGTGAAATCAATGAAATTATATTTAACCCTTTATTCATAAGTTATCCTGGAAGTATGCGTGAAAGCATAAGTCAGCTTAAAAACTCATCAGACCATCGAATGCGTAAGATAGCTGAAGATATATTAGTATCTTTCGATAAATATCAAGATGCAGTAGAGAAAGCCACAGATTTAAAAGAACTAATTCCTAGTGAACAAGATCGTCATACCTATAGAAGACATCAAAATAGATTAATGGATGACTCTATCAAGCAGGCAAGATCTAAATCTTTCTTCTCATCAATATTTTCTGGGAATGAATCTTTGCTTCTATATGGGAATAAATCTATTCACTATATCCAACATGGGGAAGATAAAATTCGTCAAGAAATTCCTCTTCAAGAAATCTCTCACTCAATGCTGCTAGCTTCTATGCTAAACCTTGATCCACATGGTTTAAACAAAATGATATTTCAATTTAAAATAGAGGGATGTAATTAATGAAATTAGTAGTAAGACAGTATCTTGCATCACTTAAAGAGCGCGGTGAACTTGATTCATTATTACCAGACCTATTATCTCAAATTGGATTAGAGGTTTTTTTAAAACCAGGTATAGGTAGCAGACAATATGGTGTCGACGTTGGAGCATTTGGTAGGCTTGCTGACGACATCGAAAGCAAAGTATATTTGTTTTCCGTAAAATCCGGGGATCTAGATAGAAAAGACTGGAGTAGTGGAAACCCACAAGATTTGAGACCCTCAATAGAAGAAATAATAGATGTATTTATTCCCACGAGAATCCCTGTGGAATACAAAGATAAGCCTATAGAAATCTGTTTATGCTTTGGTGGAGAAGTAAAAGAAGAGGTTAGAGCTAACGTTAGTATGTTTTTAGAAAAACATAAAACTGACTCTGTGTCTTTCTCTGAGTGGAATGGGGACAGATTAGCTACATTAATTGAACAACACATGTTGCGAGAAGAGCTTTTACCAAAAAACTGTCGTGTTTTATTACGTAAGTCACTTGCAATGATAGATGAACCAGAAATTTCTTTTAAACACTTCAAAATGCTGGCTGCCAGCCTTACAAATGTTAAGGAGTCAAAACCTAACCAGATTTTAACTCGCATCAGACAACTTAATCTTTGTTTATGGATTTTATACTCATGGTGTCGGGAACAAAATAATTTAGAGAGTGCATTTTTATCTTCTGAATTCACTATTTTAAACTCTTGGGATGCGACTAAGTTTGCTTTTGACAAAAAAAACAAAATAGCAATTGAGACATTAAATGCATTGGACTCTATTTTCAGGCTGAATTTACAAATATCTAGTCAATACATAGAAGACAAGATCTTGCCACATGTAGACAATTTATATGCTTTATCACATGCAGTTAGGCCGTCTTGTCCTGTTGACGTCACTTTAAAAATGTTCGATTTACTAGGTCGAATTTCACTATATGGATTCTGGCTATACTGGTTTTTATCAAATTCAGAACCTAATTCAGAGTTATCGAAAGAATTTGAAGAATCGATATTAAAAACCCAAAATGCGATAAAGAGACTTGTTGTAAACAACCCTATACTCTTTACACCTTACAAAGATGAACAAGCGATAGATCTAACTTTGGCATTGTTTTTCTTATATATGAACTCCACTCACTGGAATGATATTAGCTATTGGTTGTTGTATATGACTCAAGGTATACATCATCTTTTTCATCAAAACGACTCATATCCAACTACTATTTTGAGTTATGCCGAGCTAATTGAACACCCTATTGACAACTCCAATGAATATAGAAGAAGTGTCACTAAAGGAGCTGTTTTATATCCATACATTTCTTTATTTTCCATTATCACCAATAATATTCAGCCATATGATAATGTTAAAAAAATAAAAGATGAGTTTTTATCTCACTGTAATTTTCAAGTTTTCTTTCTAGATGAGTCTTCAGAAAAACACTTTTATAAGTATGATTCCATGCATGGCTCAACATTATCACACGTATGCATAGACGACACACCAGAAAATTTTATCAAACAATTAATAGATGAATGCGCCTCCTCAAATAAAATTTATGAAATGAGTGCCTATAAACATAACTTCTGGCCATTAATACTCACAGGTTGTAGACACTATCGATTACCAATACCTATGCATTTCATTATTGACACATATAAACAAATCTCTTAATAGCTTTTAGTTCATTAGGGTACAACAAGCGCAGTTTATTGTACCCTACATTTATTTCTTTCTGGCAAATAAAGACTCCATTGCTACTCATCCCCCTCCCCTTTGCCATCCTGCCAGTATTTAATTAGTGATTACTTTATCGTCTATTTATTATCCATTTTGGTAAAAGAGAGTGGCCAAACCACTTCGCTAGATAAAACAAACAGTTGCCTGCATTGTCGCGGCCTATTTCAATCGCCGGATAATTAATTCTCTTACTCAAATTGAACTTTTGATTATTTATAACTGAGCATAGTCCCGCAGAGTGTGTGTCATTATAAGCTTAATGACAGATGAACAGACTGTGTTCCATGACAAGCAGATCACTATTCCGTTAGCGCCCTTTCCCATCGCAATCCATTAATTCTCTCCCGATTAAATATCACGACTTTCCTGATAGGTCGGGCAGCTGTGCGTTGGCAAACGTGTAAACATCAAACTGACAAGATGAACTCATGAACTGTGATAAACAACAAGCCACTCCCGGCGTTATGCTGGCGGCGATTGGCGTAGTCTATGGCGATATCGGCACCAGCCCGCTCTATACCTTGCGCGAGTGCCTGTCAGGTCAATTCGGGTTCGGCGTCGAGCCGGCCTCCATTCTCGGCTTTCTCTCGCTGATCTTCTGGCTGCTGATCCTGGTGGTGTCGGTCAAGTACCTCTCCTTTGTGATGCGGGCCGATAACGCCGGCGAGGGTGGCATTCTCACCCTGATGTCGCTGGCGACCCGCAACGCCTCCACCCGCTGGACACCGCTGCTGATCATCCTCGGCCTGATTGGCGGCAGCTTCTTCTATGGCGAGGTGGTGATCACCCCGGCAATGTCGGTGATGTCGGCCATCGAGGGCCTGAGCATTCTCACCCCCGCCCTCGACCCCTATATCGTCACCCTCTCGGTGCTGGTGCTGACCCTGCTGTTTGCCATCCAGAAACATGGCACAGCCATGGTGGGCAAGCTGTTTGCCCCCATCATGCTGATCTGGTTTATGACGCTGGCGGTACTGGGGCTGCGCGGCATCATCCATAACCCCGAGGTGCTGGGTGCGCTCAACCCCATCTGGGCGGTGCGCTTCTTTGTCCAGTACCAGACCACCTCCTTCTTTGCCCTCGGCGCCGTGGTGCTGGCCATCACCGGGGTGGAGGCGCTCTACGCGGATATGGGCCACTTTGGCAAAAATCCAATTCGCCTCGCCTGGTTTATCGTGGTGTTGCCCTCCCTGGTGCTCAACTACTTCGGTCAGGGGGCGCTGCTGCTGAGTAACCCCGCCGCCATTGCCAACCCCTTCTTCCTGCTCGCGCCGAAATGGGCGCTGGTGCCGCTGCTGCTGCTGGCAACCATGGCGACGGTGATCGCCTCGCAGGCGGTGATCTCCGGGGTCTTTTCGCTGACCCGGCAGGCAGTGCGCCTCGGTTATCTCTCACCCATTCGCATCGTTCATACCTCCGAGCAGGAGTCCGGCCAGATCTATATTCCGGTCATCAACTGGATGCTCTATATCTCGGTGGTGATCGTCATCATGAGCTTCGAGCACTCCAGCAATCTGGCGGCGGCCTACGGCATCGCGGTGACCGGTACCATGGTGCTCACCTCGATCCTCTCCTGCTCGGTGGCCAAGAACAGCTGGCACTGGAACAAGTATCTGGTGGCCATCCTGTTTGCTGCGCTGCTCTGTATCGACGTGCCGCTCTTTGCCGCCAACCTCGCCAAGATCTTCTCCGGCGGCTGGCTGCCGCTCACTCTGGGCGCGGTGATGTTCACCGTGATGACCAGCTGGAAGAGCGAGCGTTTCCAGCTTATTCGTCGCCTGAACGAGCACGGCAACTCCCTTGATCCGATGATCGCCTCGCTGGAGAAATCCCCGCCGACCCGGGTGGCGGGCACTGCGGTTTATATGTCGCGGGTGGTCAATGTGATCCCCCATGCGCTGCTCCATAACCTCAAGCACAACAAGGTGCTGCACGAGCGGATCATCCTGCTCACCCTGCGGGTGGAAGAGGTGCCCTACGTCCACAATGTGCGCCGGGTCTGCATCGAGCAGCTCTCCCCCACCTTCTGGCGGGTAGTGGCCAGCTACGGCTGGCGCGAGACCCCGAACGTGGAGGAGATCTTCCACCGCTGCAACGCCGAGGGGCTCAGTTGCCGGATGATGGAGACCTCGTTCTTTATGGCCCACGAGTCGCTCATCATGAAAGACCGCCCCTGGTATCTCTATCTGCGCGGCAAGCTCTTTATGCTGCTGCAGCGCAACGCCCTGCGCGCCCCGGATCAGTTCGAGATCCCGCCCAACCGGGTTATCGAACTTGGATCCCAGGTGGATATCTGATGGCGGGTTGATGGCCTCTTAAAGGCATAGAAAACGTCAGCAAATAGAGAGGGAGGCATTGGCCTCTCTCTCTATTTTCCGTTAACCCCGATTACCGGCCCCCTCATCCCCAGCCCTTCTCCCGCGAGGGGAGAAGGGGGCAACCCACCGTGGCCATATGCTGCAAACGGTGCAATTCACGTTCATTGCCCCCTGCTCCCGGCATGCTGCCGATATATTTGCATTCTCGTGCGTCCGATTACGCTTCGCTAATCGACGTTTTAAAACAGCGAGAATCTACACCCACCTGCGCACTATTTAGGAAAGATTCAGCAGCGCATAGAGCGTGATATCTGAGCTAAACCCCGTATCGAGTAATCCGGTGGCCAGCTCATGTTTGAAGCTGAGGTTATGTTGGCGGCGAGCGTGATAGCTATAGACCAGTTTGATCACCTTCTCTTCGGTTAACTCTCCTTGATGCGCCAGCAGACAAAAATAGCTGCGTAGCAAAAACAGATCTGCGACCAGCAGCCGATAGGCCGCCTCCATCGAGTGCTCATTAGAATAGGGAAAATTGAAGTTGTAGATCTGGTAGAGCAAATAGTTATCCAACAGGTGGGGACGCTCGGCCAGAAAGGGGGCGACTTGTTCTCGCCACAGGCGCGGGAAGAAGGCCATCTTCTCTTGGTCATATTCACCCTCGAGCAACTTGTAGAGGGTGTTCAGGCACTCTTCAATCATGACCCTCCCCCTTTGGTTGGTATCGTTGGATTGCAGCAGTAGATGGGTCAGGGTTCTCAGAGCCAACCATTGCACGTTGGGCAGCGAGGGAATTGTGTCATACATGGCCTGCAGTTGCCCTTTTTCCAGCAGAGCAACCAGCTCATCGAGAAACTGCTCGTAAGAAGAGTTACGCTCGTCGTGGTGGATCAACATCCCTATCATCCACAGCCGCATCTCAAAGGAAAGCTCCTGGGTCATTGCAATCTGATAACTGAGTTGATTGAGCCGCTGAGCCGCATCCGGCACTGCCTGGGAGAGGGAGGCGACCGTCAGTTCTTCTGTCTCTATCAACATGGCATCAGGATCAAGGAGCAGTTGACGGCAGGCTTCGGGGCAAGAGAGGGTGAGACTCTCTTTTTTTTGATTGAGAAAGGTGCCCGTGGTACGCGGGTAAGTACTGCAGGTGTTGCTTAGGGCCGATTCACCAAGGAGGCGATGAATGGTGCACAACTTGTCGCTGTCGAGAAAAGGGCATACTCCTTGTTCATCGAGTTTCACCAGCCCCCAGTCATAATTACTGCTTTTGGTTTTTTGAAGGCATCCACGGGCCGTGGCGCGGATCCGCTCATCATCGCTAAACCAGTAGAGCCGAAAGGTGGGCTTGTCTATCTGTATCGACCATCCCTGGCAGCAATGCTCTTCACACGCCGAACCGATACAGTGAAAAGTGCTGCGAAAACGGGGGACAAAGCGAGTCAACATTGGCATGGGGTTTCCTTTTCTTTCCGAGTATTACCCTGTGGCGCAGGGTGAAACAGAGAGCTGCTTTTGGTCAAGATAAATATAGGAATGCATGACCCCATGCAACCGTTCGCTTTTGTGGGTTGGCTATGTCAGTGTGAATCCGGTTGTCTACCCACTCGTTGGGGGCGACCTCCAGGAACAGAAGCGCTATCTGCAGTTGATCGGTGGAACCGAGACAGGTAAAGCCCAGTTGGCCATCCCCTTGGGACGTAATGCAGTGCGCGGCTGCGGCATAGTGGATCTGGTCAAACCACTGGAGCAAGAGAAGGCGGCAGACAAAGCCAGACAGCTTGCCAACAGGCTGGTTGTGGTGGTCAAGTAAACTTGGCCACGGTTATATAAGCCGCCCAGAACTACCACTCAGATTCATTGGGGGTTACTCCACCGTTGTAGTGATGAGGGCTAGTCTGGCTGTATATAGAGCTTGTAAATAATTCTGTGTAACTGCCCAATCCAAACCTACGCATACCGCATTTTCCGGGGTGACGAACCCTCTTGGCGGCTTCGTCACAAGTGACGAACGTCACAGTTCGACAGCCGTATCAGCGCTTCGACCCAACCATTTCAAGATTTTTATTCATTTAAAAACAGCCACTTAAAACCAATTTCGCTGCAAAAACCATTCTGGCCCGTATCTTGCCAACCTGCCCCTACTTTCTCCGTTCGCGACACGACAAGGTAGGCTATGAACCGCTTCGTTATCGCTGACCCCAAGCTTTGTATCGGCTGTGGCACCTGTATGGCAGCCTGCAGCGAGGTACACAAGGCGCAAGGTTTGCAGCAAGCCCCCCGTTTAACCGTTATGCGACACGAGCAGGCGACCATGCCGGTTCAGTGCCGTCACTGTGACGATGCCCCCTGCATCAAGGTGTGCCCGGTCGAGGCAATTCACCAGACCGGCGATTGCGTGCAACTCAACGAGTCGCTCTGCATCGGCTGCAATCTCTGCGCAGTGGCCTGCCCGTTCGGCGCCATCCAGAGCGGCGGCAGCCGCCCGGTGGCCGTGGCCACCAGTTACGACACCTATATCCCCTGCTCCATCCGCTCCAGCAACCCATCCACTTCCGCCGGCCTGCGCTGCTTTGGCGAGGATCTGTTGAGCTGGGAGCCGGGGGTGCGCAGCATCGCGGTCAAGTGTGACCTGTGCGAGTTTCGCACCGACGGCCCGGCCTGTGTCGGTGCCTGCCCCTCCCAGGCACTGAAGCTGGTCAATGACGGCGACACCGAACGCGCCGCGCGTATCCGTCGCCAGCAAGCGGCCGACACCAACCCGCAAGGGGCCTCTGCCTTCTCGGCGCCTGCCACGGCGCTCCCTGCATCCGATTTATCTACCACAGAGGGAGTTCGCTGATGTTGTCCCCCCTTGTTATGGCCACGCTCCTGCTCTTTTTGCTGGGCGCTGCCGCCGGTTTGCTCCTGCAAAAGCTGCCCGCACTGGCCAACCGCCTCAATAGCGGTTTTGCCCTGCTGGGCTCGCTCGCGGGTCTGGTCGCCGCCATCCAGATCTTTGCCCAAGGCGCCCCCGTCGACGGCCAACTCTGGCTGCTGGGCTCGGTGCACCTCGATATGCTCTCCGCGCTGATGCTGCTGGTGATTAGCACCGTCGGCGTCGCCGTCGCCCTCTACTCCTTTGCCTATATCCGCGAATATCAGGGCAAGGGGGATGTGGCCATCGGTGCGCTGATGAACCTCTTCCTGTTTGCCATGGTGGGCATGGTGCTGGCCGACAACACACTCGGTTTCTTGCTCTGCTACGAGCTGGTGACCCTCACCACCTACTGGCTGGTCAAGACCAACCCCGAGGCCGCCAAACAGAGCCGTCTCTATCTGGTGATGAACCATATCGGCATGGCGCTGGTATTGGTGGCCTTCTTGCTACTCTGCCGCGAAAGCGGTTCGCTGGAGTTCGCCGCGCTGCGCGAGCACCATCTTGCGGGCGCCCTGGCCTCCCTGGTATTCCTGCTCAGCTTCTGCGGCTTTGGCCTGCGCGCCGGTTTTGTGCCGCTGCACGGCTGGCTGCCGGTGGCCGAGCCCGTCGCACCGTCCCATATCTCGGCGCTGATGTCCGGCGTGATGGTGAAGCTGGGTCTGTTTGGCATTTTGCGGGTCAGCATCGATTTTCTCGGCGCCAGCCAGCTCTGGTGGGGCTATGTGGTGCTGATCTTTGGTGCCTGCTCGGCAGTGCTCGGGGTGCTGTTTGCGCTGGCCGAGCATGACCTCAAGCGCCTGCTCGCCTACCACACGGTGGAGAACATCGGCATCATCCTGATGGGGATGGGGATCGGCATGATCGGCATCGCCAACCAGCAGCCGGCACTGGTGGTGCTGGGGCTGCTCGGCGCCCTCTATCACCTGCTCAACCACGCCATCTTCAAGAGCCTGCTCTTTATGGGTACCGGCTCTGTGATGTTCCGCCTGCACACTCGCGACATGGACAAGATGGGGGGCCTCGCCAAGCTGATGCCCTGGACCGCGCTGGCGTTCCTCATCGGCGCCATGGCCATCTCGGCGCTGCCGCCGCTCAACGGCTTTGTCAGCGAGTGGTTTATCTACCAATCCCTGCTCTCCATGACCAAGCTCGGCACCTCCGTTGTCGCGCCGCTCGCGGTAGTGATGCTGGCGGTGACCGGCGCCATGGCGGTGATGTGTTTCGTCAAGGTGTACGGCATCTGCTTCTGCGGCGCACCGCGCAGCGAACACGCGAGTCACGCCCGCGAAGTGCCGGGCGCCATGGTGGCAGGCACCCTGCTGCTGGCCGCGGTCTGTCTGGTGCTGGGTCTGGGCGCCCCCTGGATTGCCCCCCATATCGCCAGCTATGGTCAGGCACTCGTTGCCAGCCAGATGAGTGTCGCCACCGGCGCCACCCTGCTGCCACTCGATAGCAGCCAGGCGATCCTCTCCCCGCCCGTTATCGCCATCACCCTGCTGGGGCTGTTCCTCATCCCGTTGCTGGTACTGGCCATCTTCAAGGGACCCAAGCTGGGTCGTCGTCACGCTGGCACCCCGTGGGCCTGTGGTTACGCCTACGAGGAGCGCATGAGCCTCACCTCCGGCGGTGTCACCCACACCTTGCGCCAACTCTGCGCGCCGCTCTATCGCAAGCAGCCGCAGCTCGATCTGGCCACCGCCCTGCACGGGGTGAGCGATACCAGCGGAATGACCGGCTGGTTGCTGCACGGTGTTGTGCTGGCGCTCTTTATCCTGATGGCTGTAGGAGTCTGATATGCCTGTTCTTGAAATGCCGAGCTGGGGCATGGTTGCCCTCGCCCTGACCCAGGCCATCGCCATGCTGGCGCTGGCGCCGCTCGCCACCGGTTTCAACCGGGTGCTGCGGGCCAAGATGCACTCCCGTCAGGGGCCGGGCCTGCTGCAGGATTACCGGGATATCGCCAAGCTCCTGCGCCGTCAGGAGGTGACCCCCGAGCCTGCCGGCATCATCTTCAACCTGATGCCTGCGCTGCTCATCGCCGCCCTCTTGCTGGTAGGGATGGCGCTGCCGACCCTGACTCACGAGTCCCCCTTCCCCATCGCCGGGGATCTCATCACCGATATCTATCTGTTCGCCATCTTCCGCTTCTTCTTCTCCCTCTCGGGGCTCGACAGCGGCAGCATGTTTCCAGGTATTGGTGCCCGCCGCGAACTGACCCTCGGCATTCTGGTGGAGCCCATTCTGGTGCTCGCCTGCTTCATCATGGCGATGATGGTGGGCAGCTCGGATCTGGGCAATATCAGCAGCTATGTGGCGACCCAGCCACTGGCCGCCCCCATCGCTACCCTCTTGGCGGGTGCCGCCTGCGCCTTCGCGGTGTTTGTCGAGATGGGCAAGCTGCCCTTTGACTGCGCCGAAGCCGAGCAGGAGCTGCAAGAAGGACCGCTCACCGAGTATTCCGGTGCGGGGCTGGCCCTGCTCAAGCTCTCCATCGGCCTTAAGCAACTGGTGGTGGTGCAGCTCTTTCTGGTGATTTTCCTCCCCTTCGGCAAGGCGGCCAACTGGAGTCTGCCTGCGCTCATCGGCGCAGCGCTGATCCTCGCCTGCAAGCTGCTGGTGGCCTTTTTATTGGCTGGCATCATCGAAAACGCCATGGCCCGCACCCAGTTCGTGCGCACCCACAAGCTCACCCGCTACGGGTTGGGGCTGGCCCTGCTGGCGCTGCTCGCCTATCTGGTCGGGATCTGAATCATGCCCGCCAGCACAGCGACTTTTTCCGATTTCATCATTTGTGAATGCTCATTCCCGAACATTAAAGTGAGAACTGCATGACCATCGCCATTTCGGATCGCATCGGCTGCGATTACATCCAGCAGGTGCGAGCACAACTGCCCCACGCCATCGTCGACGAGGAGTGGCAAACCGCCGATCAAGCCACCATTACCGTCAAGCCCACCAGTCTGGTCGAGACCGCCAGCCTGATCTTCCATCAGCTGGGGGGCTGGCTTCCACTCTCCTTTGCCAATGACGAGCGCAGCCTCAACGGCCACTTCGCCGTCTACCACGTCTTCTCCATGGAGGGCGACACCAAGTGCTGGATCACCGTCAAGGTGCTGGTAGATGCCGATACCCAGGAGTACCCCTCCATCACCCCGACCATTCCGGCGGCGGTGTGGGGCGAGCGGGAGATCCGCGACATGTACGGCCTGCGCGCCATCGGTCTGCCAGACGAACGCCGTCTGGTACTGCCGGACGACTGGCCCGAGGATATCCACCCCCTGCGCAAGGACGCCATGGATTATCGCCAGCGCCCGATGCCCACCACCGACACCGAGACCTACCCCTTCGTCAACGAGCTGGGCAGTGATGCCAACCGCATCGTGCCGGTCGGCCCGCTGCACATCACCTCCGATGAACCGGGCCACTTTCGTCTGTTCGTCGATGGCGAAGACATCATCGATGCCGACTACCGCCTCTTCTATGTCCATCGCGGCATGGAGAAGCTGGCGGAAACCCGGATGGGCTACAACGAAGTGGCGTTTCTGACCGACCGGGTCTGCGGCATCTGCGGCTTTACCCACAGCGTCGCCTACACCACCTCGGTGGAGAACGCCATGGGTATTCCGGTGCCGGAGCGGGCCAAGATGATCCGCGCCGTGCTGCTGGAGGTGGAGCGCCTGCACAGCCATATCCTCAACATCGGCCTGTCGAGCCACTTCACCGGTTTTGACACCGGCTTCATGCAGTTCTTCCGGGTGCGGGAGAAATCCATGACCCTGGCCGAGCTGCTGACCGGCGCACGCAAGACCTACGGCCTCAACCTGATTGGCGGGGTACGCCGCGACATCTTCAAGGAAGATCGCATCAAGGGTGCCCAGCTGGTGCGCGAACTCCGTGATGAGCTCAAACCCCTGGTGGCCATGCTGCTTGATACCGCCAACATCTCCTCCCGCCTTATCGGTATCGGCAAGCTCGAGCCGCAGATTGCCCGCGATTTCAGCTGCGTCGGCCCCATGGTGCGGGCGAGCGGCTTCAAGCGCGACGTGCGCCGGGTCCACGACTTTGCCGGCTATCGCGAGCTGCCGATGGAGATCCAGACCAAGGCGGGTTGCGATGTGCAATCCCGGGTGCTGGTGCGGATCCACGAGCTCTACGACTCCCTCGACATGATTGAGTTCGGCCTGGAGCACCTGCCGGAAGGGCCACTGCTCACCGAAGGGTTCACCTACCAGCCGGGCAAGTTTGCGCTGGGCTTTACCGAAGCGCCCCGCGGCGAAAACGTCCACTGGAGCATGACGGGAGATAACCAGAAGCTGTTCCGCTGGCGCTGCCGCGCCGCCACCTACGCCAACTGGCCTGCTCTGCGTTACATGCTGCGCGGCAATACCGTGGCGGATGCACCGCTCATCATCGGCAGTCTGGATCCCTGCTACTCCTGTACCGACCGGGTCACTCTGGTCGACCCCAAGAAGGGCAAATCCACCGTGGTCTCCTACAAGGAGATCGAGCGCTACGGCATCGATCGCAAAAACTCTCCGCTGAAATAAGGGGTCATCATGATCAAGCTGTTCAAGACCATCCTCAAGGCTGGCACCCCGACCGCCAAGTACCCCTTCGCCCCTTACGAGGTGAACCGGGATTTTCGCGGCAAACCCAAATATCAGGCGGATCAGTGCATCGCCTGCGCCGCCTGCACCAAGGCCTGCCCGGCCAATGCGCTGGTGATGGAAGTGGACATGGAGACCGGCGAACGGCGCTGGGAGATCTCCATGGCTCGCTGCATCTTCTGCGGCCGCTGCGAGGAGGTCTGCCCGACCCGCGCCATCGCCCTCTCCCCCGAGTTCGAACTGGCGGTAACCAACAAGGCGGATCTCTATGAAGAGGCCCGCTTCGCGCTGGCCCCCTGCACCCTGTGCGGCACCTACTTTGCCCCGAGCAAGCTGGTGGCACTGGTGGAGGACACCCTCAAGCAGGCGGGCACACCGCTCGCGACCCCGGAGCGGCTGCACCACTGCCCCGACTGCAAACGAAAACAGAGCATGCTGAGCCAGCCTGACTCGGCCCTGATCACACCGATAGCCACACCGATGGCCGCACAAAAGGAGTGGATGTGATGAGCAAGATCAAAGGCATAGAACCGGTTGTCGGCCATGCCCATACCCGCGCCGTGCCGCTGGCACAGGATCCCGAGATCACCAAACTCAAGAAGACCCTGCTCAAGGACATTCGCCGCTCGGCCTATGTCTACCGGGTCGATTGCGGCGGCTGCAACGCCTGCGAGATCGAGATCTTCGCCACCATCACCCCGCTGTTTGATGCCGAGCGTTTCGGCATCAAGGTGGTCGCCTCTCCCCGTCACGCCGACATCTTGCTCTTTACCGGCGCTGTGACCCGGGCGATGCGGGTACCGGCCCTGCGCGCCTACGAGGCGGCGCCCGATCCCAAGATCTGCATCGCCTACGGCGCCTGCGGCTGTGACGGCGGCATCTTCCACGACCTCTACTGCGTCTGGGGCGGCACCGACAAGATCGTGCCGGTAGATGTCTATATCCCCGGCTGCCCCCCCACACCGGCAGCCACCATCTACGGCTTTGCGGTGGCGCTCGGTCTGCTTGAGCAGAAACTCAAAGCCACCAGCCACGAGGTGCAACCAGGTGAACGGGTCGAGCTGCGCCACACCGGCATCCCCAACGAAATTCGGGTGATGATCGAGCGCGAAGCCCGCCGCATGGCCGGTTATCGGCAGGGGCGGATCATCGCCGACGAGTTTATGGCCCTGCTCGAAGGGGCGACCCAGCAGGATGTGGATCTGCGTATCCAGAGCTACCTCGATCAGCACGACGATCCGCGCCTCTCGGAGATCGTCAACAACCTCGCAAACGCCTGCCTCAACCGGGCGGCCAGCAAGGGAGAGGCGGTACATGGCTGACGAGGTTTTCTTCTACCGCCTCTCGCGCAAGTTAGTCGACGAGCAGTTCGACGTGCCGGAAGAGGCAAAGGAGGTGATGTACTACAGCCTCGCCATCGGCCACCACCTCGGCATCGTCGATTGCCTGCGAGCAGACCTGGTCTGCTCGCTGACGGGCTATCGCGATTGGGTAGCCAAGCTGCCACAGGGGAGCGAAGCGCGCCGCAAGATGGAGGGGTTTCTCACCTTTGGCGAGATCACCATCTATCGCGAGCACTGCCATATGCTGGCCTGCGCCTTCGACCGACTGCGCAAAGCCGACAATCTACTCGATGAGCAGGAGCTGGGCTGGACCAATACCTTTATGGATCAGCTGACCGCCCTCTTTAACGACCCCCATATGTACCTGATGGTAAGGAGCCGCTGATGGGCTGCAATCTCGTGTTGACCGTGGGCAATGCCATGATGGGGGACGACGGTGCCGGCCCCTATCTTGCCGACAAACTGCAAGCCGCCCCCCAGCCCGGCTGGATCCATATCGACGGCGGCATCGCGCCGGAAAATGTGGTCTACAAGGTGCGGGAGCTGCAACCGGAGCGGGTGGTGCTGGTGGATGCCGCCGAGATCGGCGAGAAGGCGGGAACCCTGCAGGTGATCCCCCCCGAGACCATCGCCGAGATGTTTATCTTCTCGACCCACAATATGCCGCTCAATTTCCTGATCGACGAGCTCAAGACCTTTGTCCCCGAGGTGATCTTTGTCGGGGTACAACCGGCCATCGTGGCGTTCTCCTTCCCGATGACCGAGATGGTGAGCGAGGCGATGGATTATCTTTATCAGCATCTTGATACCGCCAGGGATACCGGTCTGTTAATAGATAAACTGGAGCAGTGGAATATTGCCAACGCCAACCGGTGATTATTTGTCGAGTTGTTAACGACCGATATTGACCGACGGTTATGGCAATGTGATCGAGGCCTGATGTTAAATTAAAAACATCGGGCTAATTGTGCTGAACTTGATATAAAACAAGGTTCTTTGATTTTTTCAAAAAATCGCTAACCCTCGCTTTTTTATGACAAAAAAAGCGTTGCCAGTCACAGAAATTTGCCACAAAATGGCGACCGTTACGGAAGTTGATGGGGTCTGGTGGCCTCCTCGGTCTTCAAAACCGATGTGAGCCGAGAAGGCTTTGGCAGGTTCGATTCCTGCCTCTTCCGCCAAATTCATCTATTGAACAAATACTCTCTCGCTGAATTATTCGGCCTGGATGTTATTTCCATTGTTTGTTCAATATGTTTGAAGTAATACCTTAAAAAAGGTGCTTGCCGCTTGCCAATATAATCCGAACTCAGGTTATCTCGCTGGCCAACAATTAATTTATCAGCATCGATGCAGCATTAATTTATACCCGCTCATTTATGCATCCAGTTTGCACTCATCCGCAAATCGCCAGCACTGCCATAACCCGTCAGCTCGGCCTCTCTATCGGCAAACCGGTGCGCATCCCGAACCCACGCACAGCACTGGTAATCCCATGCCGAACTCGTCTCACGCGCCAGCCATCCCCCATCGCCAGCCCGCATCAGGTACGGCTGCCGACGATTCACTGCCAGATTCACCGCAACAGCCCAGCCAGCAACAAACGCGCCGTCTGCCACAAGTGGAACAGCTGCTGCAGCAACCCTTTCTCGCCGGTTTTATCGACGCGCTGAGCCGCCCGCTGGTGACTCAGGCGGTGCGCGACACCCTGAGCGAGCTGCGCCAGAGCGAAGATTTTCGCCAGCATGGCGTTGCCCCCGAGCAGATCGAGGCGCTGATTGCCAAACGCTGCCAACAGCAGTTGCGCCAGCGTCAAACCCGGGTGATCAACGCCACCGGCACCCTGGTGCATACCAATTTGGGGCGTTCGCCGTTAAGTGCCGATCTGTGGGACGAGGTGCGTGACCTCAACACCGGCTACAACAATCTGGAGCTGGATCTCGCTACCGGCAAACGCGGCGGGCGCAAGGGGCTGATCGCCCCCCTGCTACGTTGCCTCACCCAGGCCGAGGATTCGCTGGTGGTCAACAACAACGCCGCCTCGCTCTTTTTGCTGCTGCAGGAGGTAGCCAAGGGGCGCGAGGTGATCGTATCGCGCGGCGAGCAGATCCAGATTGGCGGCGGCTTTCGCATTCCCGATATTCTGGCCCTCTCCGGCGCCAAACTGGTGGAGGTGGGCACCACCAATATCACCACAGCCCGGGATTACCTCGATGCCATCACCGATCAGACCGCGCTGGTACTGATGGTGCACAGATCCAATTTCGCCATTCGCGGCTTTACCGAATCCCCCGATATCGGCGAGGTGGCCCGCGCCCTGCCCGAGCAGGTGGTGCTGGCGGTGGATCAGGGGTCGGGCTTGACCACAGAAGAGTTTGCGCCGGATGAAACCTCGGTGCGCCAGTACATCAAGGCGGGGGCGGATCTGGTCTGCTACTCAGGCGACAAACTCTTGGGCGGCCCGCAATCGGGCATCATCAGCGGCCGCAGCGACCTTATCAAGCGGCTGGAAAAACACCCCATGATGCGCACCTTCCGCCCGAGCCGTATCGTCTACTCCCTGCTCGAACGCCTGCTCATCCACAAACTCAACAAATCTCCCATCGGCGAGGGTATCGCCCATCGCACCCTGAGCAATCCGGCCGCCATGCAGAAGAGAGCCGACCAGCTGATGGCCGCCCTGCCCGGCTGCTTTGTGCCGGTCCCAGCCCAGCTGGTGGTGGGCGGTGGCACCTTGCCGGACGAGTTCTATCCGGCCCCTGCGCTGGAGTGCACCGACCCGCGTCCGGCCCAGCAGCTGCTTGATGCTCTGCGCGAACTGCCAGTGCCGGTCATCGCCACCGTGCGCCAGCAGAAGGTGCTGCTCAATATGGCCACCCTGCTGCCGACCGAGATGGAACTGCTGATCGCCCAACTCAGGGAGTTGCTGCTGCCCGCCCCGTTCAATGCAACAAATGCGAGCGAGGAGCCCTGATCCCATGACCCCCTATCGCGCCGTTATCGGCCTTGCTGGCCACGTGGATCACGGCAAGACCCTGCTGATCAAGGCCCTCACCGGCATCACCACAGCCCGCGCCCACGAGCAGGCCATCGGCATGACCCAGGATCTCGGCTTTGCCCACTTTGACGACGGTCAGGGCAACACCATAGGTGTCATCGACGTGCCCGGCCACGAGCGCTATATCCGCAACATGGTGGCGGGGCTCTGGAGTCTGGATCTGGTGCTGCTGGTGATTGCCGCCGACGAGGGGTGGATGCCGATGACCGGCGATCACCTGCGCCTGCTCAAGGCGATGGGGGTGCCGCGCCTGCTGGTCTGCATCAACAAGTGCGATCTGGTCTCCCCTGACGAGCTTTTGCTGTTGGAAGAGAACCTGCTGGAGCGGGTGATGGACGAGAGCGGTATGGTGCCTGATATCGTCAGCGTCAGCGCCAAAACCGGCGCCAATATGGCTGCCCTGCACACCGATATCGTGCGTCAGCTGGCCGATCTGCCAGCCTCACAAGCTGCCCGCGAGCAGGGCGCACCGCGCCTCTATGTAGACCGGGTCTTTACTGCCAATGGCACCGGCACAGTGCTAACCGGCACCTTGCAGCAGGGCCGCCTCAAGGTGGGGGACAAGCTGCGCCTCTACCCCGCCGATCGGGAGGTGCAGGTGCGCTCCCTGCAGGCATATCACCAGAGCGTCGACGAGATTGGCGCCGTCTGCCGGGTGGCGGTGGGCCTGAAAAAAGTGCCTCACAAGGAGGTGGCTCGCGGCCACTGCCTGACCAGCGCAGCGGGCCAGTGCGAGGCGGCGACTCACCTGATCGTGCGGCTCAACACCGAGAGCCTGAGCGGCAAGGCACTACGCCCCTCTCTGCACAACAAGGAGGTCGAAGTAGCCCTTGGCAGCTGGCATGGCCGAGCCCGTTTTGTTCCCATCAAGGATACCCGGCTGGCGCGGCTGATCTTTACCAGTCCCATCCCCTGTTTCTTTGGCCAACCGCTTGCCATCATTCGTCACGGCAGCAGCGAACTACTGCACGGCGCCCGCATCGTCTGGTGCGGCGATATCCATCCCGCCAGACGCAAGGCGCTGCATGCCCTGCTGGGCGAGCTGCCGGATGACTTGGAGCGCTACAACCCCGCCACCCTGCAACTGGGGCTCAACGGCTATGTGCTGACCAGCCGCTTTGACCGGCGGCCCGAACAGGTTACCCCCCTCGGTGACTGGCTGCTGGACAACCACTGGCTGGCCCAGAGCCGCGATCAGCTGCTCGCTACCTTGGCAAACGAACCGCTGAGCGCTGCGGAGCTGGCGACCCGCTTTGGCATCGCCCTGCCGGTCACTCAGGCCCTGCTCCAGCAGCTCAAGAGCGAGCAGCTCATTCGCCTGCACCATGACAAGTGGCAACCGGGCAGCGGCGAGTCGGAAGATGATTTGGGGGAAGAGGCGCAGCTGGTGCTCAAGGTGGTGCGAGATCAAGGCAAGGAGGGTTACGAGCCCGGTAAACTGGGCCCCGGCGGCGTGGAGCTGGATCCCTTTATCACCCGCAAACTGCCCGCGGCCCTGCAGCAGGGCTTACAGCAAAAAGGCGCGTTGCAAAAGCAGCTGCGCAATCTGGCGCGACTCAAGTATCTGGTGCAGCTCGATGGCCCCATCTACTACGACGCCGAGCTTTACAACCTGATGGTCGCCGAAGTGCTGGCGGGCCAGCAGGTGGGAGATCTGATCGACATGGCATCCCTCAAGGAGATCACCGGCTTGTCGCGCAAATACGCCATTCCGTTCTGCCTGCGCATGGAGATGGATGGCTGGGTGCGGCGCGAGGAGAACGAGCGCCGGGTGCTGCGCTTGCCAGCGACTCAAGATGAGATGGAGCCGGCATGAGCGCCACCATCGCCCTCTCTATCGCTTCCAATCCTGCTGCCAACCGGCTGCGCCGCGAATTTCATATCGACGGCATAGTACAGGGGGTCGGCTTTCGCCCCTTCGTCTACGGGCTGGCACTGCGTCACGGCCTTGCTGGCTATGTCTTGAACGATGCCAATGGCGTCACCATAGGCGCTGAAGGCTCCCCCGAGCAGCTGGCCGCCTTTGCCCGTGAACTGCGGGAACTGGCGCCGCCGCTTAGCCGCATCGATCATTTCAGCGAGCGGGAACTGCCTCTTGCTCATGATCCCGACTTCGATGGCCAATTTCATGGCCAGTTTCGAATTAAAGCGAGCCAGCAGCAGAGCGCCGCCACGGTCGCCATCTCGCCGGACCAGGGAATGTGCGAGGCGTGCGCCCGGGACGTGGCCAATCCCAACGATCGCCACCACCACTACCCCTTTACCAACTGCACCCACTGCGGCCCGCGCTACACCATCATCCGCCGCCTCCCCTACGACCGCCCCCACACCGCCATGGCGGGCTTTGCCATGTGCCCGCGCTGCGCGGCGGCCTATGAAAACCCGCTGGACAGACGCTACCACGCCCAGCCGGTGAGCTGTCCCGAGTGCGGGCCCCACCTCAGCTGGCGCAGCGACAAGGGCGATGCCTTGGCCGAACGCGAGGATGCCCTGCAGGCCGCCGCCTGCGCCCTGCAAGCGGGGGCGCTGATTGCGGTCAAGGGAATGGGTGGGTATCACCTGATGTGTGATGCTCGCAATGAACAGAGTGTTGCCAGATTGCGAACGCTCAAGCGGCGCGCACGCAAGCCGCTGGCGGTGATGATGGGCTCCCTTGCCGAGGCCAAATTGCATGTCACCGGCTGCGAAGCAGAGTGGAAGCTGCTCGCCTCTCAGGCCAGACCCATCACCTTGCTGCGCAAGCGCATTAACGATGATCGGCTCTCAGAATCTGGACCGTCAGCCGCGCCGCTGGCCGAGGGGATCGCCCCCGGCATCCCCTACCTTGGCATCATGCTCCCCTATACCCCGCTCCATCAGCTGCTGCTGGACGCCTGTGCCATGCCGCTGGTGGCCACCAGCGCCAATGGTCGCGGCAGCCCAATCCTGATCGACTGTGAGGCAGTAGTCAGGGAACTCGGCAGCAAGATTGACGGCATCCTGGATCACAACCGTCCCATCCTGCACCCTTGCGACGACAGTCTGGTGCAGTGGGCGGGCGGGCGGCGCCAAACGTTGCGGCTGGCCCGGGGCTATGCCCCCTGCACCCCCAGCCTGAAACAGGCGGTCAAGGTGCCGCTCTTGGCAGTCGGGGCACAGCAGAAGAACCAGCTGGCGCTCGCCTTCGGCCGCCAGCGCATCTACAGCCCCTATATCGGCGATCTGCACAGCCTGCCGATGCAGGAGCACTTCGAGCAGACCCTGGCGACCTTTCGCGATCTCTACGATCTCACACCCGAACTGCTGGTGTCGGATCGCCACCCCGGCTACCTCAGCCACCAGTGGGCCAAGGGCTATTGCCGCGATCACAATGCGACCCATCTCGAGGTGCAGCACCATCACGCCCACCTGCTGGGGGCGATGGCCGAGCACAACATCACAGGCCCGGTGCTGGGTGTTGCCTTCGATGGCACCGGCCTTGGCGATGACGGCACCCTCTGGGGCGGCGAGCTGCTGATCGCAGACGTTCAGGGCTTCGATCGGGTTGCCCACCTTGCTCCCTTCAAGCTGATCGGCGGCGAAGCGGCCATCCGCGAGCCGGTGCGCCAGCTGCTGGGGCTGCTGTTCGAATCCTATAGCGTGGAGCAGATCAGCGCCCTCGATATTCCGTTGATCAAGCAACTGCCCCTTAAGCGGATCAGCAACCTGCACCAGCTCTGGCAGCTGGGTCGCAACGCCCCTTACACCAGCTCCATCGGTCGGCTGTTCGATGTGGTGGCGGCGCTCTTGGGAGTCATCGACACCCCCGATTACGAGGGCGAAGCCGGGCTCCTGCTGGAGGCAGCCGCCTTGCAGCTTGCCCCCGATGAACAGCCCTTACCCCTTGCCTTTGATCTCAGCCAATCAGCGGAAGGGCCGCTGCTGATCGAGTGGGCCGAGCTCATCAATACCCTTGTCAGCGAGCGGCGCAAAGGCGCCTCCACCGCCAGCCTGGCCGCCGGTTTTATCCGTGCCATCAGCAATCTGGTCATCGCCCTTGCCGAGCGCTTCCCCGGCTATCCGGTGGTACTCGGGGGCGGCGTCTTTCAAAACCGGGTGCTGATGGACCAGCTGGTGCCCGCACTCGAAGCCGCTGGCCAGCAGGTATTGACCAGCGAAACCCTGCCGCTCAATGACGGTGGCATCGCCGCCGGTCAGCTCTGGTTTGCCATCCACCATCTTGCCACGCATCAGCCTGTCACCACCGGTTGTGCCACCTTGTCGGAGTCCTGAAATTCATGTGTCTATCCATCCCCTCTCAGGTGGTGCAACTGCACCCCGAAGATAACTGCGTTACCGTCGACACCCTGGGGGTGCAGCGGCGCGTCAGCTGCATGCTGCTCGAAGAGCCTCTCAACATTGGCGACTATGTGCTGCTCCATATCGGCTTTGTGATGAGCAAGATTGACCAGGAGGAGGCGCAGGCCAGCCTCGAGAGCTTCCGCCAGATGGTGGCCCTGATGCCCAAACAGGATATCTTGCCATGCTGACCTTGAATGATCTGTTTCAGGGCTTTCGCCAGCCCGAGGTGATCCGCGCCCTCTCCGCCCAAATCACCGAACTGGCCAAATTACTCCCCGAACCGCTGCGGGTGATGGAGGTGTGTGGCGGCCATACCCACACCATCATGAAATACGGCCTGCACCAGCTGCTGCCCGCCAGCATCGAGTTTGTCCACGGCCCCGGCTGCCCGGTCTGCATCATGCCCAAAGAGCGCATCGATCAGGCCATCGAGCTGGCCCGCCAGCCCAACGTCATTCTGGTCACCCTGGGGGACATGATCCGGGTACCGGGCTCCAAGGGCACGCTGGCCCAGCAGCGCGCCAAGGGGAGCGATATCCGCCCGGTCTATGACCCCCTCGATGCCCTGCGTATCGCCAAAGAGAATCCGGAGAAAACCGTGGTCTTCTTCGCCATCGGTTTCGAGACATCCACCCCGATGACTGCGGCGCTCTTGGCTGCCGCGGAAGATCAAGGGATCGAGAACCTCTTGTTTCATATCAACCATGTGCTGGTGCCCCCTGCCATTCATGCGGTGATGGCCGACGGGGTGGCCAAGGTGAACGCCTTTATCGGCCCCTCCCACGTCAGCGTCATCACCGGCGCCGATATCTACCTGCCCATCGTCGATCGTTATCAGGTACCGGTGGTGGTGAGTGGCTTCGAACCGGTGGATGTGATGGAGGCGCTCTTGATGATGGTGCGCCAGAAGGTGGAGGGTCGCTACGCGCTGGAGGTGCAATACAGCCGCGCCGTCACCGCCAGCGGCAATAAAGCCGCCCAGCGGCTGGTCGAGCGCTTTTTCGAGACCCGCGAGCACTTTCGCTGGCGGGGTCTTGGCGATATCAAGGCTTCCGCCCTGCGCCTGCGCGATGCGTTTGCCAAGCGCGATGCGGAGCGTCACTTTGCGCTCAATCAGACTCCCATCGATGACCACAAGGCGTGCCAGTGCGCCGATATCCTGCGCGGCCTTGCCAAACCGAACCAGTGCAAAGTCTTTGGCCGGGGCTGCACCCCGACCCAGCCCATGGGCAGCTGCATGGTCAGCTCCGAAGGGGCCTGCAATGCCTACTACCGATATATGGGGATCCAATGAGAGAAATTCAGTTAAGCCACGGCGGTCGGGTGATGAGTGGAGATGAATCTGTCTGCTTCGGCAACCTTGTGGAGATCCAATCACGATGAGAGAAATCCAACTTAGCCACGGCGGCGGCGGCGTCGAGATGAATCAGCTGATCAACCAGCTCTTCTTTCGCCACTTTGGCAACGAGATCCTGCTGCGCGGTGAAGATGCCGCCCTGCTGCCGGTAGAGGGCCCCGTAGCCTTTACCACCGACAGCTTTACCGTCTCGCCGCTCTTCTTCGAGGGGGGTGATATCGGCAAGCTGGCTATCGCCGGCACGGTCAACGATCTCGCCATGATGGGGGCCAAACCCGAGTATCTGAGCTGCAGCTTTATTATCGAGGAGGGCTTCCCCTACGCCGATCTCGCCCGCATCGTCGAGTCGATGGCGGCAGAGCTTGCCAAAAGCGGCGCCCGCATCGTCTGCGGCGACACCAAGGTGGTGCCCAAGGGGGCGGCCGACAAGATCTTTATCAACACCAGCGGGGTCGGCACTTTCCCGCAGCCTGAGCAGAGCCGGGGCATCTCGGTTCGCAATCTCAAGGCCGGTGACGCCATTCTGGTGTCGCGGGATATCGGCAGCCACGGCGCCTGCATCCTGATGGCCCGTGACGCCCTGCAACTCGGATCTGATCTCAAGAGCGACTGCACCACCCTCTGGCCACAGGTCGAAGCGCTGCTAAAAGCGGGCATTACCCCTCACGCCCTGCGCGACGCCACCCGCGGTGGCCTCGCCGCCGTGCTCAACGAGTGGAGCAGCGCCTCCGGCGTTGCCATCGAGCTGGAGGAGTCCGCCATTCCGGTGTGTGATCCGGTGCGCGGCCTGTGTGAGCTCTACGGTTTCGAGCCCCATGATCTCGCCAACGAGGGAACCATGGTGCTGGCCCTGCCTGCCGAACAGGCACAGGACGCGCTGGGCATCTTGCGGCAATTCAACCCCACCGCCAGCCAGATCGGCGTGGTGCAGGCGAACGATCGCCACAAGGTGATCCTCAACAACCCCTGGGGCAGCCGCCGTTATCTGGAGCTGCCGCAAGGGGAGCTGCTGCCGCGGATCTGTTGAGCAACCATGCCGTTCCGTCAATTACAGGGGGGAGTCACGGCTCCTCCCCATATCGGTTAAGGAGCTACCATGCACGAAATGTCTCTGGCCATGGCCGCCATCGATCTGGCGGCCGAGCAGGCCACCCAGCGGGGCTTTAACAAGGTGACCGCCCTCTGGCTCGAGGTCGGCAGCTTCTCCTGCGTCGACCCGGACACCATTGCCTTCTGTTTCGAGGCGGCCGCCAAGGGCACCGCCGTCGAGGGGGCCCAACTGCACTTTCAGCACCAGGCGGCAGAGGCCTGGTGTTATGACTGCAACCAGACGGTCACCCTCACCGAACGCGGGCAGGCCTGTCCCGAGTGTGGCGGATACAAATTACGAGTCGCGCAGGGTGATAGCCTGCGCATCACCGACATCGAGGTAAGTTGATATGTGTAGCGTATGCGGATGCGGCCAGGCGCGGATCGCCGGCCATGAGCACGATCATGAGCATCATCATGAGCACGACCATCATCATGCTCATGACGCCCATCACCATCATGACCACGAGCAGAGTGCGCCGCGCACCCTGATCATTCACCACCACTACCACCATCAGGGAGATGTCCATCACCACTACCACGGGGTGCGGGCTCCCGTGAGCCATGAGGGTCATGATCACCCCCATGAGCACCACCATGATCATGCCCACTCTCATGACCACGACCATTCCCACGCGCATCCCCATGATCACAACCACGACCATGACCATGACCATGACCATGACCATCAGCAGGGTGATCTGCACTATGGCAAAGGGGAAGCGGGACTGTCGGTGCCCGGCATGGGGCAGCGTCAGCTGATCGCCATCGAGATGGATGTGCTGGCCAAGAATAACGCGCTGGCGGCCCACAACCGCGAACACTTCGACGAGGCGGCCCAGTTGGTGCTTAACCTGGTGTCGAGCCCGGGTTCAGGCAAGACCACCTTGCTATGCGAAACCCTGCGCCAGCTGGCCGACAAGCGGCCTTGCGCGGTGATCGAGGGGGATCAGCAGACCAGTGCCGATGCGGATCGCATCCGTGCCACCGGCGTCCCTGCCGTGCAGATCAACACCGGCAAGGGCTGCCATCTGGACGCCAAAATGGTCCACGACGCCTGCCACCAGCTGCCTGCCAATGAAGGGGGCATCCTCTTTATCGAGAACGTCGGCAATCTGGTTTGCCCCGCCAGCTTCGATCTCGGCGAGAAGTACAAGGTGGCGATCCTCTCGGTCACCGAGGGGGAAGAGAAGCCGCTGAAATACCCGGACATGTTTGCCGCCGCCCAGCTGATGGTAATCAACAAGATCGATCTGCTGCCCTACGTCAGCTTTGACATGGCCCGCTGCATCGAGAACGCCAAACGGGTCAACCCCTATATTCAGGTGATCCAGGTCAGCGCCACCACAGGCGAAGGGATGGATGCCTGGCTTAACTGGCTGGCCAGTGCCTGAACCGGTTAAACGCCGCTGATAAGGGTAGAAAACAAGAGAGGGAGGCTGATGCCTCCCTCTCTTTTACCTGCGCACTTTGCCAACGGTTCTCTCTGTACAGCATTGCCAGCGTTTCATACTCGCATCCCCTCACCCTGGCCTTCTCCCCTTGCGGGAGAAGGCCAGGGTGAGGGGGAAGCCAATCCTCAGGCCGCATTTTCAGCCAATACACCAGTCACGGGCTGCATCTCCCCAAAGCGCAGCACCCGATGGCAGATCTGGCGCAGCAGCGCCTGCTGGTGACTGAAGATCACCATGCCAAGCCCGCGCTGCTCGCATTCAACCATCAACTCCTGCCAGAGCTGGCGCTGAATCTGCGGATCCAGCTGGGCGGTCACCTCATCGGCGACAAGCAACCGGGTGCGGGGATCGAGGGCGCGCAGCAGCGCGATGCGGGCCAGCTCGCCACCGGAGAGTTGACCGGGTTTACGACCAAGCCATTCAGGCTTGACCATAAAGCGAGCCAGCATGGCGTCATCGGGGCGCCACACATCCCACAGCGCCTGCCCGGTGGTGCGATAGGGATTGAAGGTGAGCTCCGGATGCTGGGGCACCAGCTGGATGGGGTTATAACCTTTTACCTGTTCAGGCACCGGCAGCCCATCCAGCAGGAGCAGCCCGCCGGCCCCAACTGGTTGCCAACCGGCCAACACTCGCCCCAACGTGGTCTTGCCATGGCCGCTCGGGGCGGAGATGCCGAGCCGTTCGCCCGCTTTCACCGTCAGCGACAACCCCTGCCAGAGGGGACGTTCCCCCTGGGCGATAGTAAGATTTCGTACTTCCAACATCAGGAGACCTCCGGCACAGAGAAGAGCGCGTTGAACTCCGGCAGTGCCTGCCAGTGGGCACGGAGCATCTCGCTCCCCTGCCCTTGCCGCAGATGGTGGCTGCTCAAGGTATCGCTCACTTGGCCCTTATGGAGCGCGACTATGCGATCGGCAAAGCGGGCCGCCAGCGCCAGATCGTGGGTCACCCAGAGGATACCGCTGCCCTGATTGGCCAATTCACGCAACTGGCCGAGGAGCAGACAGGCCAGCTCCTCGTCGAGCCAGGCGGTGATCTCGTCTGCCAGAATGTAGCGGGCACCGCCGAGCGCCGCGGTGCAGGCCAGAATGCGCTTGGCCATGCCGCCAGAGAGCTGGCGCGGGAATCTGTCCAGGGTGGTCGCGGGCAGCTGGTAGCGCAGCAGTTGCTCGCCGAGCCGCTCGCGAGAACCGCTCTGGCCGCAGAGGCGTGCCGCACGTCCCAGCTGACGCTCCACCGTCAGCAGCGGATTGAGGGCGCTTACCCCCTGCGGCACATAGCAGAGGGTGTGGCCGCGCAAACGGGCCCGGCTGGCATCGCACAGAGGAGTACCATCAAGAGAGATGCTGCCGCGCATGCGCAGATTGTCCGGCAGCAATGTCAGAGCGCTTTGCAGCAGCAGGCTCTTGCCCTCGCCGCTCCCCCCCACCAGCGCCACTATCTCCCCCGGTGCCAGTTGCAGGCTGATATCGGTCAGCAATGGCTGCCAGCTGCGTCGCCCCAGCCAGGAGTAGTGGGCCGCCTCTATGGTCACATGGTCAAAACTCAGCATGGTTCACTCCTGTGCCACAGCAGCTGTTGCAAGGCGCGGGTAGCCTGATCAAAGAGCAACACCAGCAGCAGCAACATCAGCCCCGGGAAGAGGGCCAGCCACCAACCGCCACCGGCCAGATAACGCAGGGCATCGGCCAGCAGCAGGCCCAGCGAGGCCTCGTGGGCCGCCAGACCAAAGCCGAGAAAGCTCAAGGCCGCGCTGTGCAGCACCGCATGGGGAAACATCAGCAGTGTGCCGATAAACCACTGGGGCAACAGCCCCGGCAGCAGGTGGGTGCGCCAGCGACGCAGCGCCCCCATCCCCTGACAGCGGGCCAGCACCACATAGTCGCTGCAGGCGATCCGCCGCGCCTCGGCGCAGAGAATGAGCGCCAGCTTGGGCCAGTGGGTGAGCGCCACCGCCAGGATCACCCCGCGCATGCCGCCCCCCACGGTAAAGCAGATGAGGATCAAGAGCAGCATATGGGGCAGTGCCAGCATGGCGTCGATCACCATTCGTACCGCCGCATCGCATCTGGGGTGAATGAGCGACACGCTTGCCGCCGCCATGGCCAGCAGGCCACTGCAGAGCGCCGTGCTGATGCCCAGCTCCAGACTGGTGAGGGTGCCCTGAAAAGCCCGCAACCAGAGATCCCGCCCCATCTGATCGGTGCCGAACCAGTGGGCCAGCGAGGGAGGCTGCTGGCGCGCCAGCAGATCCATCGGCACATCCTGATGAGAGAGGCTCCAGCCGTAAGTGGCCAGCAGCGCCAATCCGAGCAGGGCAAAACCCAGCCGCAGTATGGAGGGAAACGGGTTAAACAGCATGCTCGCCCTCCCAGCCCCGATTGATGCGGGCCAGCAGCAAACTGGCCACCGTGTTGCCAATAAAGACCAGCAGGGTGCAGAAGAGCACGATTCCCATCAGCAAGGGGATATCGCCCCGCAGTCCCGCATCTACGGTGGCCTGGCCGAGCCCCGGGTAGGAGAAGACCTTCTCCGCCAACAGCGATCCGCCAATCAGCTCGCCGAGCGAGGCAAACTGCAGGCAGAGCGCCGGGGTCAGAGCGTGGCGCAACACATGAAAGCGCAACATGGGCCAGCCACCATCCCCCTGAGCGCGGGCATAACGGATAAAGTCGCTCTCCAGCACCTCGGCCACCCGCGCCCGGGTATGCAGGGCAATATTGCCCAGCCCGAGCAGGGCGAGCGTGGTGACCGGCAGCAGCAGATGACGCAACCGCATCAGCCAATCCGCCTCATCGGCAGCGAGCCCCGGCGTCCAGGCGCAGCAGACCGGCAGTAGCGGCCAGTGCACCGCAAACAGGGCGAGCAGCAACAGGCCGACCCAGAAGGTGGGCAGGGAGGCTAGCAAGTAAGCAAAGCGGCAAATAAAGCGATCGGGCCAGCGGTTGAGATAGCGACCGGCGCAGAGGCCCAGCAAAATCCCGAAAAAACCGGATAGCAGCCAGGCCCCCGCCAGCAACAGGAAGGAGGCGGCAAAACGCTGGCCGATTACCCCACCCACAGGCGCGTTGTAGAGCATGGAGTAACCGAGATCCCCCTGCAGCACCTGGGTAAACCAGTGCCAGTAGCGCAGCCAGAGCGGTTGATCCAGCCCCCAGCGAGCGGCAATGCGGGCGTATTGCTCCGGCGGCACATGGAGCAGATCGTTGCCGATATAGGCCTTGATGGGGTCG
Source organism: Aeromonas sp. S11(2024) (assembly GCF_041402345.1). Taxonomy (NCBI): domain Bacteria; kingdom Pseudomonadati; phylum Pseudomonadota; class Gammaproteobacteria; order Aeromonadales; family Aeromonadaceae; genus Aeromonas; species Aeromonas sp. S11(2024). The sequence goes on along the minus strand of NZ_JBGLRC010000001.1, from coordinate 321,099 downwards.
ATGGGGGAGTAACTCAGCAGCACAAAGGTGGCGACCGAGACCAGACATAACAGCCCTGCCAGACGCAGCAGGGCTTTTAGCAACAGATAACCTGAATGACTCAAAGGCGAACTTAACGGCACGTCCACCGCCAATCCTGCAGGTTGTTGAGGAGGGACCAGCTACCGTGGATTTCCGGCGCCCCCTTGCCAAGGTCGATGCAGTGGTTGGCCAGATAGGTATGCTGCACGTTGAGCAGCCAGGCCCAGGCGGCATCCCCCTGCACTCCGGCACCGGTCTTGCCATCCCACTCCACCTGCTGCCAGAACGGCACGGCCGCCTGCCAGTTCGGGGCATCCAGCGCCTGCTTGAGGTGGCCATCCACCACAGGGTTCCTGTAGTAGCCCGGATTGTAGAACTCCACGCCACCGGAGCCGCTCTGGTAGTGGTGATAGAGCTCCATGGGATCCAGACTCCCCCACCCCATCAGCACCGGGTTGGCGTGCATCTCCCGCTCCACCTGCTCCCAGCTGCCGGACTTGAGGCTCACCTCAAGGCCGATGGGTTTGAGCATGGCCCGCACCGCTTCCGCCAAATCCCGGCGGGTGCTGTCGCCACTGGTGTACCAGAGGGTAAAGGCGGCGCGCAGATTGCCCTTGTGGCGAATGCCGTCACTGCCCATCTTCCAACCCGCCTCGTCGAGCAGGGCATTGGCGTGGGCGACATCCCCATCCTTGAAGGCGGTGGCTTTGTTCAGCCAGGGCAAGCCTTCCACCGCGCTGTAGGCGGGGATGGCGTGCCCTTCCAGTAGCTGACCGGCCAGTAGCTTGCGGTCGATGGCGTAGTTGATGGCGCGGCGCACCGCCACGTCCGAGGTCACGTCGTTGCCGACGGGATAACCCTTGGCATCCTTGCCGCCCGCAGGCGGAATGGGGAAGACGATACCGCGGTTCTCCACACTCGGGCGCACCCAGAGCTTGAGGGAAGCAGGCACGGTGGGCGCCAGTGACGGGGCGATGCGCACCACATCAAGCTGGCTGCTCTGGGCCGCGGCATAGGCGCTCTCCTCATCGATAAAGACAAAGACCAGCCGTTTAAAGTCATTGTTGCCACCGGCGTAATAGGGGTTCGCCTCCACCACCAGTTGCTGGCCGGGCAGGAAGCTCACCAGCCGGTAGGGGCCGGCGCCGACCGGCTCGCGAGCATAGCGCTTGGGATCGTAATCCCGCTTCGACACTATCCCCAAGGATCCCAGCACGTTGACGAAGGTGCTCTGGGGGGCACTCAGGGTGATGGCAACTTCGGTGGGTGAGAGCACCTTGGCCGAGACAAAGTTGCCCATGTCGATCTTGCCGCCGCCCTGGGCTGCGCTGTTGTAGGTGAAGGCCACATCCTCGGCGGTGAGCGGCGCGCCGTTGGAGAATTTCAAATCCGGCTTGAGGCGGATAAGCCACCCCTTGCCATCCTGGCTCGGAGTCACCGTTTGGGTGAGCACGTTCTGCCAGCTGAGGTCGGCGTTTTGTTTGAGCAGCGGACTGTGCAGCAGCAGGTAGCTGCCGTGGCTCCAGCCAAGCAGAGGGTCAAACCCTTCGGTGGGTTCGGCTCCGATGGCAAGCTTGAGCTCGGCGGGCACAGGTTGGGCTGCGGCCAGCGCCGCGTGAGAGGCAGTGCCCAGCAGCAGGGTCAACAGGGCGGTAGCGCTGGATCTGGCGTAATGGCGAAGGGAATTGCGAGAAACAGTCATGGGGATCCTTCTTGTTTTGTACCACTCACGGATCATCACTCAAAAAAGAGGCGGAATGCGTGTCTGAACATGGGAGTGAGGGGCCAAAATGGCCCCCTATTCTAAACTTGATTTCGCGTGAAACCTAGCGACTATGCCGGTTGACCGCGCCGGGCACCGAATAGCCGTCTGCGGCCCAGATCCACGCCGCCAGCCCCTTGCTGCACCGGCAAGGAGAGCAGCATCTTGAGGGTGCTGCTCACCAGTGAGCGCCCCTGCACGGCACCGAGATGGGGATCGAGCGGCGACATCAGGGAGCAGGACAGCAGCTGACCACTTTCGGGCAATTCACCCACCATAAAGGTCATGTTGCCGCAGGGGAGCTGCAGGGCGAGTCGATCGCTGCTGCTGCGCACCGGCCAAAGCTGATCCGGCCCCGGCAGCACCACCACGCTCAGCATCCAGGGGGTGAGCACGCAGCCAAGCCACTGGTCTTCAAACAACACGCACTCCGCAACGATTGGCATGGTGGCGTGATAAAAGGGCAACGCCTGCATCTCTTCGCGAGCGATCCGCTCGTACTGGGCTACCAGCAGAGGCGCGGGATTGCTGGCAAAACCGGCAAACTCCTGTGCCGTCTCCGGTACTCTCTCCAGCACTCTCTCAGCCTCGCTTAAATGGGACTGCGCCATAAGCCCTCCCGCGCTTGTTCAGCTTTCTCCTGCTCAGAGAGCGGGATGGCAGGGGCACCGACACTGGCCAGCAGGGTCAAGATCCGATCCGTCGCCTCCCCCATGGCAGCCGCCACCACTTGGGTGAGGCCGATGCGCGGTTCGAGGGATTCGGGCTCGACCCCGATCAGGGTGAGCCGCTTGGGCGACTCCCCCGTCATGTGCAGCGCCGAGAGCACATCCGCCAGTCCCAGCTGGTGCGGGGAGATCTTGCGGCCAAACAGGGTCGGGATCTCCTCATCTTTCAGAGTCACTACGGTGCCCGGTGGATTACCGCTGCGTACCGCATCCGCCAGGATGATGTGGTCGCGACTGGCCATCGCTTCGAGCAGCTCCATGCCGGCGGTACCACCGTCGAGTAGCTCGATACCGGGGGCGAAACGGTAGTTGCGCCCCAGCGCCTCGACGATGCGCACCCCCACCGCCTCATCGCTCAACAGCAGGTTGCCGACGCCCAGGATCAGGATGTCCATCACAGCACCTTCACCTGAGTCGTTTCACCATTTTGGGTATCCACCACATGCACCGCACAGGACATGCAGGGGTCGAACGAGTGGATGGTGCGCACCACCTCCAGCGGTTTGGCGGGATCCGCCACCGGGGTGCCCACCAGCGCCTGCTCGTAGGGGCCGGGCTCATCATTGAAGTTGCGCGGGCCCGAGTTCCAGGTCGATGGCACCACCGCCTGATAGTTCTCGATTTTGCCGCCCTTGATGACGATCCAGTGGGAGAGCATGCCGCGCGGCGCCTCCTCAAAGCCCACTCCGCGAAACTCCTTGTCCGCCGGGATCTCCGCCTTGATATAGGCGGTGGTATCCCCCTTGCCGATGTTGTCCACCAGCGCCTTCCACTGGTGCGCCAGGGTATCTTTCAGCACGCAGCAGCGCACCGCGCGACCGATGATGCGGCCCATGGTGGAGTGCAGCTGTTCAGTCTTGATGGCAGAGCCGGTGAGCGCCTTGTAGATGCCGTTCAGCTGATCGAAGTGCGCTATCGTCTCCGGGTGTTTGGCGGCGAGCTTCACCAGCAAGTCGGCAAGCGGCCCCACCTCCACCACCTTGCCGTAGAAGGTGGGGGATTTGACCCAGGAGTATTTGCCATCATCCTGCCAGCCGGTGTAGTTGGGCTCGGTCTTGCCATCCCAGGGTTTGAGGGGCTCGTCATCCTTGTACCAGGCGTGCTTGTTGCTCTCGGCGATGCCATCCATCAGCCAGCCATCCTGATGGCTCTCGATAGGGCGATAACCCGCCAGATTGCCATTCTCGATATAACCGCCCGGCATCAGGAAGCTGCCGCCGTTGGCGTCGGTGGGCAGCTCCGGCACGCTCAGGTAGTGCTTGGCCCCCTGCCCCAGCGTCAGCCACTCGGGATAGTGCGCGGCTATGATGGCGGCATCCACCTTGTAGACCTGCTCGATAAACTCGCCGAGCCGGTCGATAAAGCTCTTCACGTAGAGCAGTCGTTCCAGGTTGAGCACGCTCGGCGCATCCAGATTGATGGGGTTGGCCACGCCGCCCACCGCCAGATTCTGGATGTGGGGGGTCTTGCCGCCGAGAATGGCGACAATACGGTTGGCATCGCGCTGGCACTCCAGTGCCTGCAGATAGTGGGCCACGGCGATGAGGTTCACCTCCGGGCTCAGCTTCATCGCCTTGTGACCCCAGTAGCCGTTGGCGAAGATGCCGAGCTGGCCACTCGCCACCAGCGCGCGAATCTTGTCCTGCACCTTGGTCAGCTCGTCGGCACTGTTAAGGGACCAGGTTGATACCCCCTTGAGCATGTCCGCCGCTTTTTGCGAATTGGCCTCAAGGGCCGCGGTGATATCCACCCAGTCAAGCGCGGAGAGCTGGTAGAAGTGGACGATGTGATCGTGGATGTTGTGGGCCGCGATAATGAGGTTGCGGATGTACTGGGCGTTGACCGGTACCTTGGCGCCGATGGCGTTCTCCACCGCCCGCACCGAAGCGATGGCGTGAATAGAGGTACATACCCCGCAGATGCGCTGCACTATCATCCAGGCATCGCGCGGGTCGTTGCCCTTGACGATCTCCTCCATGCCGCGCCACATGGTGCCGGACGACCAGGCCTTGGTCACTTTGCCGCCTTCGATTTCGCAGTCGATACGCAGGTGCCCCTCAATGCGGGTGATGGGGTCTATGGTGATACGTTGGCTCATACGTTGGCTTTCCCTCGGGCCTGATAATCTTGGTGAACACGTTCAAGTGATGGCAGTACCGGCAGCAGCCGGATCAACAGCAAATAGGCACACACCTCGATGGCAACAAAGCCCAAGGAGATCAGCACCTCCTCCGCGGAGGGGAAGTAGTGGTAGCCATTGCCGGGGTTGAAGGCGAGCAGGGAGTAATCCAGTCGCCAGAGGGCTGCGCCCAGCAGCATGCTGAGGGCCCCCAGGAACAACATGCGCGAATCCCGGCGGCTCTTGTCCCAGTGGAACACCAACAGCGGGAAGATCATCAGCGCAATCTCGCTCCAGAACATGATGGAGAAGCGATTGAACTCGGAGAGATACTCCGACTTGTCGTGGATGACGATCTCGGCAAAGCGCAGCGCCACAAACAGGATCAGGAAGATGTCGATCACCTGGGTCAGCTTGTAGAAGAGCGACTTCTCATTGGGGCCCCGCCCCGCCAGTCCCGCCTGCACCAGAGAGCCCTCAAATACCACGATGGAGAAGCCCATGATGAAGGCGGTCAGCAGCGAAAAGACCGGCAGCAACTCGTAGCTTTGCCAGAGCGGATGGATCTTCTCCCCCGCCACTATCATCAAGGATCCCATGGAGGATTGGTGCATGGTGGGCAACAGAGCCCCCAACGCCAGCACGAAGAACATGATCTTGTTGAGGCGAATGAGTGACGCCTTCCAGCCGAACTTCTCCAGCAGCACGGGAGCGAACTCCAGCGCCATCACCCCGATATAGATGGTCATGCAGACCGCCGTCTCGAACAGCACCGAGGAGGTGTTGAAGTGACCGGGCAGGTAAAAGTACGGCAGGTTCCAGTAACGCCCCACGTCGATGGTGATGGAGAGGCCGCCCAGCGAGTAGCCAAACAGGCTCGCCAAAAGAGCCGGCCGCACCAGCGGATGATACTCGCCCCGGTTGAACACATAGACAGCCCAGGCCAGTGCCCAGCCGCCGCAGGCGAAACCGGTGCCGATCAGCAGATCGAACGAGATCCAGAGTCCCCAGGGATAACCGCCATTCAGATCGGTGACCGAACCCAGCCCGAAGACGAGGCGTTTTAAAATCAACATGCCGCACAGCACGGCAAAGGGGGCCAGCACCAGCACCGGCCAGCTGACCAGCTTGCCGCCGAGGGGATACGCCTTGTGGTTACTCATGATCCTTGCCTCCCTTTGTGGTGCCCTGATCCTTGATCTGCGCACTCCCCTGATCATGGCCATCATCGTGATGGTGATCGTGACCATTCTTGGTGTTGCGGCGAATGAGCACCGAGAGGCCGGTCAGCACCACCATGGGTAGCACCATCCCCTTGTAGAGGGTGTGCTGGATATGCTCGGAGCGGGCACCGGAGGAGAGCTCCGGCAAGTCGGGCATGTCGAGCTTGGTATAGGGCACCCCGGCCAGTACCAGCACCTGGGTGCCGCCCCCCTCCTTCTCGCCATAGACGTATGGCTGGTAGTTGGGCACTTCGTGCAGGTAAGGGTCGTTGGCAGAGAGGGTCTGGCGCGGGTAGGCGTACTCGCTGCCCGGCTTTGCCAGCAGGCGGCGCTTGGCCTCGGCCATCAGCTCCTCGCGGGTGCCGAAGATGACGGCGCCGGTGGGGCACACCTCGACACACCCAGGCAACTTGCCCTGATCGATCCGCTCAAGCCCCTTCTGGTTGCAGAGCTCGCACTTGTGGATCGCCCCCAGCGGATTGTCGTAGTCATATTTGGGCACATCGAACGGGCAACCCACCATGCAGTAGCGACAGCCGGTGCAGACGCTCGGGTCGTAGTGAACGATGCCGGTCTTGGGATCTTTTTTAAGAGCCTGCACCGGACAGACCGAGACGCAGTTGGGATCGACGCAGTGCATGCACTGCTTCTTGATGTAGGCGTAGCCATCCACCAGCTGATCCTTGTGCTCGCCAGTGCCGCTCTTCCACACCTGAATGATGTTGTTGGTGTAGGGGGTCAGCTTGTCGTTGTTGGACCAGGTTTGCGCCCCGGCTGGGTTGGTCGGGTTGCCGTTGAGGCGCTGACACTCCGCCACACAGGCCTGACAGCCGACGCAGAGGGTGGAGTCATACAACATGCCGAGCGCGCCGGGAATGGGCGGCTTGTTCTTGGCCGCCGCCAGTGCGGTGCCGGGTACGGCTGTGCCCGCCGCCAGCGCACCGACGGAGGCGAATTTGAGGAAGTTGCGTCTGTTCACGGTTACTCCTCCCGTGATGGGTGCTGCCCGGCTTCGTGGCGCTTCTGCTGGCGACCGAGTTCACGCACCGTCATCAGACTCACCCCCACCAGCACCCCGAGGGCGCCACCGATCAGGCCAGTTGCGGTGGGCGAGGTATAGCCCCCCTCCTGGATCTTCACATCGGGTTTATCCACCCTCGGAGTCGGGTTCTCGACCTTGGCGAGCTGGAAGATCCCCTTGCTAAAACCGACCCCCTGCTCGTTGCAGCCATAACAGGGGTGACCGATGCCGACCGGCCAGATGCCGCCGCCCACATCGCAGAACTCCAGGGTCGAGCAGTTGCCATAGGTCTCCGGCCCTTTGCAGCCCAGATGGTAGAGACACCAACCCTGACGGTGACCCTCATCGCCAAACTCCTTGGCAAAACGCCCTGCGTCGAAGTGCGGACGACGCTCGCAGTTCTCGTGGATCAGCCGCTCATAGGCAAACAGCGGACGCTTCTTGCTATCCAGCGCCGGCAGCTTGCCGTAGGTGATGTAGTAGGCAACCGTGGTGAGGAAGTTGTGGGGATTGGGCGGGCAGCCCGGGATATTGATGATCGGGGTGCTGATATTGCCCAGCGCCTCTTCCAGACTGACAGCGCCGGTCGGGTTGCCACCGCTGGCAGGCACACCGCCCCAGGCGGCGCAGGAGCCGATGGCGATCACCGCAGCCGCGTCGGCGGCAGCACGGCGAATATGGTCGACGATAGGCTCACCGGCCACCATGCAGTAGACGCCACCATCTTTGAGCGGAATGGAGCCATCCACCACCAGCACATACTTGCCTTTATAGCGCTTGATGGCGTTGTGCTTGTTCTCTTCCGCCTGATGACCAAAGGCCGCCGAGAGCACCTCGTGGTACTCCAGCGAAATGGTGTTGAGGATCAGGTTCTCGATGGTGGGGTGGGTGGCCCGCAGCAGCGATTCGGTACAACCGGTGCACTCCTGCGCCCCAATCCAGATCACCGGCGGCCGTTCGGGGCTGGTGAGCGCAGTGGCCATCTTGGCGACGGCATGCTGACTTAATCCCAGGGTTGCGGCCATCCCGGCACACAATTTCATAAAATCACGGCGATTAATCCCATGAGCCGATAAAAAATTATCCTCGACCATTCTTCTTATTCCCGTAGTGAGCACTTGTTTGATAAATGCTTAATAGCGGAAATGCTAAGGACTCACCCACCCTGCAGTATTGATCTCTATCAATTTCGACCGGCTTACCCCTATTTTCATAGCGAGCCACATCACAAATGAAATTAATTACCCCCAAAGAGATATTTAGCATCCCCGTAAATTTTATGAACTTAATTGGATATTAAATAATTAATCGCCGCATATCCTCTCTTTCACTGTGAGCCAAATTAACATGATTGAAATCTAGGCTATACCGCTCATTTCACAATACTGATGCCCACCAATAAATGATCCATTGAATATATCTTTACTCATCTCATTGCATATTCCATACAGTCATCCACGGAACAACCTCCTGACTTGCCTCCCCATACCAGAACGGTCTCACGGCCCGCTACCACCGGTAGCAAGCACGGCCTGCATGGCACGATTTACCTGCATGTCGTTTGGTTTCAGTTTGCACTGGACGGCGATGATTGCTTCTGCTAACCCACACAGTACAACCCCGCTTGGCCTCCCTGCCGTTTAACACAGCTTAGTGAAAAGATGCCGCCGAGGTATGCATATCAGTATGACCTACCCCACTCTTTATTGTCTTGGATGCGGGTGAGTAAAATATCGCGATCACGGATATGTTTACGCATCATCGTGAATCTGCATTCAAATTAATGGTAAGAGAAAAGGCAAGGTGGAAGGCTGTCTGCAACATAGATATCATATTTAACTCGCGATGCATTCGCTCATCCGGTTACAGATGTTACCGCCCACCTTCACACTATTTACCTTCACGTCACCCCGCTTAATTAACCAGAGCGTAAATATCCATCCCCATCGATAAAGATGATAATTATTCTTGTTCAATGGCAACCCCAAAAAATGAGTTGGGATGACGATAAACATGACAAACGATAAGTGTATTAATCATCAGCCAAGCAGTGGCTCCAGCCACTACCTTGCCTTATCGAACTCATTGACAGCCCTGCTCACCTCGTGAAATGCAGCCCGCAGCGGCCGTAGTTGCAGAGAGACGCCTCCCCCTGACTGCCTCTGATAACCACGCCATGGAGCCTTGTTTCTGGCTGGCCCTACGGACACTTGCCAAGTGCGGGGATTGAACAAAAAAACGAGAAAAATCAAGATAGATAGCCAATTAAAATGACATAATTGACTATAGTTCAATCGAACGTTTGAAAAACGTGACCACTTCACATGGGCCCAGCGCAATGACCACTGAACGGGAACAGTTGATCCGCTCACTGTTTGATGAGTACATCGAGCTGTATTCATCACGGGATGATCGGCTCACCACGCGGTTTAGCGACAATTTCAGCGGCTTTGCCGGCAGCAGTGATGTTCTGGTTACCGATAAAGATGAGTGGATCCGGATAACCCGCCGCGATTTTGCCCAGATCCCAGGCAGGATCCGCCTGGAAATACTCGACGTGACCCTGCAAGATCTGGCCGCCGATGTGGTAGCTGTCACCGCCTTCTTTCATATCCATCTACCGAAATCAGAACCTATCCTCTCCCGCAGAACCGCCAGGCTGGTATTGATTTTTCGACACGAAGCCATGGCGTGGAAAATTGCTCACAGCAGTATCTCCATCCCTTACTGTGCGGCTCGGGAAAGCGAAATTTACCCGATGACCAGTCTGGAGGAGCGCCAACATGAGCTGGAGCTCATTATCGAGCTCAGAACCAAGGAGCTGGCGGAAGCGAACCGGAAACTGGAAGCGCTCAGCAATACCGACGGGCTCACCAACATTGGCAACCGTCGTCTGTTCGACAACTCATTGAACCAAGCCTGGGAGCGCTGTATTCAGACAGAGATGCCGATTGCGCTCATCATGCTCGACATCGATCATTTCAAGCAGTTCAACGACCTCTATGGCCACGTTGCCGGTGACGAGTGCCTTCGATTGCTGGCCCATACCCTGGCGCAATCCGGGCGCCGCTCGGGGGAGTTGGTGGCCCGCTACGGGGGAGAGGAGTTTGTCATCCTGCTGCCACATGTCGAGCGTCAATCCGCCTATGAAATTGCCCAACATATCCAGCGGCTGATTTTTGCACTCGCGCAGCCACACGCACAAAATGCCACCGGTCTGGTGACAGTTAGCATGGGTGTTGCCTGCCTCAGACCATCGAGTCACTGGCAGCCGTCTGAACTGGTAAAACTGGCTGATACTGCGCTCTACACCGCCAAATCATCCGGCCGTAACTGCATCAGAGTGGCGGAGTCACCCAGCCTCCCGCAACCAGTCTGACCATAAGTCCCTCATACGCCCCCATCCTCCCCGTGGGGAACCACTGCGCGCTAACCATGCACGGCAAGGCTCAACGCATCCCATCGCAACATACCTTCCCACTGATCCAGTGTGCTTTGATAGGTATCTGCCGCGTTGTAATGGACCATGGCATGCAGGCGGGCATGATGGCCAAGTCGCTTGACCACGTCGGGCATGGCATTGAGGCTGGCCAGCACCCGCGCCAGATCGCCGGGATCGTTTGGCTGATATTTACGGCAATTCAGGTCATCGGTGAGATGTCGATCCCACCAGGCGCCATCGGCCGGGATCACTACGCATAATCCTGCCGCCATGGCCTCCAGAATGGAGAGACCAAACGGTTCCTGATGACTGGTGGAGACAAAAATGCCGCATTGAGATCGGATCTCGTCAAGATTGGCGGGGTTGGCATACCAGTGCGTGTCTGGCAGCTGTGGCTGAGGCTGGCTGCAGGGCTGCAGCGTGCCCTTGGGTTGCAGATAGCACACCATCAGCTCGGGGCGAACATCAGGGATCATTTGATGGGCGGCCAGCATGGTCTCCAGCCCCTTCCAGCGCAGCAACGAGGCCGCCCACAAAATGCGGGGACCACCCAGGGTCGCTTTGGGCCAATCAATCTCGCTCAAACCGTTGGTAAATGGCTGCCAGTGTGACGGGAACTCGGTCTCGCCAAGCCGGGCCAGCAATGCCGTCAGGGAGCTGCGGGTTGATTCGAGATAAAAGACAAAATTCGCACGCTGCAGGGCTCTGGCAGAGAGCCCCGAGCACCCCACAGGGCCATGGATCAGCTGAACCACCCGGCACCGCAACCAGCGGGCCGCCCAGTAACAGCAGAGATCCACTCCCGGCCCGGACGCCGCCACCAGGCACTTCACCTCCCCCAAGCGCAACACCAGCCAGAGGATCAGCAGGGTCTGCCACCCCTGTTTTAGCAGATAGCCGATGCCGGACTCACGCCCCTTCAATATGTGGGGCAACCAAAGGGGATGATGCTGACAACGGGGCCAGGAGTCGGGATCCTGGGTCAGCACATGGCATGTGAGCCCGGGCATCCGTTTGGCCAACTCATCGAGCAGCACTTCGGTCGCAACCTTTGAGCCCCCGCGAAACGGGATGGGATCCACAACGATGACCTTTCCGAACACCGGCTCAGTTTGCATGCTCATCTTGCTGCTCCCTTACTCTGGCACCTTGCGGCGGCCAAACCCCAACTGCACTTTTTGCGCCACTCTTGCCATCCCACTCGCCAGCATATTGCGCCCTCTGGCAAGGAGTCGTTGCCCCGCCCAGTGAATGAGTGGTCGGAAGGGTGCGGAGGCCGTGGCGTGCCAACGACCAGCCCGCGCGGCGTCCCACACCGCCGTGACCCCGTCAACGTAGCGCGCCACCGTGAACAACTGTGCAGCACGCAACTTAGCGGCCTGCCCCATTTCACATCGGCGTTGAGGATTACTCAATTGCCGCCAGTGATCAGCCATCTCGGCCCAATCCCCCGGGGTTGCCAGCAAGCCGGTCGCCCCCTCCTCCACCACTTCGGGGATGCCGCCCACCCGATAGGCACTGACCGGGAGCCCCAACATGCCCGCCTCCGCCAACGTCAGACCAAACACCTCCTCACGGGCGCCGGAGACCAGCAGATCCACCCCGCCCCGCAAGATAGCCGCACTGTCCGGCCGCTCGCCGAGAAAGTGGACACGCTCGGCCACCCCGAGCTCGACAGCCAACGCCATCAATGCTTCCCGCTCCGGACCGCTGCCAATAATCAGCAACTGAGCCTCCTCCCCCGATGCCATCAGGGCAGCCAGCGAGCGGATCAGCAGATCAATCCCCTTGCGTTTGATCAGGGAGCCGACGGTTGCGATGATCATATCCCCCGGTGGCAAGCCCAACATGCCGACGACCGGCCAGTGAGCACCGCCATTCAGGCGAGCGGCATCGACCCCGTTGGGCACCCGGACCAACCGATCGGCCGCGCAGCCATCCTGGCGCCAACCGGTCAACACCGGCTCGCTCACCCCGATCAGCACGCTTGCCTGATGAACCCGCAGGCTGAACCTGTCTCTGGGCTGGTAACGGGCATGGAGGTGGCACACCAGCGGTACCTGCAACGCCCGACAGACCCCCGCCAGCCACTGACAAGGAGCCGCGCTGTTGGCGTGCACCAGCCCAATCTGCCGCTCGGTGATGAGCTCTCTGGCTCGCCGGGAGAGGCGCCGATGGGCCGCAAGATCAAAATGGGGCGCCTGCCATCCCAGCAGCAGGCTGAACGGCTCGACCATGGTTTCTACCCCGAGGGTGGCCACCTCTGCCGCCAGCGTCGGGCTATTGCACCAGAGCAGGGGCGTAAAGCGGCTGCGATCGAGGTGGGCCAGCAGATCCAGCAGGCAGCGTTCGCTGCCGCGGATCCAGTCCTCTCCGTAGTGAAGCAGCAAAACAGGGGTTGCGTTCATCCTCTTGCTCCCTTTGGTGGCACTGCCGGCAACCGGGTTGCCTCCTGATGCTCCTCAGCGGTGGCCTTCACCTCTGTGGCCGCCTGCTGCACGTACTTGATGGCGGCGACGGCCAGCGCCAACTCCAGATAGATGGGCCAGGTAAAACCCTGGGTCAGGAAGGATCCCGAAATCACAAACCCCACCATGCTGGCCATCACCCCCTGCATCGCCGTGATCACTGCAGGAGGCATGCCAGCAAGCTGGCAACGCCAGCAACTGCGCAGGGTCACCGTCACCATGCCGATAAACAGCGCCAGCCCGACAAAGCCGGTTTCAGCCAGCACCCCGAACCAGGTGGAGTGCACCGCATGATTGAGTCCATCCCAATGGGGGCTGTAGAAGAAGTAGTTGTAATAGAAATTGGACAAGCCCACCCCCACCAGCGGATGGCCCAACGCCATGCCCCAGGCCGCTTGCCAGGCGTAGATCCGCCCCATGGCCGAGGCATCGACCCCGCTTTCGGCGGCGCCGCCAGATGCCCGGTCGCTGATCCCGGCGGCGGCAAACAGCACCACCAGCGCGACCATCCCCAGCGAGATCAACAGGGTTTTCGACTTCACTCGCTGCCAGGCAAACAGGCCACCAACGGCGCAGATACCCAGCAGACCACCCCGGCTCTGGGTGGCGATAATGGCGGCCGCAGTCAGCGCAAAGCCAAGCCCCCCCAGCAAACGCCCCCCCACCCCATTGCCCTGATTGAGCAGCAAGCTCAGCGAAAAGCCGGCAGGAAAGAGCAGCACCAGCGCCAGATCGTTGGGATCCCCCAGCACAGAGCCCAGCTCGCGCCCTATGGTCACCCGGGTCCCCTCCACCAGCCCAATTCCGCTCGCCTTGTTGTAGAGGGCCACCAGCGCCACCAGACAGCCCGCTACCACGAAGGTGCGCACCGCCAACGCAAAATCCCCCGGGGTACGCACCAGCCAGGCGGTGGCCAGGGTCATCAGATAGATCTTGCTGTAGCTGCCGGTCCAGGTGGCGATCGCCTCGCCCCGGTTGCTGGCAAATAGCACACCGATGGAGACCATCACAAAGAAGGCCGTCAGCCAGCTCAGGGCTGGACTCCAGTAGGGCTTGATCCGGCCGGTCAGCAAAATGTGCCAGACCAGCGCACCGATGGCGGCCAGCGAGAAGAGCAGCGGGATCTTGAGGGGATAGAGCTGGGGGAACACCTCATGCAGCCGAAAGAAGGAGAAGGTGACAAACCCCAGCACCATCAAGAAGGGCCAGCGCAGGGCAAACCAGATGGCGGGAATGGCAAGGCCGAGCACCGGTAGCAGCAAGGGATGGGGAAGCCGCCACCAGAGCAGAGCCAGCACCAGACAGATGGCGCTTGCCCAGATGGCCGGCGTTAGACGAGCCATGATCCTGCCCACCATTGGCCGAGCCAGACCATCGCCAGCGCCCCGAGCGAACTGGCCCAGAGTCTGGAAAGACGATATGGCAGCGGCAGCAACCGCTGGCTCACCAGATAAAAGGCCAGCGCCCGTACCAGATAGACCAGCAGCAGAGTCCAGATCACCCCGGCGACCCCGAAGGGGGGGATGGCGAGCAGAAAGCCTGCGACCCCAAGGGCGCTGCAGCCCAGATTGATCACCATCTGGGCATTGCTCTTCTCGCCGCTGAAGCAGCCGACATTGAGCAAGTCCGAGACATTGCGCACCGCCATGCCCAGCACCAGCAGCGGAATATAGGCGATCGCCCCGTGATAGCTCTCCGGAGTCAGCCAGCGAATAAGCAAGGGGGCAGTGAGCCCGACAATCCCCGCGGTGACAAACCCCAGTACCGACCCCATTACGCTGTAGTGGGCATTGAGCCGCAGTCCATCCGGCTCGCGCAACAGCATGAAACGGCGGGGATACCACCAGAGGGCAAAGGGTTGCAGCAACAACCCCACCGCCAGCGCCAGCTTGCCCGCCACCGCGTAGTAGGCGAGCAGCGCCTCCCCCACCACATCGGCCAGCAACCAGCGATCCAGTCCGCTCAGGGCAAAACCTGCCAGCCCGCTCACCACCAGGGGCAATCCATAGCGCAGCAGCGGCCGGTAGTGTTGCCAGTCAAAGCGGATCCCGCTATCTCGCCACTGCCAGAGGCTCAGCAGCAGCGCCAGAGCGATGCAGGTCAGGGTGCCGGAGGCCAACACCCCGCTCACACCCCAGCCGAGCCAGAGCCACCAGCCGGTTAGCAGGGACTGGATCACCGCCTTGCCTGCGGTCGCCACGAAAAAGAGCCGGGCCTGATTGCGCATGCGCAGCCATGCCAGTGGCACGCCGATCACCCCTTCAAACGGCAGGGCGCAGAGCACCCAGCGCACATCCGCAAGGCGGGTTTCAACCGGCAACCAGGCTTGCACCACAGGTGCCAGCAGCCAGAGCAGCACCAGACTGGCCAGGGCGATCAGCCAGACCAGCCCAAACATGCGGGCCACCACCTGCTGGCGCTCCTGCTCATCTTTCGCCAATCCGGCAAAGCGGTAGAGGGCATCCACCAGCCCGAAGCCCAAAATAAGGGAACCCAGATTGATGAGGGTCAGCAGCACCTCCAGCTGGCCGTATTCACGAGGCTGCAGCTGATGGGTCAGCACCGGCAGCATCAGCAGGGAGATCCCCTTCATCAGGAGCAAGCCGCCGGCGTAATAGAGCATGGCAATCTGGTTCACACCAAGTTTCATAGGGCCTCCCAGCCACCCGAAGCATCCTGCTCCGGGTCAGCTACCGCTAATGCAAAGCCCACGCCACTCACTCCCGCCCTGAAGCGATAGCCCCTCTGTGCGGCTTAACCGGCCTGAACAAGCCCAGAATGAGACTGGCATTTGCGTTTTGCACAACGCTGGCTGCAAATTGCACCGACCGGCGCAATCTGCCCCACCTCTTAGCCCCATTTGGCCTGATCCCGCCGGGGTCGTCCTGTTGGCCCGATCCCTGCTTTCTGCATAGCGAGCAACGGACTGCACCAGAGGGAGAGGTCGCCATGAACACCATCAACCTGCACCGGATGAAAAGCTGGGCCAAACAGGGAGAGACGCCACTGGCCCGCCGGGTATGGCGTCTGGCCAAAAGTGCCCGCCACTGGTCATGCCCCGTGATCCCTCCCCTGCATCGGCTGCTTTATCGGCTCTATCTGCTGGGCAGCAACGCGCTGGCAACCCTGACCCGCACCCTTTGGTGGACCCCCTTGTTTCAATCTCGCCTGACGGCCCCCGCCCCGCGCCTCTATCTCTATGGCGGCATCCCCTATATCAGCGGTCCGGTCACCATCGAAATTGGTGCCGACTGCCGCCTCAGCGCCGCCATGACCATCAGCGGCCGGGCATCGAGCCAGACACCAAGGCTGGTCATTGGCCGCAATGTCGGGATTGGCTGGCAGACCACCCTGGCGGTGGGCAGCAAGATAGTGCTGGGGGATAACGTCAGAATTGCTGGCCGCGCCTTTCTGGCGGGCTACCCGGGGCACCCGGTCAACGCCCGCGATCGCGCCCTTGGCAAACCGGATCGCGATGAACAGGTGGGGACCATTGTGCTGGAGCAGGATGTCTGGCTTGGCACCGGGGTGATGGTGATGGCCGGTGTCACCATAGGTGCCGGCACCATTGTCGCCGCAGGCAGCGTCGTCACCCGGGATCTGCCCGCAGGTGTGCTCGCCGCCGGGGTACCGGCCTCCGTGCTGCGCCCGTTGCAGCCACAAGATCACAGCGACCCCGCACACGCTTCGGAGACCTTTGCATGAAACCACACTCACTGCCGCAACTGGTGGTATTGGGCGAGGATTGGGGCCAGCACCCCTCCAGCACCCAACACCTGATCAAGCGCCTGTTGCCCGATTATCAAGTGCTCTGGGTCAACTCCATCGGCATGCGTTGCCCCCGCTTTACCCTTCATGATCTCACCCGCATCGTCCGCAAACTGGGGGCGGTGCTGGGCGGCGCGCGCCATGCTGGCGGCCAGTCGGTTGCGCCATCAGAGGTCAGCAGCCCCCGGGTTCTGCCGCCGCTCGCCTTACCGCTGCCCGGCAGTCGGCTGGCGGGCAAGATCAATGGCCACTGGCTGGCGGCGCAGATCCGGCGCCAGTTGCCCGAGCTGGATCGCCCCTTGCTCTGGATCTCCCTGCCCAGCGCCGTCGATCTGATTGGCAAGCTCGAAGAGCGGGCGGTGATCTACTACTGCGGCGATGACTTCTCGGCGCTGGCAGGGGTGGATCATCAGGCCATTGCCCACTGCGAGGCCCGACTGGTGGAAAAAGCCGATCTCATTCTGGCCGCCAGCCCCGCGCTGGCCAGCCGGTTTCCGCCCCATAAAACCAGGCTCCTCAGCCACGGCGTGGATCTCGAGCTGTTTATGCCCCCCAGAGAGCGCCCGGCAGATCTCCCCTCCGGCCGCCCCATTGCCGGATTTTACGGCAGCCTGAGCGACTGGATTGATATCCCCCTGCTGGCAGAGACGGCCGCCGCCCTGCCCAACTGGGATCTGGTGCTGATTGGCCCGGTCCAGACCGATATCTCCCCCCTCAAAGGGCTCCCCAATATCCATCTGCTGGGGCCCCGTCCCCACCACACGCTGGCGGCCTATGCCCAGCACTGGCAGGTGAGTCTGCTGCCCTTTGTCGACAACGCCCAGATCCGTGCCTGCAACCCATTGAAATTGCGCGAGTATCTGGCCGCAGGGCGCCCCATCGTCAGCACCGATTTTCCGGCTCTCGATGGCTATCGGGATCAGATCCAGCTCCCCCACGATGGGGAGAGCCTGGCCCAGGCCATCAATCGGGCCGCCTTTGATCAATCCAATCCGGGCTGGTTTCAGGAGAGTGGCTGGGAGGGGCTCACCCGCAGCGAAGGGCGCCACACTCGCCAACAGCAGGTGGCCCTGCAAAGCTGGGATCACAAGGCTGCCGAGCTGAACAACTGGTTGAAGGGGCTGGCAGGATGAGCAAAGGGCTCTGGCTGGTTATCCTGCTCTGCGGCCATGCAGCAATGGCCACCACCCGGCTGGAGGGGCAGACCCCGCTGCCCCTGACGGGTAACCAGACACCCCAGCGGCTCGATCTGAGCACCCACAACTGGCCAATAGGCAGCGATGATGAACTGGTGATCGAGGGCCATAACCCCAGCGCCCGCCCGCAAACCCTGATCCTGCGTATCGACGATCAGGGCTCGGTCAACTACCGCAGCCGGGTCAATCTGGAGCGGATTGTCGCCCCCGGCCCCTTCACCCTGCGCTTTGCCTTGAGTGAGTGGCGCACCAGCCAGCCCAGAGCGCTGGCGCTGGACAAACTCACCAAGCTCTATCTCTTTATGGCCGATAACGCCCCCTCAATGACCATTCACCGCTGGTACTGGGAGCCTGGTCTGACTCTGCCTGCGGGCACCATTGCGCTGGATCTGGGGGCGGCGGCTGCGCCCCGCTTTACCGGCTTTGAGGCCCTGAGTCCGGGGGATCCCCGGCTGATTGGCCATCCCACCCCCATCTTGCGTCCCTCCGGCGATGCCCTGGTGCGCGATGGGCTGCGCAATCTCGACGGGGTGCGGCTGGACCTGGCCAAAGGACGCTACCAGCTCACCCTCTGGCTGGATGACCCCGGTGAATGGGAGTACCTGCCCCACCCCTTCGAGCGCAGCGTGCTGGTCAATGGCGAGCCCATCTGGGCCGAGCAGTGGCAACCACAGGAGTGGCTAACGCAGCGCTATCTGGCGGGGCAATCTCGCGAGGCGCTGCCAAATCCGGATCCCTGGCAGCTGTTCGGGGCACGACAGGGCGGCCCGGTCCATGTCACCCTGAACCACCCCGGCGGCCCGCTCACTATCACACTGGTGGGCCACTCACCGGATGCCAAATACTTGGCAGGGCTGCTGCTTGCCCCCTATCCGGCCAGCACCAGCAACGAGGCTCTCCCGAATAGTGGAAAAGATCGCGCCGTATTGGCCGACGCTACCGCAAGCGTGCTGACCAAGCAGCGCCAGCTGTTTTTGGAGAAGTGGACTCTGGCCCCCTATTCCCCAGCCCCAGCTTCGCAGCAGCTCAGCCTCACGCCGATTACGGATGCCGCCCCAACCCTGCAGATCGCCCCGCTATCTGCGGCCGATGCGTTGCAGCAGGCTTCACAACCCGTGTTGGCCGCCCGTGGCAGCCAGCTGTTGCTGGAATTTGCCATCCACGCCGCCACCGACGATCCGGCCCCCTTGCTGGTGATCCAGCCCCCTGAGCAAACAGGATCGCCGCTGGCGCTGACCCCCTATTACGGCAAGTGGCATCTGGTTCGCCCGCAGGCGAGCGGCACCCTGTTGGCCCCCTCGGATCAGGAGCTGGTCGAGGGGATCGCCGGGCTCACCCTGCTGGCAGGCGTACCTCGGCGTCTGGTGCTGCAAATGACCGTCCCACGCGATGCGCCGGCGGGGCGCTATCTCGGCAATATTCAGCTGCTCAGCCATCAACAACTGGTGCAGCTGCCACTGACTATCGAGGTGCTGCCGCTGACCCTGCCCGCGGCCAGCAAGCCGGTCGGCATCTATGTCGAAGCGCCCCCTTATCTGAATTGGCTGAGCCCCAATCCCGAGGCGTTAAAAGAGCAGATCGCCGCGGCCAGTCGCTGCGACCTGCAGCGGCTCGCCAAACTCGGGATCAGCGGCCTCTCGCCCGCCCTGCCACAGGATGAAGCGGGGATGCGGGAGATCATGGGAGAGGCGGTGGGGCTCGGTTTTGTGCCGCCCCTGCTGGCCTATACCCCGCTCAAACGCTGGGGGAACGACCCTGCCAGCCAGCTTGATCAGTGGCAGACGCGGCAACAGGCGCTGACCGCCAGCGGCTTGCCCCCGCTGGCATGGAGCCTGTTTGATGAGCCGGATCTTGCCACTCTGCCCGCCATTACCAGCCTGGCGCGGGAGATGAAACGGCGGGATCCGGCGGTGCTCCGCGCAGGTCACTTCAATCATCCGGGTCAGGCTGGTCTGCTGGCAGAGGTGGAGATTGCCCTGATCAACGCAGGCTTTGGCGCCGACAAGGCCGATGTGGCGCGGGTACGCCAGCACAAGGTCACCCCCTGGTTTTACAATCTGGGCACCCCGAGAGCCGCCGGGTTCTATCTGTGGCAAAGCGGCGCCGAAGGCTATTTGCAGTGGCATGGCCGCATGCCCACCGCCCTGCCCTATGACCCCACCGACGGGCGGGAGAGCGACTTTATGCTGCTCGGCCCGCAAGCCTGCGAGGCGCACCGCCTCTCTCACGATCTGTTGCTGTTGCAGCAAGCCATCGAAGATCTGCGCTGGCTCGCCTGGCTGGAGCAGGAGGCCCGCTATCAAGTAGAGGCCGCCCTGCTGCTGGAGCGCCTGCGGGATCAGCTGCCGACCCGCTGGCAGGTGGCAGAGCAACTGCCCTCTGCCGCCTGGATCCAGTGGCGCCGCGAGATTGAACAACTGGCCAAGGGATTGAAAACATTGCAAACTGGTGCCAACTCATCCTCCTGAAGTGACTGCGTATGGCCAACCAGACTCCCCGCTCCACAGCCAAAGACAGCGCCCTGCGCCGCCTGTTGCCCCTAATGCTGCCATTGCTGATCCTCACCGGTTGCGCCCGTCAGGAGCCGGTCAATGAGACCCTGCCGATCCTCAACCAGTTGCGGGAACAGCAACTGGCCGAACAACCCCAGCTGCAACTGCAGTACCAGCAAGCGGAGACACAACTGCCAGCGGATCAGGAGCAGCTGCTGCATCAGTTTTTAGGACGCAAGGATCCGGCCCGAATTGCGCTGGTAAGCGGCCCCGGGCTGCAAACCGACATGCTGGAGAGTGCGCGAATGGCAAGCGTGCGACTAACTGCCCTGACACGCTTGCTGGGAGCTCGCGCCATTGAGCTGGAGCCCCGCTATGACCCCATGCTGGCCCCCAATACCTTGCTGATCCGCATTCTGCCAAACGGTGAATCGGGGGCGGTCACCCCAGCGGCGGCGCAATAAGGCCGAGGCAAGAGGTAGGCAAAGCCACCCGATAGAGGGGATAAGGGGCCAGCCCCCACAATTTGCGCCAACCCTGGGTAAGACGGTACGAGAGCAGCGGCGGGCTCTGGTGCAGCTCGCCTAAAAACATCACCCCCTGACTCATCCCTTCACCCGCCAGCGTCACTGACATCGCCTCGCTATCCGGCGCCACCAGCATGGCCTGCAGCAGACCATCACAGCGGGGATGGGCCAGCTGATAGCTGACATAGGTGCCACCCAATACCGGCGTAGCCACCCGCAAGCGCCAGCCCAACTGGACCATCTCCAGCAGCATCGGCTTGGCTCCCTCGTTAACTGCCCGGTTCTGATAACGCCAGCCCATGGCGGCAGCACTGAGCAGCGCCACCAGCAACAGCAACAGATATCCCCTAGATAGACCCATCACGGCGCCCCCTTAGAAAGAGGATGGTCATCACCAGCAGCATCATATTGACCACCCGGCTCTGATAACGCCACCAACCGCAGATATCCCTTAGACAGACCCATCACGGCGCCCCCTTAGAAAGAGGATGGTCATCACCAACAACATGATGGCCCACTGGTAGAGCTGGGCCAGCGAGCCGGTATGCAGCCAGCCATACCAGCGCAGATCCAGGCTCATCAGCACCAACCGCAGCTGATTGGCCCCGATATAGAGCAGGCAAACCAGCAGCAACATGGGCCACTGCCGGTAGAGGGGGCGCTCCGGCGCCAGCCAGCAGCAGGAGACCAGCCAGGAGAGCACCACCAGATAGAGTTGAGAAAACGAGGAGCACCCCTTGAGCACAATCAGCGCATGGCCCCCCAACCGCTCGATGCGATTGCCATCAAGGCGAGTCTCCCAGCCCAGCAGTTGCAACCACTGGCCCACCCCCCAGGCATCGAGGGCCAACACAGGGCCGGAGAGCAACGCAAACACCTGCTGCCCCCACAACACCGCCACGGTAAAGGCGAGCACAATCTGCAACACCGCCCGCTCATCGCCACTCTGATGACGGCGCCATAGCGAGGCCACCAGCAACAGACAGGCCAGCGCCTTGCAGCTGGCGCTGGGGATCAGGATCAGCAGGATAAACAGGGCGAGCGCCAGTGGATGCGGGCGCCAGCTCGGTGCAACCCGCGATGCAATTTGCCACCAGATAGCAATCAGCAACACCACCAGCAGGTTGAAGTGGCCCATATTGAGCCACACCATGCCCCACTGATTGGCCAAACCAAGTAGCAGCCAGTTGGGTGCCCACTGCCAGGGACGGATCTCCATCGCAACTCCTGCCGGTTATCAGCGCTTTTGACCGCTGTCGCAAGTTCCATGCCTGCCCGGTCTCACCCGGATCAAGCCAAGTCAAAGGATTCGCCAAAGCTGGCACGCTTTATTCATTCCACCCTGCTGGCACTAGCGCCAAGGAGAAGGAGTGGGCAATGAAACTCAAACCGTTGGCAGGGCTGCTGGGGATGTTGTTGGTAACCTCCCCCGCATACGCCTTGACCGAAGTCGATACCGAACTGCAACTGCTGATGGATGTGTCGGGCAGCGTCAGTTCATCGGAATTCAATCTGCAATTACAGGGGTATGTGGACGCCTTTTACAGTCAGGATGTACAAAGCGCCATCCTCGACACCAGTGGCGGCAAACTCGGGTCCATCGCCGTACAGATGATCATGTGGAGCAGCAGCAACCAGCAGAGCGTGATGACTGACTGGTTCCACCTCTACGACATGACCTCCATCAACAACTTCGCCGCCACCCTGGATGCCCTGGTGCGCCCCTATGCGGGGATGACGGCCCCCGGTTCGGCGATGGCCTTTGGTGCCCAGCAGTTTGATACCAACAACTTCACCGCCGCCCGCCAGGTGATGGATGTGTCAGGTGACGGTATCCAGAACAACGGGCTGGATACCTCCACCGTGCGGGATCAACTGCTCGCCTCCGGCATCGACACCATCAACGGCATCACCATAGGTCAGGACTATGCCGATGGGGTGCTGCAAGAGTGGTATGTGGAGAACGTGGCGGGCGGTCAGGATGCGTTTGTGATCAATGCCACCACCTTCGCCGACTTTGGCAATGCGCTGGAGCTCAAACTGGCGGCCGAAATTGAGGGGGGCATTATTCCTGAAGGGGCACTGGCCGCCCCCATCGAGGAGATCCCGCTGGCCGCCCAGCTGCTGCTCGGTATGCCGCTACTGCTGGCCTGGCGCTATCAGCGCCGTAACCAAGGACGCCTGCAGCAAGCCAACTGGCAACAAACCCCCGCCATCGGCTGATCTATCACCTCGTGTGTCGCGATTAGGGAGCTATGGCTCCCTGATTTTGGCGAAGTCATGGCAAGATGGACCATAAGGTCTGAAAACACTACTCGTTCACAAATATTTTCTCTTGAGGTGCTTGTTATCTTTAGGATAACACTCTCAAATTTTGCTTTGTATTGCTAACGTAATTAAAGCCGATGACACACCCACAACAATACTAATAAATGCAGTAAACACTCTCTCATTTCGCTTCGATCTCAACTCATCAAAATAAAGCTGAGTTTTAGCTGTCATAGTAAATATCTTATCTGTATATCCTTTCTTACCATTTTGGTTATGGAAATTATTAACCTTTTTTTCACCAGATGCTTTTGCATAAAGTATTGATGCAAGTAATCGTTCTTCATATGGCTCGCCTGATGAGCAGCGAATCTCACAAGCCACATATCCACTAACAATAAGGCTAGCTAAGGGAAAATAATCGCGATAATCACCATGTTTAGATTCTATAAAAGAGCTAAGATCTTCAAGACTAGCTTCACGGTTAGTTATTACACTTCTAAGTAACTTATGACCACTTGATTTCAAAGAACCCCCTTAAACTAAAAATATAACATCACCTTAAGTAAGGCAGAGACGTAATATAAAAATAACTACATTACGCTTTAGTCACTAAAAAACTGTAAACTGAACACGCCATGTACATTGAGTTTTTTGAATACCTTCTCATGAAAATTATTTCCATTGTTCTTCATGCCTTAAATTTACAGAGTAGATTTCCTTAAAGCTGTCAATAGCATCGATATAAGGCCATGCATCAAAAACCATAGCAATAGAATCTATGGCCGATTGATAAGCCCACAAGGCAAAGGCCTTAGTATTAACGACTCGCTCCCAATCGAAAGGGTCATCGGAAACTTTGAAGCCATTCGAACGTAATTTATTTACTAATTTCTTTTCCTTTGGCTGTAATGAGATACCATTTAGAGAAATATTTATTGTTGATGCTTTAGGGTGAGTTAATTCATTTCTAACATCTATGACAATTTGTAATCTTTGGATTGGCTTGGTAGCTTTAACATTGAAACCACTACCTTTAAGTGCACGATAAGCAATATCAAATTTACATAGTATTGGCTTTCGCTCAGCCTTTTCAAGGTCAACAGCCATTCGTACAAGAGGATTTTTTAATCCATGTTTATGGGCTTTGTACCCATTACCAATTTGAACAATTTCGTTTAAAAAAGCCTCAACAGCCGAGATTGATGTTGATATAGCTGATAGACCATCTCTGTTATAATCATCTATTCTAGAAATTAAACGCCGCGTATCATTAAGTAATGCAGGCGCTTTAATCATATATGCGTGTGCAGATTGATTCATTTTTCTCCTTTTTCTAACAGGAATTATATGAAAAGAGTTATTAACATGTTGGCAGTTTTTCCATCTCATACTGCCCTTCCACACATCATTAATAACAAAAAGTTTAAATAATAACCATGTTGTGATTTTCGCGTATGAGGCCAATAATACCAAACTGGTTTCAGTTGTATCACTCGGTAAAACCACAGTCAAGAAAGGGAAATAGAAAATGCTGCCGTTATCCTCTTTTATCGGCCTGCCGCGATGTTTACTCCGCCATCTGCACGATATAAAGAAGGCCTTATCACAAGGCCTTTTCAGATATATTCAGGTTCCGGCTGTCAGCCAGTTTTACGGCAATCAACCCGGCTCTGGTGACAAGGGCAACACCTGCCCATCCAGCGCATGATCACTATTGGATGGATAGTCCGGCACTGGCTCGCAGTAGGGAATGCGGCTTAGCACCGGCGCCTTGACCAGGGCGGCCAGTTGATCGGAGCGGCGCAGGCTGGCATCCGCCAGTTCGGCCACCAGCGCCAGACCGCAGCCGAGCCCCAGCCCGCCAACCATACCCGCCAGCAGGAACAGCCAGAGCGGGTAGTTGCTCGGCTTGCTGGGGGCAAAGGGTTTGTCGATCACCTTGATCCGCTCCCCCTGCTCGAAGTTGCCCAGATCGCCGGTCACCTTGGCCTTCTCGTAGCGCAGCAGCAAATCCTGATAGAGGGTGCGCTTGACCGCCAGATCCCGCTCCAGCTCGGCGAGCTGGCGCTCGGTATCCCCCTGGGAGTCGACCACCTTGTCCAGCCCATCCAGCTGGCTCTTCAGGCCGGCGGCGTTTTGCTCCGCCTCCGTCAACTGCGTCTGGGCCAGTTGCCACTCGGGCCCGCGCGCCATATCCGGTTGGGATTTGAGCTGCTCAAACTCCTGCTGCAACTGGTCAATCTGATAGCGCAGACTCTGCACCTTGCTGTGCTCGTCGCTGTAGCGGGCTCGCAGCAACACCAGCTCGGTGCGCATCAGTTGCAGCTTCTCATCCAGTTGGCGGGCCAGCTGGCTCTCCTGCCCCAGCGATAGCTGATCGACCCGAGCCTTGGCCTGCTGCAGGGTGATCAGGCTCTCGGCATAGCGCTCCTGCAAACCATAGAGACGGGCGACGTTGGTACTCTGCTGCTGGGGCAAGGCGCTGGCATGCTCCCGTTTAAAATCGGCGAGCAGCTGCTCGGCCGCTTGCAGTTCGCTGCGGCGGCTGTCGAGCTGGCTTTGCAGGAAACGTTCGGACGACTCCGCCGACTGGCGCCCCTTGCTGAGCAGGTTGAAGAAAAAGCGCCGTGAAATGGCTTCGAGCAAACCGGCGCTGTTGGCCGCCGAATCCGCTTTGACCTTTATCTCGATCACCTCATCGCCGATCAGCCGCAGCGAGACGGCACTCGAGAGCCAGTCCATGATGGCATCGCGCTGAGCTGGCGGGGTCTCGTCATTGACCAGACCGCGATCCCGCGCCACTCCATCGAGCACATAACGACTGCGCAACAGGGCTTCGAGCACCGCAAAGCGATCCTTGAGACTCTCCTGAGTGATCAGATCCTTGAGGGTCGGGGTCTGGTTGGCATCTTGCGGCACCATAAAGGTGGTGCGGCTCTCATACTCCTTGGGGGTGAGCAGGCCAACCGTGACGCCCACCAGCGGCATCACCAGTACCGGGATCACCAGCAGATAGCGACGGCGCCAGGCGGCAAAGAGAATGATGTAGAGGTTGTAATAGAACTGGACAGGCATGGCATCACTCCCTGAGAAAGGCCCTCCCCCCGCACGATGCAAAGGCAGTGCCACCAGAGGAGCTGATCGCCTCTGTGAGCAGATCGCAAGAGTGGTACAAGATTCGCATTCTCCCGCTATCCGGGGTGCCACCCCTTCCCTTGCCGGAGCGCGAACCATGTTGTCATCAACCCTGTCGCACAAACCCCATCCCCGCAGGGGCTCCATCGTTCAAATAGTGCAGCACCTGCAGCCGGGCGGGCTGGAGACCATGGTGCTCAACCTCACTCAGGCAAGCCCTGCCGAGCAACCAGTGCATATCATCTCCCTCGAAGGGCGCAAAGGGGATGTGCTAAGGGCATGGCCCGCCTTGCATCCCTTCGCAGGCAATATTCACTGTCTGGAAAAGCCCGCGGGCTGGTCGTTGGCGACCCTCTGGCGGCTCACCCGACTGCTGCGCCAACTCAAGCCCGTCGCGGTACATACCCACCATCTGGGGCCCATGCTCTATGGCGGTCTGGCCAGTCGGCTGGCACGGGTGCCCACCCTGGTACACACAGAGCACGATGCCTGGTATCTCGATGATCCCCATCAGCGCACGCTGGCCCTGTGGGGGCTGCGCGCCTTCAAACCCATTCTGGTGGCCGATGCCACGCCGGTGGCCAACCAGCTGCTGGCCAAGCTGGGCCAGCTGTCGCCAACCGTGATCCCCAACGGCATCGATGAGCTGCGCTTTGCCCCGGGCGCCGCCGCCCTCGCCCGTCAGGAGATGGGGCTGCCGCAAGGGGTCAAGTTGATTGGCTGCGCCGCCCGCCTTGAGTCGGTCAAGGGACATACCTTGCTGCTGGAGGCGATCCGCACCCTGCCGGAGGAGGTGCATCTTGCGTTGGCAGGGGTCGGCAGTTTGCAAAATGCGTTGCAACAACAGTGTCAGCAGCTGGGGATCGCCCATCGGGTCCATTTTCTGGGGCTGGTCGAAAACATGCCGCGCTTCTATCAGGGGCTGGATCTCTTCTGCCTCCCCTCACTGGCAGAGGGGATGCCGCTCTGCGTGCTGGAAGCACAGGCGTGCGGGGTGCCGGTGGTGATGAGCGACGTGGGTGCGGCCAGAGAGATCGTCTGCCAGGCCAGCGGCCATATCCTGTCTGAGCGGGATCCCGGCCGCCTTGCCCAGCTTCTGGCACAAGGGTTGCTGCAGTGCCATAGCCTGCGTGCCGTCACCCGTGAGTTTGTGTGCCAGCAAAGCAGCTTGAGCCGGATGGCTCAGGCCTATCAGCAGCTTTACAGCCGCTGATCAAGCGACCCGATGACCAGAGGAGCATCCCATGGAATGGATCATGACCGTGTTCTGGCTGTGCGCTGTACTGGTGGTCTACCACCATGTGGGCTATCCCCTGCTGCTCAAATTCGGTGGTCGGCAGGCGCACAAGGTAGCTAATCCACCGCGCCCTCTGGATCGAGGGTTCAAAGCAGACGCCGCCGATGAGGCGCTGCCGACCATCACTTTGCTGATGCCGGTCTACAACGAGGCGGCGACCATCGCGGCCAAGCTGCAAAACCTCGCCAGCCTCGATTACCCCGCCGACAAGCTGTGGGTGCATGTGCATTTCGACGGCTGCAGCGACAACAGTTACCCCATTGCGCTGAGCCAGCTCGGTGATCCCGCCCTGCAGCAGTTGCAGATCAGGCTGTTTGATCACCCCCGCAATCGCGGCAAGGTCGCCGTGCTCAACGAGGCCATGACCCGGGTGCACAGCGATCTGGTGGCCCTCACCGATGTCTCGGCCCTGCTGCCCATCGACAGTCTGCTGCTGGCGGTCGCCCATTTTGCCGATCCCAAGGTAGGGGTGGTCGGGGAAGCATACCGGTTCTGGCAACCGGGCTCTCAGGGCGAGGAGAGTTACTGGCACTATCAAAGCCAGATCAAACTCTGCGAGTCGGCCCTTGGCGGCATGCTGGGGGCCCACGGGGCCTTTTACATGATGCGCCGGGAGTGCCTCACCCCGCTGGCCGCCGATACCATCAACGACGATTTCATCCTGCCGATGCAAGCCATCGCCAAGGGGTATCGCGCTGTCTATGACAATCGCTGCGCCGCACTGGAGCTGGAAGTTTCCGATGCCGCGCTGGAGGCGACACGGCGCAAGCGGATCGGGGCTGGCAACACCCAGCAACTGCTGCGGTTGCTGCCCCTGCTACACCCCAAGTTCGGCTGGGTTGCCTTCAACTTTGCCAGTGGCAAGGGGCTGCGGGTGTTGATGCCGCTCTGCCTGACCCTGCTGTGGCTCTGCGCCATCCCGCTGGCCACCCAATCCCTGCTGTTTCAACTGCTGCTGGGGCTGCAACTGCTGGGGTATCTGCTGGTCATCTTGATCCAGCTGACCCCTGTGCACCCCTGGCCCAATCTGTTTCGCAAAATCCACTATCTGGTACTCGGACACTGGTACAACGGCATGGGCACCCTGCGCTACTGCCTGCGCGCCCCCATACGTTTCATGTCACAGGAGAAAGCCGTATGACACACCCCATTCCAAGATTGACCCTGGTGGTCAAACGCAGCATGGATCTGCTCGGTGCTACTCTTGGCCTGTTGCTGACGCTGCCTCTGTGGCCGCTGATCATGTTGGCCATCCGGCTCGATAGCCCGGGGCCTGTGTTCTTTCGTCAGCTGCGGATCGGGCGCAGCCACGCCACCCATACCGAACTCTTTTTCATGATCAAGTTTCGCACCATGCGCGCCGACGCCGAGGCGGGCACCGGGCCGGTCTGGTGTGGCAAGGGGGACAGCCGGATCACCCGCAGCGGCGACTTTCTGCGCAAGACCCGGCTCGATGAGCTGCCGCAGTTTATCAATGTGCTCAAGGGGGAAATGTCGCTGATCGGCCCCCGTCCGGAGCGACCCGGGATCGCCAACCGGCTGGAAGATGCGGTGCCGTACTTTATCGAACGCACCTATGAAGTGGCCCCCGGCATTACCGGTCTGGCACAGGTCAATCAGGGTTACGACGAGTCGCTCGATGATGTGCGCAGCAAGCTGGCGTTCGACCTGGCCTACTCGGTCGCCCTGCTCCACCCCTGGCGCTGGCTGGTGCAGGATGTGCATATCATCGGCAAGACGATCGCCATCATGGTCGGCAAAAAGGGGCGCTAATCCCGCTGTGCCAACCTCAACCACACCCCAACCCCATCAGGCCATTGCCACTGCAATGGCCTTTTTTTATGGCGCATCCTTGTGGCAAATCAACGTTGATCACCGAGAAGTCAGCGATCTGATCGCCATCATCTGGCCCCATCCATCCAAAGGCCTGATGCCAGTTTGACCAACCGCAGAAACCCAAGCGTTGCGTGATCACCGAAGCAATCCTCCCCCTGCAACCCCTAACACCGGCACATAAAAAAACGAGTAGCCAGCAGCCACTCGTTTTTGGCGGGTTTCCCCGTGGGGATTCAGGCGCCGTAGACGGCCAGAATATCGGTCACTCTGTTGTTGACGCTGTACCCGCGGGCGATGGTGTTGCGGGCCGCCTGACTCATTTTGCTGCGCACCACCCCATCGCTGCGCAGCCAGTAGTTGACCAGCTCCGCCATATCCCGCACATGGCCGGGCTCCACCAGCCAGCCATTGGATTTATGGTCGATCAGATTGACCAGGCCCCCCACCGCAAAGGTACAAACCGGTATGCCGTGAGCCATCGCCTCCAGGGCCACCAGCGGCAACCCTTCAAAGCGTGAAGTGATGCAGAGCAGGTCGATGTTGTGCCACTCATTGGCCATGTTCTGGAAACCATGAAGCTGGACGCGATCACCATACTGCTGCAACAAAGCGCTTTTCATGGGGCCATCCCCGTAGAGATGAAACGCCCCGTCCGGGCAGAAGGCGGCCAGCTGGCAGAACGCCTCCGGCCCCTTCTCCGGCGAGAGGCGGCCGACAAAGGCAATCCTGTTGCCAGATACCGCAGCCGGCGTCGCAGGCATGGGGACAAAGTTGCTGATCACCGTGCTTGGTACAGGCAATTTGCGAGCGATGGGCTCGCTCACTGCAATACACTTCGCAAAACGCGCTGTAGTGCGATCCAGCCAGCTGTAAAACTTCAGCAAACCCTCCCCGTCATCCCCGCTGTGAAAGGTCGAGACCACCGATTTACCGGTAAACCAGGCTGTCAGCCGCCCCAGCACCCCGGCCTTGTAGCCGTGGGTGTGGATCAGCACAGAAGCCGGCTGGCGGGCCAGACGGCGCATAAAGTCGCGGCTGTTGTGGCACACCTCGTAGGGCAAGCCCTGTTGTTTGAGCAGTGTCGTAAAGGGGGTCATGCCGTGGTTGCTCACCAGCACTATGGTGGGGCGAAATCCTCTGGCCAGCAGATCGTTGGCCAAGTGGATAATGTGAACTTCTATTCCACCGACCTGACGCGCATCGATGGCCAGCCAGATCTGCTGCATGGGTAACATAAGGCCCTCCTCCCGTGGCTCCATGCCACCTGAAATGAGGCGCTGCATAGAGCGGGCCAGTCAGGCAAAGAGGGGCAGGATCAGGCGCCGGGACAGGCGACCAGCAAGAGGGTCATGTCATCGAGGGCGGCATCATTGATGCGCTCATCAAACCAGCGGGCAATGCGATGAGCCAGTTGCTCAAGACCGGGCCCCGAAGTCAGGCAGATCTCCTTGAGCTGCGCCTCCCAGCGCTGGCGCTCTTCTGCGTCACGGCTATCGAGCAGGCCGTCGGTCCAGAACAGCAGGATCTCGCCGGGCTTGAGCTGACGCTCATTGGTCACGAAGTGGGGATCCGGGCGCAAACCGGGCAAGGGGCCGGTCACGCCGACCTGACGGATGGTGCCGGGCCCGACCAGCAAGGGCGCCGGGTGGCCCGCGCTGGCCCACTGCACCCGCCCCTCGTTGCCGAGTTCAATGCAGAGGGTGGTGAGCAGGGTAGCCCCCAATAACGGATCACTGTGAACCGCATTGGACAAGATGGTCAGCAAACGGGCGGGGGCGCGCTCCAGATCGTGCGCCGTCAGCAAACCGCGCAGATAACCGGCATAGGCATGGGCGAAGAACTTGGCTTCCGCATCGTGGCCCATCACATCCCCGAGCCACAGCACCCGATCCTTGACCAGCAGAAAGTCACCGCCGCCCACGGTGGCCGCGCGGGTTTGCAACGCCAGCTGGTATCCCCCTATGGAGGTGGCGGGCAATAACGGGCGCAGCGCCGAGGTCATGCGCTGATCCAGCTGTTCGCCCCATTGCGACTTGAGCTGCTCCGAGCGTTGCAGCACCCGCGAAACCGCCAGCAACAGGTCCTGCTTGGTGATGGGCTTGACCAGAAAGTCATCGATCCCCAGCGCCCCCGCCCGACTCTGGGTCCACTGATCCTGATGACCGGTCAGGAAGATAAAGGGCACCCCCTTCATCTTGGGATCCTTCATCAACTGCTGGCGCAGCCCAAAGCCATCGATCCCTTCCATCTCGATATCGGAGAGCACCAGCGCGGGGGGCTGCTTTCCAAGCGCCAGCAGGGCGGCATGGGAGTCGGCATAACTTTCAACTCGGTAGTGCTCATGGAGATAGGCGGTGAGTAAGGCACGCATCACCTTGTCATCGTCGATCACCGCGAGCACCGGCAGTTGGTTGACCGGGCCCTGCTGGCGAAGGGTCACGCGATTGCGATCACCGTCGCGAGAGAAGTGCACCTCGGCAAACAGTTGGTGCACCAGCGCCAGCCCGTATCCCCCCTCCTGCAGCTCATCGGGTAACGGCGCGCTGGCAAGACCGGGTTGCGGGCCGCCATCATCCTCCAGCACCAGACTCAAGCCCGTTTCATCTGCAGTCAGGGTGAGCCAGAGCTGGGTCGCAGGAGGCGCTGTGTGCTTGACGCTATTGGTGGCCAGCTCACTGAAACAGAGCAGCCAGTTGGCTTGATCCTTTGGGGAGACCTGAAACAGGGAGAGTCCCTGCGCCAGCCGGTTGCGCAGTTCGCGCACCGACTGCAGGGTTGCCGGAGCAGATCGCAACCAGTCATCCATATCGGGCCTCCATCAGCGGGCGATCAGATCCGGAAATTGAGCAAGGCACTGCGCCGGCACCAGCGCTTGAGCCATTCGGTCACCCGGTTACTGGGCAGCCGGTTGAGCTCGCGCAGGATCTCGCTGGCCAGCCCCGGGTTGAGTTTGTCGTTATAGACTGCGCCAATCAGATTGGCCTCGGCACGGGTCAGTTTATCCACCGCACTTTGTACCACGGTCGTCGGCGTCACTCCTGCCAGCACCACCAGCAGCGCCCCTTCACAGGCCCCACACACCTGATCGGCCGGAATATTGCCCCGATTGAGGGCGGTGAGCGGCGAGGTATCGAAGATGACCACATCGTAATGCTCCAGCCAGCGAACCAGCAGCTGGCGCAAGGTATCCTTGTTGCGAAAAGCCATCAGATCCTTGCCCGGCGCCGGGAGCAGCGACAACGACCGGCCAGTGGCCACCGGCTCGGGCACATCATTGGGACCCCAGGCAACCGCCGTGGCGCGGCCGGGATGATAGAGGTTGAGATCCACCAGCAGGGTGCGCAGCCCATCCGCCTCCGAGCGCCTTGCCAGCGCATCGCAGATGGAGCTCACCCCCTCTCCCCCTTCTGACGAGGTGACCGCCAGCGAGCGGATCCCCCGGGCGACTGTCGCCGCGTAGAGGGATTCGAGCTCCAGATATTGAATGGGGATGCTCATATCAAAGCGTCCCGACCAGGGCCACCACCGAGATCGTGGTCAGAATGTCGCGCATGCCATCCATGAAGATGGCCCAGTTGCTGCTTTTGCTATCAGGGATAAAGACGGTGTCCCCGGCACGCAGCACCGGCAACTGGCTAAAGTCGGGCTCTTTGGCAAAGCCGTCGAGATCGAAGCTGCGGGCCTGATCCCCCTGACCACTGGTGGCCATGTTGATCACCACAATCTTCTTGATATAGGCGCTGCTGGTCGGGCCCCCCGCCTCGGCCAGCAGATCCAGCAGGGTCATGGAGGAGTCAAAGCGGTAGCGACCGGGACGAGCAATCGCTCCCAGCACCCGAATGGTGTTCTCCTTGGGCTCGTCGAGCCAGGGGCGATTCTTCTCCGGCAGATAGATGGAGTCGCCGGGCAGCACCTTGGGCAACAAGGTTTCATCGCCGGTTTCAAAGTAGAGAGCAAGGTCGAGCTTACTGACCCGCGCCGTGCTGCCACTACGATGGGCGATGCGCACATTGCGCAGATCCGCCGCCGCAGTCGGACCATCGGCGGCCGACAGGATGTCGATAAACCCCATCTGCTCATTGAAGGCATAGCGACCGGGGGCCCCGACCTGACCGAAGATATAGATGGAGCTATCCGGTGACTGGCGCACCCACTGGGACTTGTTATCACTGGGATCGGTGGGCAGCTCGGGGATCATGATGGTGAATCCGGCCCGGATCTTCGGCAGGCTGGCCAGCGCCCCGCCCTGATGAAGGAACTTGTCGAGATCAAACAGGGTTGGCGTGGCCTGCCCCCCTTCGGCGGTCAGGATCTGCACCTTGGCGATATCGGCCCGCTCGTTGGGCCCTCCGGCGTGGGCGATCAGATCCAGCAGCGACATTTCGTCAGACCATTCATAACGACCTGGGATCCGCACCGCCCCCATCACCATCACCGCCCGCCCGGGTGCCACCTTCAACCAGGACTTCTCGTTGATATCGGTCTTTTCCGGCACAAAGATGGCGTCACCGGGTTTGACTTGGGGTAGCGCCTTTTGCATCCCCTCGGTATAAGCCTGCAAGTCGATGGGTTCGATCGTGCCATCGGTGCGCAGCAAACGGATCTGGCGACTCTCGGCATAGCGGGTCGGGCCGCCGGCATTGGCCAGAATATCGAGGAAGGAGTCCCCTTCCCGCCCCTCATAGGCGCCGGGTTTGAACACCTCGCCCATGATGTAGATAGTGCGTGCCCCCCGTTTTATCTGCTCTTCATCCTTGGGCACGAAGATGGTGGCGCCCGGCGCCAGATTGGGCAGCAGCTTGTTGTTGCCGGAGTCGAGATAGGCTTTGAGATCGAACAGTTCGGGGGCATCACCATTGATCACCCGGATCCGCTCCACCCCGGCAAAACGGGTTACCCCACCTGCCCGCATCAGCAGATCCACGATGGAGTTGCCACTCTTGAAACTGAAGGCGCCGGGGCTGTTGACCTCGCCAAACACCTTGATCGCCTTGCCGGTATCGCCATCCCCGCCTGCCGCCAGGGTTGCCGCATCAAAATCTATTTGCACGTTGCCGATCAGCGGAGAGGCGGGTACGAACACCACATCGAGGGATTGCAATGGCGGCAACACGCTGGCATCGCCGGTATCGAGATAACGCTTGTAGTCGAAGCTAGATACCGTGCTGCCGCGCCGCACCTGCATGTTGTTGAGCTGGGCACCGGGCACCAACCCGCCAGCGGCATCGAGGGCCATCTGCACGTTGCCATCGGGCGCCAGATCATAACTGCCGGGTTTTTTGACATAGCCCATCACGCTGATCAGCAGCCGCTTCTCCAGCAAGGTGACGGTCAATTGAGAGAGGTTGTTGTAAACAGGTTTGAGGGCGGTGCGGATCAGCTCATCCGCCTGTTGCAGGGTCTTCCCCCCCACCACGACGTTTCCAACTTCAGGCAGTGCAATCTCCCCCTGCTTGTTGATCTGGAAAGGCTGATCAAAAGCAGGCTCACCGGGTTGCACTATGGCCAACCGATCACCGGGAGCCAACAAGGTGGAGGCCAGTAACGGGCAGGTGAACAACAGCAAGAGAACACAGATCAATCCTTCGAGAGCGCCCCGTTTCATAGACATCCTTTTCGTCTGTTACGTCTGCCCCCATTGGCGTAAGGGGAGCCCTGACCAATCAGCACGACAGCCATCCGCTGTTGTCTGTTGCAGCCGCAAACGTACTTGTTGTAGTGATTGTGCCAACACGGTCTGACGCCAGGCTACATCCGACCAGAGCCGTCCGTGCATATCCCGTTCGATATCAATACGTTGAGATTGTAGTCGTTTCAACTCGGCAGGCATACACCCCTGCAGACTCGCTTGCTTTAATTCCGTCAGTTGCAAGTCGAGTTCCTTCTGACGCTCATCATAACGAGACCAGACCCGCCGTTCATCCTCATTGACCGGAATACGGGTGGGTCTTGCCTCTGCCATGCCGCCATACCCCTCCGGCGGCCACTGCGCACAACCCGACAGCAGAATGGACGAGAGCAGGATACCAAAGCGTTTCATGATGCAGCGGCCATCATGCCACGGGAACGCATATAGGCCTTGATGCTCTCATGGCAGGGGATCACCCGGTCGATATGCAGCATCTCCAGCAGGTCATGGGGTTGACCGGGTCCGCAGACAAGGGCCATCTGATGCCCGTTCATAATCAATCTTTTATAGAGAAATACCAAGGCTCCGATCCCCGACGAGTCGATAAAATGAACATCGCTGATATCGGCCAGGATATCTCCCGGGTGGGTCGAGAGGGTTTCAAATAACGGGCGGAGCTCACTGACGGCCATCGCGTCAAACTCGTTTTCCAGTACCACTACCTGGATATCATTAAGGGTGTAAGTCATGCTTTCCATCGCTAGCTCCTTGTCGATTCTCAGACTATTTGCTGTCACGGCATTCAGCACGTTGCAAATGTTATGCCGGGCAGTGCCACGGCACTTGTTCTCCAAATGATACTCTTTGTGCCTTATTCACCGACACCCACTCCTCGTTTTGATTGCCAAATTGCAATTAACCTCCCCCGCACGTTGCAAACTGCAATTCACCTTGGCCGAGATCGCCCGATAACAGGCTAAATCACTGATAATTCGAGCCCATTAGACTGGGCCCGATTATTGCTTGCCTTTGGACACACTTCACAAGCCACCGTTGGCTCGGCCCCCATGCCGCCATTTTCCAGGAAGGAGAGATCATGAAAGCAGGCCTTTACATCGCACCACTGTTGGCAGCCCTTTGCGGCACCGCATACGCAGCCCCCTCCCCTGACAGCGCCGTGTTGAAGGTTGAAGGCGCCATCAGCAGCCCCACTCATCAGGCTCTGGCCCTGTGGGACAGCGCCATGCTTGATCAACTGCCGGTACACGAAATCAAAACCCATACCCCCTGGTATGACGAAGCCAAAACCTTTCGCGGCCCGCTGCTGCAAGATGTATTGGCCAAGGTCGGGGCAACCGGCAAACAGCTCACCATTACCGCGCTCAATGACTACTCGGTACAGGTGCCGACCAGCGATGCCGAGCAGTATCGGGTCATCCTCGCCCGCACGATCAATGGCAAGCCACTGTCGGTACGTGACAAAGGGCCGCTGTTCCTTGTCTATCCGTTCGATCAATATCCCGAACTGCAAAACAAGCTCTATTACGGTCGGGCTATCTGGCAGATCAGTGCGATAAAAGTGGAGTAAATCCCATCATGCGTTCCATGGCGGCCAGTCAACGTTTCTTGTTTGTGGTGCTCTGCGTGCTGCTCCTTGCCTTTGCCGGTATTGGTACCATCCAGTACCGGCAATTTCAGGATCTGCAGCGCAGTACCAGCCAGGGCGAAGACAACGTGATGTGGAACTATTTCCAGCTCTATAACGAAGCGCTGCGTTTTCAAAGCTCGCTGCTCCATGAGTCGCAACCGACCTTCCAGCTCAGATACGATATTCTGGTCAGCCGCATGGATCTGGTGTTGGAGAGCAAGGATCGCAGCCTGCTTCAGCAAACAGAGATCTACCAGCAGGCAAGCAAAGCCATTCGCTCCTACATCTCTCTGGCGGATATCTGGCTCGGCCCGGAAGCCACCAAGCCGCTGGACAATCTTGCCCATCAGGAGCTGCGCCAACAGCTTGCCTCCCTGCTCCCCCTGCTCCATCAGCTGACTCTGGAGGTGAACCAGCAGGCGACCCTGTTTGATGTGGCGCGTCGCGACAGCGTGAGGGAGCAGATCATCACGACGACACTCATCGCAACCCTGCAATTTGCGCTGCTCTTTGTGCTCGCCCTGCTGATCTGGCGGCAAATGAATATCTCGTTTCTGCAGCACAAACTGATGCAGCAGCTCAATGACAAACTGCTGCGGGCAAATCAGGCGGCAGAGGCCGGCACAAGAGCCAAAAGCAGCTTTTTGGCCAACATGAGCCATGAAATTCGCACCCCCATGAATGGCATTCTCGGCATGCTCTCACTGCTGGCCGACCGGGATATGGATCCGAGGGAGCGAGACTATCTGGAGACGGCGCGCGAATCGGCAAACCATCTGCTCGGTCTGCTTAACGACATTCTGGATGTATCCAAGCTGGAAGAGGGCAAGATCGAGCTGCAACTGGCCCCCCATCACTTGCCCCAGCTGCTGGAGGATATCCGGGCCCTGATGCAGAGCAACTGCGATGCAAAAGGGATCAAGCTGACCCTGGCTGTTGCCCCCGATACGCCGGAGTGGTTGATGATCGACCCGCTGAGGGTGCGCCAGATCCTCTTCAATCTGGTGAGCAATGCCATCAAGTTCACCCATCAGGGGGAAGTAAAGATCCACGTTGATAGCACCCTGTTGGAGCAGGATCGCTACTCGATACGTATCTCGATCCAGGACACCGGGATCGGCATGAGCAAAAGTCAGTTAAAGAACCTGTTTCAACGTTTCGCTCAGGCGGATGTCTCGATCACCCGCCAATATGGCGGATCGGGCCTGGGACTTGAAATATCCCGTAACCTCGCACGCCTGATGGGCGGCGATATCTCGGTAGAGAGCAGCGAGGGACATGGCAGTACTTTTACCTACATCTGGCCCGCCAAAGCCACGACCCCCTCGATTGTTTGCCTGCCGTCCAAGCCGCTGGATCAGGAGAGCTATCGCATCTTGCTGGTTGATGACAATGCCACCAACCGCAAGGTGATCGGCGCCATGCTCGACTCCGTGGGCCATCAGGTCACATTGGCCGTTCAGGGAGAAGAGGCGCTGGAGAAACTGGGTCACACCGAATTTGATCTGGTGTTGATGGATGTCCAGATGCCAGTGATGGATGGCCTGGTGGCCACCACCCGGATCCGCACCTCCCAGATGCCTTGGGCAGATATCCCCATCATCGCCCTGACTGCTGATGCGATGCCGGAATCCAAGCAATACTATCTCTCCCATGGCATGAACGGGTATATCACCAAGCCCATCAATAAAGAGACGCTGCTAAGCGAGATAAACAGACATATTTCCCATGGGCGGCTCAAATACAACGCAGCCATGCGTGTCACCAAGCAATAAAACCGCGGATTCCGTGCTGCTGATTGCTCATGTGGGGCAACATTGACCTCTGCAGGCAACTGAATGGGCTTGGGTCTGGAACCCACACAGGCAAGCCGCTTCGCAACAGCTGCACGAGCCGTCAGCTTGTCTCGGGTATGCAGGGATTTGTTGATCTCTTTACGACGACCACAGGGGAGCACTGTCACCTTGCGGTAGTACCAGATACCTTGAGGACTGAGCCAGAGATTCATCGATGAGCTCCTCGTCGTCCACACAAAGTGGATGACCAAGGGCTTTAGGAAGCTAACTTATTGAATTGCAGAAACAAGTGGTGGCCCTACCAGCCACATCCCGGCACTCGAGTCCCCCGCCTTGGCTGCTACCTTCCGGTCCTGACCAGGTCGACGGGTTATCAATGCGAGAGGACCAATAGGACCACCGGCGAGGAGAATAGGCAAACTGGGCGTTCAATGCAATGGCTTTCTACCCTCCAACAGATCGTTTGCCTTATTTTTCAACAATCTGCCGAATGAATCAGCTAAACAGCATAAATTTCGCCCCTACCAGCAGCATCAGCAGGGCAAAGGCCTGCTTGAGGCGTGTGGGTGACAGGCGGTGTGCCAGCTTGGCGCCAATGCGGGCGAACTGGGTACTGGTCAGCACAATGCCCAGCAGGGCGGGCAGATAGATGTAGCCCACACTCCACTCGGGCAGATCGGCATGATCCCAACCCGCATAGAGGTAGCTGAGGCTCCCCGCCAGCGCGATGGGCATGCTGCAGGCTGCAGAGACCGCTACCGCATTGCGCATTGGCACCGAGTTCCAGCTCAGATAAGGGACGGTCAGCGAGCCACCACCAATACCAAACAGGGCTGACATCCAGCCAATGATGGTACCGGCAATGCCTGTGCCGAGCGGCCCCGGCATATGGCGCTCCGCTTTGGGTTTAAGGTTAAGCCCCATCTGTAGCGCCATGCTCCAGGCGAAACAACCGAT
This sequence comes from Aeromonas sp. S11(2024), assembly GCF_041402345.1. NCBI lineage: Bacteria > Pseudomonadati > Pseudomonadota > Gammaproteobacteria > Aeromonadales > Aeromonadaceae > Aeromonas > Aeromonas sp. S11(2024). The sequence goes on along the minus strand of NZ_JBGLRC010000001.1, from coordinate 281,763 downwards.
GATGATATTAAGGGTGCTGGTGCTGAGCAGATTGGCGGTCATGCCGCCAAGCCAGCCCCCGATCAGCATGCCGGCGCCGAGTCGGCGGATCATCACCCAATCGACGGCGCCTGCCTCCCGGTGGGCCCGCAGCGAGCTGAATCCGGTAAAGATCATGGTGGGCAACGAGGTGCCAAGGGCCAGATGAGTAATGATTTCAGGGTCGATGCCCTGGGCGCGAAAGGTCATGACCAGCACGGGGACAATGATAAGACCGCCGCCGATCCCGAACAGTCCCGCCAGCATACCGGCAAAGGCGCCCAGCAGGAGGTAACCCATAAACAGCATAAAAATTCCTGTGTTAAACAAAAACTGGCCAACACGGCCGGGCAACAGTGGATATCTGCATGAAAAAAAAGAGATGGCGCGAGGGCCATCTCTTCATTGTGCCGGTTAGTGCAGTGGAATGGTACCGTCCATCACCTTGTAGAAGGCCAGCACGGCACAGCCAAGCAGGGCCGCCGTCATCCCCTGCTCCAACCGGTTAAGGCCGCGCAGACCGTGATGCTGACGCGCCTTCCAGTAGATGAAGATGCCCGGACTATAGAGCAGCGCCACCAGCAACAGGTACTCCACACCGGCAGCGTAGACCAGCCAGCAGCCGTAAACCGTCGCCACCAGGGCCAGCAGCAGGTCACGCTTGCGCTGATGAGGTTGACCCTGATAGGTCTCCCCTTTCAATGCCAGCTTCAGGCCATAAGCGCCCGAAAAGACGTAAGGCACCAGCGCCGCCGAGGTTGCGATGTTGACCAGCGCCAGATAGGTGCTGCTCTGGAAGTAGATGATGATCAGGAAGATCTGCACCAGACAGGTAGAGCACCAGAGGGACACCTGCGGCGAGCCGTTCTTGTTCTCCTTGGCAAACCAGCCCGGGAACACACCGGTCTTGCCCGCGATGTAGGGCACTTCAGCGGCCAGCACGGTCCAGCTGAGCAGAGCACCCATCACCGACACCACCAGACCGATGTTGATAAGCCAGGCGCCCCAGGGGCCGACCACGGCTTCGAGGATCATGGCGGTCGAAGGGTTCTTGAGCGCCGCCAGTTGCGGCTGGCTCATGACACCTAGCGAGAACAGGGTCACCATCACATAGAGTGTCAGGGCGCCGAGCAGCGCCAGCACGGTCGCGCGGCCCACATCCTTGCGATGACGGGCACGGGCAGAGACCACCACGGCCCCTTCAATCCCGATAAAGACCCAGAGGGTCACCTTCATGGTGGACTTGACCTGATCCATCACGGAGCCCAGCTCCATGTTGTTCTGGCCCCAGATATCCAGAGTGAAGGTATCCATGTTGAAGGCCAGCAGGATCGCAACACAGAAGACGATGAGCGGCACCATCTTGGCGATGGTAGTGACGATATTCACCAGTGCAGCAACCTGTACCCCGCGCAGCACCAGCGCATGCACCGACCAGATCAGGATGGAGGCCAGCGTGATGGCCACCGGCGTATTGCCGTCACCGAAGATGACGTTGTCAGGCGTATCGAAGAAGTAGCTCAGGGCGCTAAACACTACGATGGCGTAGGAGACGTTGGCCAGCAGTTGGCAGAGCCAGTAACCCCAGGCGGCGTTGAAACCGATGAAATCGCCGAAACCGGCCTTGGCATAGCTGAAGATACCGCCATCGAGATCAGGGCGGCGCATGGAGAGGTTCTGATAGACCAGCGCGAGACAGATCATGCCAAGACCGGTGATGGCCCAACCCAGGGCGACCGCCCCGGCACTGGCATGCGCAGCAATGTTTTGTGGCAGACTGAAGACCCCGGCGCCGACCATGGAGCCGATCACCAGCGAAATGAGGGCGCCCAGCCCTAGTTTCTTGTCCATTTCAATCCTGTTTATTTAGGCGGCGGCAGAGCGTCCGTATTCATACTGCGCGCAATATGGGAGGGGCTGGGAATCCTGACCCCGTGAAAAAGGCGGCAACTATATTGCATGACTATTCCGACCGCAATCCCTCGTCTCGTCAATCATGCACCGCCTTGACCGCGCGCAATTTTACAGCACTGACCCATATGGCCTGTGAGCTGGCTCAAATTAACCAAGACCCATTGATATTTCTCATTTTTCTGCCAACACAACCTGACTCGCATGGTTCCTATGCATCGCCATTCAGGCACACTCTGTATAAATAATCTGCATAAAAAAGCCCCGGTGGAAACACCGGGGCCCATTATGTAAATCCCTATAAACGCAAACCGCCATCCAGTTCTATCATCCTTCCCGACAGATAGTCGTTGGCAAAAATAAAGCTCACCGTCTCGGCCAGCTGTTGCGCCTCGCCAAGGGTGCCGACCGGAATGGCCTGCTGCATCCGCGCCATCGCCTCCGGCTTCATCGCCGCCGTCATGTCGGTGGCAAACACCCCGGGGGCAATCCCCATCACCCGAATGCCATGGCGCGCCAGCTCCCGCGCCCAGGTCACCACCATCGAGGCAACCCCCGCCTTGCTGGCGGCATAGTTGCTCTGGCCAATATTGCCAGCGCGGGCGATGGAGGAGATGTTGATGATGACGCCCCCCTGCCCCCCTTGCGCCATCAGCGCCGCCCCCTCGCGCCCGCAGAGGAAGGTACCGGTGAGGTTGACGTCAATCACGCTCTGCCACTGGGCCAGCGTCATCTTCTCCACCAGCTCACCCTCTTTCACCTTGATCAGCATGCCATCGCGCAAAATGCCGGCGCAGTTGATAAGACCGTGCAGCACGCCAAAACGCCCCTTGATGGCAGCAAAAACCGACTCAACCTCGGCTTCGCTCGCCACATTGCAGACAAACAGCTCGCACTGGCTATCTTGATCGCACTGAGCATTCTGGCTGCGCACCAGGGCTGCGGTCGCCTCCAGATCGGCGCGATTGATGTCGAGCAGTGCCAGCGTCGCCCCCTGTGCGCCCAGGGCCAGCGCAATGGCCCGTCCCAAGCCACGTCCAGCGCCGGTAATAACGATGACCTTATCTTTGATATCCATCAATGCTCCTTGTAGCTGGTCGAAGAGAGATGCCTTGAAGAGAGGTGCCCGTCAGGCGGGATCCTGTTTATCCAGATAGAGTTCGACGATGCTGGAGAAATCGCGGCTCCCCTGCCCCTGAGCAGCATGCAGGTTGAACAGGTTGCGGGCCAGCGCCCCCATGGGCACAGCGCTGTGGCCATGCTCGGCCAGCGCCATGGCGAGCCCCAAATCTTTCACCATCAGCCGGGTCATAAAGCCCCCCTGATAGTTGCGGGCGGCAGGGACATTCTCCATCACCCCGGGCCAGGGGTTGTAGCGCTCCAGACTCCAGTTGTTGCCGGAGCTCTTGCCCATGATGGTGGAGAGTACGGCGGGATCCAGCCCCTCCTTCACCCCGAGGGCCAGCGCTTCGGCGGTACCCGCCATATGGATCGCAAGCAGCATGTTGTTGCACATCTTGGCGATCTGCCCGGCGCCCAGCGCCCCGGCGTGAAACAGGTTCTGCCCCATGCAGGCGAGCAGAGGTTTCGCCGCCTCGAAATCCGCCCCATCGCCGCCAACGATAAAGGTGAGCGTCCCGGCGGCCGCACCGGCGACACCTCCCGATACGGGGGCATCAATAAAGCGCAAACCGCGGGCGCGGGCCGCCTCCCCGACCTGACGGGCAGAGTCGACATCGATAGTGGAGCAGTCGATCACCAGTGCACCAACCGGCAGGGCTGCCAGCAGACCCTGCCCCTCAGACAACCAAAGGTCGCGCACATGCTCCCCCGCGGGTAGCATGCTGATCGCTACCTCGCAGCCGGTCACCGCCTCACGGGCATCCCCCGCTGCGATACAGCCAGCGGCGATGGCGCGCTCAATGTTTTGGGCAACCAGATCAAACACCTGCACCCTGTGCCCGGCCCTGGCCAGATTGGCCGCCATGGGCCCCCCCATGTTGCCGAGCCCGATAAACCCTATCCTTGTCATCCCGCTTGCTCCTTGCGTTGCTGATGGCGGCGTCCGCCGGTTGCCAAGATGTTATTCCTTGCAGGCCAACGGATTGCGCCCCTGCGGCCAGCGATAGAACTCGTCCAGCCACTCCCCCTCCGGTGGCAACTGTTGCCAGCGGGGATCTTTATCCTTGTCGATCAGCAGTGCCCGTACCCCTTCCACAAAATCCCCCTTCAGCACACAGTTGACCGAGAGGGTCAGCTCCTCGGCAAATACCTCTGCCAGTGAGTTGCGGCGAGCCTGCCAATATTGTCGCCACAAAATGGCACGGCTGATGGGGCTGCCGGTGCGGCAAAGCTGCTGCGCCTGCCTGAGTACCGTCTCCTGTTCATCGAACTGAGCCTCGAACAACCGCGCCAATACCCCTTGCAACGTGCGCCCCGCCAGCAGGGTATCGATCCTCTGTTGATGGGGTAGCAGCACAGGTGCAGGCAAGCGGGCCGCCACCTCACCATGCAACCCCGTGAGCAGCAGATCGATCTGCTCACGGGGATCACCACTGCCAGTCCAGTCGAGCACGGCAAGGCGTGACAACAGCGCACTGCGCTTGCCACTGGCGATGGCGTGATCCGCCAGCCCAATACCGATGGCATCACTCCCGTTGAAGCGGGCACCTGTCAGACCGAGCCAGAGCCCGAGCCGCCCCGGCATCCGGCTTAAAAACCAGCTCGCCCCCACGTCGGGGTAGAGGCCAATGGTCACCTCCGGCATGGCAAACAGGCTTCTTTCGGTGACAACCCGAAAATCGGCTCCGGCAAATAGGCCAATGCCGCCCCCCATGCAGATACCGTCCGCCACGCAGATCAGGGGCTTGCGGTAAGAGTGGATGTGGTGGTCGAGCCGGTACTCCTGCTCGAAAAAGTCGCGGGCATATTCGAACAGTTCAGCTCCGCTTGCCTCCTGCTTGCGGTAATAGAAGGAGCGGATATCGCCACCGGCACAGAACGCCTTCTCACCCGCCCCCTGCAGCAGCACACAGACGATGGCGGGATCCTGCTCCCAACGGGTCAGCGTCTGTTGCAGGATCTGGATCATCGGCAGGCTCAATGCGTTGAGAGACGCAGGGCTGTCGAGGGTCAACACCCCGACCTGATGACCATCTTCGGTGGGATAACAGCTAACCTTGACCGGCTCACTCATAAACGGCTCCGTATGGATTTATTTTGTTGGGCCATATTGCCAGCGCGGTAAGCGTTTCTCCAGAAAGGCTGCCACCCCTTCACGCTGATTGGCATCGCTAAAGAGATCGAGAAACAGCGACCGCTCAAGGGGCAAGGCGGCATCCCGCGGGCCACTGCGGCCCTGATTGATCAGGGTTTTGCAGGCGCGCAGGGCGCTCGGGCTCTGGCGCTCCACCAGATGGGCCATCTGGTGCGCCGCCTCCCATGCCTGGCCGGTTTTCACCACCTCCTCCACCAGCCCCATCTCGTAGGCCAGCGAGGCACTCACCTTCTCACCGCAGAGGATCATCCGCTTGGCCCAGCCCGGCCCCACCAGCTCGGTCAAACGCTGGGTGCCACCGGCACAGGGAAGCAAGCCCACCGAGGCTTCCGGAAGTCCCAGCAACGCCTGCTGCTCGGCGATGCGGATATCACAGGCCAGCGCCACTTCCAGCCCGCCTCCCATGGCATAACCATTGATGGCGGCGATACTGACGCCGTGAAAACGGGCCAGTGCCTCGAAAGCCTTGCCAAAGGCCTCGGCTACTTCGCGGGCCAGCTCGACATTCCCCTCGACAAACATCTTGAGGTCGGCACCGGCGCAGAAAAATTTGTCGCCCGCACCACGGATCACCAGTGCCACCACATCGGGACGACTGTCGAGCTCCCCCATCATCTGCAAAAAGGCCTGCAGGCTGGCGAGGGTCCAGGTGTTGGCAGGGGGATGGTCGAGAGTGATATAGGCCACGTGGCCATGATATTCGAGTCTGATCCTTGTCATAGCATTGTCCTTGTCGATGAAGCTGCCGCCATGATGACAGGCTTGAATGACACCAACCTGTGGCTGGCTCACAAAGCCGAAACCGGCATGGTGCAAATCGGGTGGCAGTAGACACCCCCTTGATGCGACCACCGGTTAGCCCAGCGTCAAACCGGGATCGGCCAGCATGCGGCGCGCGATGATGAGTCGCATCACCTCGTTGGTGCCCTCCAGAATGCGGTGCACCCGGGTATCGCGCAGATAGCGCTCGAGCGGATACTCGCGGATATAACCATAGCCGCCAAAGAGTTGCAGAGCCTCATCACAGATTCGATAACCCACATCGGTGGCAAACCGTTTGGCCATGGCACACCAGGCACTCTTGTCCGGAGCCCCGCGATCCAGCTTGTCGGCGGCCTGACGCACCAGCAAACGGGCGGCAGCCAGCTCGGTCGCCATGTCGGCCAGGCGAAACTGCACGCTCTGGAATTCGCTGATCGGGTGACCAAATTGCTGGCGCTGCTGCACATAAGCCAGCGCATCGTCCAGCGCCTGCTGGGCGGTGCCCACCGAACAGGTGGCAATATTGATGCGCCCCCCATCAAGGGCCTGCATGGCGAACTTGAATCCTTCCCCCTCTTCGCCCAACCGATAGCTGGCAGGAATGCGAACCCCATTAAAGACAACCTCCCGGGTCGGCTGGCTGTTCCAGCCCATCTTCTCTTCTGCCTTGCCATAGCTCACGCCGGGGGCATTAGCTGGCACCATAAAGGCAGAGATCCCCTTCGCACCTTCACCACCGGTACGGGCCATCACCACCAGCACGTCAGTGCTGCCCGCTCCCGAGATAAAGACCTTGGTCCCCTCGATGAGGTAGCTGTCACCCTCGCGCACCGCCCGGGTCTTGAGGGCCGCCGCATCTGAGCCTGCCCCCGGTTCGGTGAGGCAATAGGAGCCCAGCAGCTCGCCACTGGCCAGCTTGGGCACCCACTCTTTGGCAACCTCGGTGGGCAACCAGCTACCCAGCATCCAGCTCACCATGTTGTGGATGGTCAGATACGCAGTGGTCGAGGTACACCCCATGGCGAGGCGTTCAAAGATGAGGCTCGCATCGAGGCGAGGCAGCCCCAATCCGCCAAACTGCGCCGGGGTATAGAGACCGCAAAAACCAAGCTCGGCCGCCTGCTTGATGGTCGGGATCGGAAACTCATGCTCCTTGTCCCAGCGCGCGGCATGGGGTTTGAGCGCCTCATCGGCAAAGGCGGCGGCCGCCTCCACATACGCCTGTTGATCATCGGTCAGGGTAAAATCCATCTCGTCTTTCTCTCCCTTGTTGCCCCGCGCTTATTTTCCTGAGTTAGTGCTTTATGACGCGGCGCCCACACGCTGCGTCAGTCGAATCTACCACTGTGGCGCTGTTGTCGTGGTAGCTGATCACTCTTTCACTACCACCGCTTTATCGACACACAACAGATTAACAATTGATTTACGTTTACGCTAACGTAAACTTGTGACAGAAGTGAAGTACAAAATGGACCGACCACTGCCAGCCGTAACGCCGAGTCAGCCGGTCAAACCAACCTTCCTACCCGACTGTCATATCCGCAAGGAGAGCATGGATGCAGATGGATGAGACCCTGAATGCCCTGACCGAACAGGTTGCGGCATTCTGCCAGAAAGTGATCGCCCCGCGCGCCAGCGAGATCGATCAGAGCAACGCCTTTCCCCGTGATCTCTGGCCCCGGATGGGTGAACTGGGGCTGCACGGCATCACGGTGGCGGAGGAGTATGACGGGGTGAACCTCGGCTATCTGGCCCACGTGCTGGTGATGGAGCAGGTGAGCCGCGCCAGCGCCTCGGTCGGCCTCTCCTACGGCGCCCACTCCAATCTCTGCATCAACCAGATCCACCGCCACGGCACGGCGGAGCAGAAAGCGCGCTACCTGCCCTCGCTGGTGAGCGGCGAGCATGTGGGGGCGCTGGCCATGAGCGAGCCGAGTGCCGGCTCCGATGTGGTCAGCATGCGCCTCACCGCGGTGCGTGAGGGCGATCACTTCGTGCTGAACGGTAACAAGATGTGGATCACCAACGGGCCCGATGCCGACACCTTCGTCATCTATGCCAAGACAGATGCCAGTGCCGGCCCCAAAGGAATTTCTGCTTTTATCGTTGAAGCCGGCACTCCCGGTTTTTCTTCCGCCCAGAAGCTCGACAAGCTGGGGATGCGCGGCTCCAGCACCTGCGAGCTGGTATTCGACAACTGCCGGGTGCCGCAGGAAAACCTGCTGGGCACGCTGCACGGCGGGGTCAAGGTGCTGATGAGCGGGCTCGATTACGAGCGGGTGGTGTTGGCTGCGGGCCCCCTTGGCATCATGCAGGCCTGCATGGATGTAGTGCTGCCCTATGTGCGTGAGCGCAAGCAGTTTGGTCAAGCCATCGGCGAGTTCCAGCTGGTGCAGGGCAAGCTCGCCGACATGTATACCCGCCTCGCCAGCAGCCGGGCGCTGGTCTACTCGGTGGCGAGCGCCTGCGATCAGGGGCGCACCAGCCGTAAAGATTGCGCCGCAGCCATCCTGTTTGCCGCCGAAAACGCCACCCAGATGGCCCTCGACGCTATCCAGCTGCTCGGCGGCAACGGTTACATCAACGAATACCCCACCGGCCGCCTGCTGCGGGACGCCAAACTCTACGAGATCGGCGCCGGCACCTCGGAGATCCGCCGCTGGCTCATCGGCCGCGAGCTGATGGGGGATAACGCATGAGCAGGCTCCACTCCCGCCTCGACACGGCGAGCACGGAATATGCGGCCAATCGGACTGCTATGCAGGGGCTGGTCGATGATCTCCACGCCCGCATTGCCGAGATCGCGCTAGGGGGCGGCGCGGCCAACAACGCCCGCCATCAGGCCCGTGGCAAGCTGCTGCCCCGCGAGCGCATCAATCAGCTGCTGGACCCGGGCTCCCCGTTTCTCGAACTCTCGGCACTGGCTGGCTGGCAGGTCTATGACGAGCCGGTCCCCGCCGCCGGCATCATCACCGGCATCGGCCGGGTCTCGGGCAGACTCTGCATGCTGGTGGTGAACGACGCCACCGTGAAGGGCGGCACCTACTACCCACTCACGGTGAAAAAACACCTGCGCGCCCAGGCCATCGCCGAGCGGCTGCGTCTCCCCTGCCTCTATCTGGTGGATTCCGGCGGCGCCTTTCTGCCGATGCAGGACGAGGTGTTCCCCGACCGGGATCACTTTGGTCGCATCTTCTACAACCAGGCCCGCATGTCGGCCCAGAACATCCCGCAACTGGCAGTGGTGATGGGGCTCTGCACCGCCGGGGGCGCCTACGTGCCTGCCATGGCGGACGAGTCGATCATGGTCAGGGAGCAGGCCACCATCTTTCTGGCAGGCCCGCCGCTGGTAAAGGCCGCCACCGGTGAGGAGATCAGCGCCGAGGCCCTGGGTGGCGCCGAAGTACACTGCGCCCACTCGGGAGTTGCAGATCATATGGCCCGTGACGATGCACATGCGCTGGCCATCGCCCGCACGCTGGTTACTCATCTGGGTAACGAGCCGATAGAGAGCAGCCCTGGCTACGAGCCCCCCTGCTACCCCATAGAGGAGCTCTACGGTCTGGTGGGCACCAGCCTCAAACGCCCTTACGACGCCCGCGAACTGATCGCCCGACTGGTGGATGGCTCTGATTTTGACGAATTCAAGGCGCTGTTCGGCACCACACTGGTGACCGGCTTTGCCCGTATTTGCGGCATGGAAGTGGGGATCCTCGCCAACAACGGCGTGCTGCACAGCGACAGTGCCCAGAAGGGGGCCCACTTTATCCAACTCTGTAACCGGCGTGCCATCCCGCTGCTCTTTTTGCAGAACATCACCGGCTTTATGGTGGGGAGCAGCGCAGAAAAAGAGGGGATCGCCAAGCACGGCGCCAAGCTGGTCACCGCCGTGGCCTGCAGCCGGGAGCCCAAGATCACCCTGATCGTCGGCGGCAGCTTTGGTGCCGGCAACTACGGCATGTGTGGCCGCGCTTATGAGCCCGATTTTCTCTTTAGCTGGCCCAACAGCCGTATCTCTGTCATGGGGGGCGAGCAAGCTGCCGGGGTGCTGGTGCAGGTGCGTCGGGACAAGCTGGCTACCGAGGGCAAAGACTTGAGCGAACAGGAAGCAGCCGCCATCCGCGCGCCCGTGATCGAACAGTATGAGCGCCAGGGTCACCCCTACTACGCCAGCGCCCGCCTCTGGGATGATGGCGTCATCGACCCGGCCCAGAGCCGCACCGTGCTGGCACTGGCGCTCGCCGCCTGTCAGGGTGCCCACATTGAACCCGAGCAGTACGGCATCTTTCGGATGTAAGGAGCAAAACGATGTCAGATCCACTTACTTCCTCAGCACTTGGCTCTTCAACACAGGGCCCGTTTCGGCTGGAGCGGCACGGCCCGCTGGCCGAGCTGGTGCTGTCGCGCCCGGCCCGCCACAACGCCTTTGATGCCGACCTGATGCTGGGGCTGCTCGACTGCCTCGATGATCTGGCCCATCTCCATGGTCATGATCTCGCCGAACGCCCTCACGCCCTGCTGCTACGTGCCGAAGGCAAACACTTTTGCGCGGGCGCCGACCTCAACTGGATGCGTAATCTGGCCCACGCCGATTTCGAGCACAATCGCGAAGACGCCCGGGTACTGGCGCGGCTGATGCAGACCCTCGATGAGCTTCCCTTCCCTACGGTGGCGCTGGTGCAAGGGGCCGCCTACGGCGGGGCGCTGGGCCTCATCTGCGCCTGCGATCTGGTGCTGGCCAGCGACGATGCCCGCTTCTGCCTCTCTGAGGTGAGCCTGGGTCTGGTGCCTGCGGTGATTAGCCCCTACGTGGTACGTGCCATGGGAATGCGTCAGGCGCGCCGCTACATGCTCAGTGCCGAGCCGTTCGATGCCATTACCGCCTGTCGGCTCAATGTGGCGCATCAACTCTGCAAACCGGATCAACTGCTGGCGGAGGGACGGGCGCAGGCCCTTCGTCTGTGCCGCAACGGGCCGGAAGCGATGAAAGAGACCAAACGGCTGCTGGCGGCGATAGAGGCCCATCCTTCCCGCCTGCACGAAGAGAAAACCGTCGAGACCATCGCCCGGGTTCGGGTGGGGCTCGAAGCCCAGGAGGGGATGCAGGCCTTCTTCGACAAACGTCCTCCCGCCTGGCGTCCCCGTTTCAAGGATGAGACATGACCCATCACACTCAGATTAAGCGCCTGCTGATCGCCAATCGCGGCGAAATCGCTGTGCGCATCATCAAAACGGCGAAACGCCTCGGCATTCACACCATCGCCCTCTACTCCGATGCCGACGCCCACGCCATGCACACCCACCTGGCCGATGAGGCCTGGCATCTGGGGCCCGCACCGGCCAGAGAGAGCTATCTCGACACCGGCAAGGTGCTGAAGATTGCCAAAGAAGCGCGCGCCGATGCCATCCATCCCGGTTACGGCTTTCTGTCGGAAAACAGCGATTTTGCCACCGCCTGCGAACAGCGCGGCCTGCGCTTTGTCGGCCCAAGCGGCGCCGCCATTCTCGCCATGGGCGACAAATCGGGCGCCAAGGCGCTGATGCAGGCTGCCGGCGTACCTGTGCTGCCCGGATATCACGGCACGGATCAACGACCGGACTTCTTGCGCGATCAGGCGAGCCAGATTGGCTTCCCGCTACTTATCAAGGCGGCCAGTGGCGGCGGTGGCAAGGGGATGCGCCGGGTCGATCAGCTGGCCGACTTTGACGAGTCGCTAGCGGCAGTCAAACGGGAAGCCAAGGCCGCCTTTGGTGACGATCTGGTACTGCTGGAGCGCTATCTGCCCCAGGCTCGCCATGTTGAGGTGCAGGTCTTTGCCGATAGCCTCGGCAATGCCATCTATCTGGGGGACAGGGACTGCTCCTTGCAGCGGCGCCATCAGAAGGTGATCGAAGAGGCGCCCGCACCCGACATCCCTCCGCCCCTTCGCCGCGCCATGGGGGATGCGGCCGTGGCCGCAGCCAAAGCCATCCATTATCAGGGGGCTGGCACCATCGAGTTCCTGCTCTGCAAGGATGAGTTCTTCTTTATGGAGATGAACACCCGGCTGCAGGTGGAGCATCCGGTCACCGAAGCGGTGACCGGGCAGGATCTGGTGGCCTGGCAGCTGGCCGTAGCCGAAGGCAAGCCGCTGCCACTCACTCAGGAGGAAGTGGTGCTGCGCGGCCATGCGGTGGAGGCGCGCCTCTACGCCGAGGATGTGGCGGCCGGTTTTCTGCCTGCCAGCGGGCCTATCCACTGGCTCCACTGGCCCGTTGGCGTGCGCATCGACACCGGCGTCACCGCTGGCGATGAGGTGAGCCCCTATTACGATCCCATGATCGCCAAGCTGATCGCCCACGGCCAGAGTCGAGCCGAGGCGTTCGCCAAACTGGCCGATGCGCTGGCGGCACTGGATCTCGGGCCGCTGATGCACAACGGCGCGCTCTTGCTGCGCCTTTGTGAAGAGCCTGACGTCCTGGCCATGGGCCACCATACCCAGTGGCCCATCCCCACCACAGCACAATCCATTCCCGACTTCGCCTGGCCGCTGGCCGCCTTCTGGCTGGCGAGCCGCCCTGCGGGCACCTCCCCCTGGCAGCAAGCCTGCGGATTTCGGCTGGGGCCGGATCGCTGCTGGACAGCGGCGGTGCGCATCGGTGATGAGCACCGGGTATTGACCCTTCACGATCATGGCGGCCAGTTTGAGTGGCAAGGGGAGACTCATTGCTACCAGAGAGGTGACGATAATATCCGGCTGCAGCAGGGCGGCGGCTGGCAACAGATCCCCATTCAGACGGTCGCAGGCCCGGAGGCAACCTTCCTCATGACCCTGGGGGGCCAGCGCATCCGCTTCGCGGCCGATGATCGACAGCACAGCCACCACCATGAGCAGGCAAACGAGAAGGCGCAGGGCGCCATCGCGCCTATGCACGGCATAGTGGTAGCCGTGCTGATCGAGCAGGGGCAAACAGTCAGCAAGGGGCAACCCCTGCTGGTGCTGGAGGCGATGAAGATGGAACACCAGTTGCGTGCAGAGCGGGACGGGGTAATTGAAGCCCTGCAGTGCAAACAAGGCGAGCAGGTAAGCCAGGGAACCGTGCTGGTGCGCTTTGCCGAAGAGACTGCTTCACAGGAGGATCACCCATGAACCGATCACAGGACGTCCGTGACGACAGGGTCAGTCTGGTGGAGATGGGGCCGCGAGATGGCCTGCAAAATGAAGCTGCGCCCCTCTCCCTGGTACAGCGGCTGGAGCTGATCCAGCGCCTTACCGACAGCGGCCTGCAGCGCATCGAGGTGGGTGCCTTTGTCTCTGCCAAAAAAGTGCCGCAGATGGCGGACTCCGCAGCGCTGTTCGAGGCACTGCCACGCAAGGGCTCAACCCGTTACGGCGCTCTGGTGCCCAATCTGCAAGGCTTGCAGGCAGCCATTGCCGCCCGAGCCGATGAGATTGGTCTCTTCACCGCCTGCTCCGACGGTTTTACCCGCGCCAATATCGGCATCAGCGTGGAGGAGTCGCTGGTGCGCTTCGCCCCGCTGGTGCAGGAAGCTCGCCGCCTCGGCATCAAGGTGCGCGGCTACCTCTCCACCGTCATCGCCTGCCCGTTTGATGGCCCGACCCGCCCGAAACGGGTCGCTGCCATGGCCGAGCAACTGCTGGATCTCGGTTGCCACGAAATTTCGCTGGGGGACACCATCGGCGTCGGCACTCCGGGCACCGTGGCCCCCATGCTGGATGCGGTACTGCACGAGATCCCGGCGGGTCGACTCGCGGTCCATTTTCACGACACCTACGGTCAGGGGTTGGCCAACCTGCTACCCGCGCTGGAGCGTGGCATTCGCACCATCGACTGCTCGGTGGCGGGGCTTGGCGGCTGCCCCTATGCGCCGGGCGCCTCCGGCAATGTGGCGTCAGAAGAGGTGGTCTACCTGCTGCACGGCCTTGGCATGACGACCGGGGTGGATCTCGACAAACTGGCGGCCACCGGCCAGTGGGTGAGCGAGCAGCTCGCTCGCCCCAACGGCTCGCGGGTCGGTCAGGCCCTGCACGCCAATGCCGAGCGGCTGCGTGCCCGCCTCTGCCAGCCACACGCCCAGCAACAGGAGTCATGACCATGTCCCGTTCCCTGCCCGGCAAGGAGATCACCTACAGCATTTCGGAGCTGGCCCACGAGTTCGATGTCACGCCGCGCACCATCCGCTACTACGAGGATGAGGGGCTGCTCACCCCGCTGCGGGAGGGGCAAACCCGCATCTACAGCCATCGGGACAAGATCCGGCTCAAGTTGACCCTGCGCGGCAAACGGCTGGGGTTTAGCCTGGCCGAGATCCGCGAGCTGTTCGATATGTACGACACTGACAAATCGAGCAAAACCCAGCTCCACTCCATGATCCAGCTGATCGAGGCAAAACGCGGTGCCCTGCGCCAGCAACGGGAGGATATCCAGATGGTGATGGCCGAGCTGGAAGCCGCCGAACAGCGCTGTGTTAATTCCCTTAACAGCTTGAAAAGCGGCGCAGATTAACCGAATCTGGGAGCAAGCTATTGCCCTGGGGATCCCATGAGATATTGGTGCTGGTTTTTGCTCTTGTTCAGCCTCTCTGGCTGGAGCCATCCCCTCATCAAGGTTGGTGGATACCCCTATGCCCCCTTTGTGATCAAACTCCCCGATTCCCGCTATGAAGGACTGACGCTGGATCTTATCGACCAGCTCAATACCGTGCAGAAAGAGGTGACCTTCGTCTTTGTCCCCACCTCGGCCGCCAACCGTTACAAGGCGCTCGATCTGGGCCGTTTCTCGCTGATGCTGTTTGAAGACACCAAGTGGGGCTGGGACACCGATAAATTCAAGATGACAACCCCCTTCCTCGGTGGTGGCGAGGTCTATGTGGCCCTGAACAAAGCGGGCCGGGATCAGCGCTTTTTTGACGATCCTGCCAGCCATCACCTCATCGGAGTGACCGGCTATCACTACGGCGTCGGCCAGTTCAATGCCGATCCTCTCTACCTGCAGCGCAAGCTCAATATCACCCTGGTCAAAGACAACGTCAGCGCCCTGCAAGCGCTACTCAAAGGGCGCGGCGAGGTAGCCATTCTCAACATTTCTTACCTTAACCAGTATCTGCAGGCCAACCCCGACACAGCCGACCAGTTGCTGATCTCGCAAAAATGGGATCAACAGTATCAACACCGCGCCATCCTTCACCCTGCGGCCCCCATTACCCCTGCCCAGCTGGAACAGTGGCTGGCAGTGCTGCAACAAAAGGGTGAACTGGATCGCCTTTGGACAAAGTACGGCGTACAACAGCACGCAACCCCATGATTACTATCCAGCTTTTCTGTACCATGGCGGGAACCAAATGGGAGTGCACCAAATGAACACCACCGAGCCCGCGTCCCCCAAGCTCCGCTTGCTGCGCTACCTTGCCTACGCTTTCCTGCTGCTTCTTATCCTGATCACCCTGCTGCTGTGGCAAACCCCCCGTCTGATCCAGCGCTATCTGCCCGGCTGGCTGGCCGAGCACTACGGCCTGCAACTGATGCTGGGGGAGATTAATGTAGGACTGCGCAACCCTTCTCTCACCCTCGGCGCGACTGCCCTGCTCGATGCCAAACAGCAGCCTATCATCGGTTTTGAGCAGCTATTTATCACCCCCGACCTGCAAGCCAGCTGGCAGCAGAAAGGGGTCGTGCTTTCCACCGTCACCCTGACCAAACCCGTGGTGCTGCTGCAACGGCTGACAGATAAAAAAGGAGATGTTCGACTCAACCTGACCGATGCGCTTGCCACCCTGCTCGCCCCTGCGCCCTCCCCCGAGCCCGAAACAGCCAGCGCCCCGCTATTGGTCGATATTGCCAGCATCGCAGTCACTGACGGCCATGTGCGCTATCAGGATCAACGCAAGGAGAGCGAACCCGGCTGGTTGCCGCCTCTCAATCTGGAGAAAGTGACCCTCAAGCTCGATAACCTGCGCACCGAGGCAAATCACCCGACCGCCTATCAGCTGAACGCCGCCATCAACGGCAAAAGCAGCCTCGCTGCCCACGGCAAACTCGATGTGATGAGCGGCATGGGTCAGGGTAAGGTGAGCCTCAAACAGGTCGACCTGAAACCCTTCGCCCCGCTCTGGACACCCTATCTCAAGCTGGATCTGGCCAAGGGCCACGCCAATGCAGAGGTGGAGTACCAGCTTAAAGAGGGCAAGCAAGGGGTACTGTGGCAATTGTCCAAAGGCAAGCTGACGCTGGACAACTGGCAGCTTAAAAAACACAAGGGCGACGAATTTGCCCGCTTCGGCCAGCTGGCCCTGAGCGATCTGGCTGTCGATGGCCAGAAACAGTCGCTCCAGATCGGCAAGGTAACCCTGCAACAGCCCCTGCTCAAGGCCACCCTCAACCCACAGCAGGAGCTTGATCTGGCTGACTTGCTGATTGAACAAGCTCCCGCTAAGCCCGTCAAAGGAGCCGACACCGCAAACGAGGTGGCCAACAATGCGGCGCCCAAGTCGGCACAACAAGCAAAGACAGCCGGTAACGGCAAGAAACATATGCCAGACAAACCCTGGCAGTGGCAGATCAAGCAGATCGCCATCGTCAAGGGCGATCTCACCCTCACCGAATCGAGCAGCGGCAAACCGCAGGCACGCCAGCTCTCCGGCCTCAAGCTGGCGTTGGGGCCACTGGGCAGCAAGGGGGAGCAACCGAGCAAACTGACTCTGGCCACCCAGTTCAACCAGAGCAGCCCCCTCGCCTTTGATGGCCAACTGACCCTGACTCCTTTCACCTTAAGTGGCGACATCAACCAGCAGGGGCTGCCCCTGACGCTGGCACAGCCCTATCTAGCCGATCTGGTACGCATCAAGGTGCAAAACGGGCTGCTGAGCAGCAAGACCCGGCTTGATCTCGCCACCACCGCCCAGGGAGATCTCAGCAAGCTGACCCTGCAGGGGGGGCTCGATATCAACGGGCTCAAGGTGGTCGATCGGGCAGACAATCAGCGTCTGCTGGAGTTCAACACCCTGGCTCTCACCGGTCTGACGTATGATGGCATCAGCCAGCAGATGCGGATCAAGGACATTACTCTGAACAAGCCCTTCGCCCGCATCGAGATCAACGAAGATGGCACCACCAACCTGCAACAGCTGCTGTTGCCACAACCGGCGGCAGCAAAAAGTACTGAAGCAAAGGCAGGCAGCAAGGCTCCCGACTTTCGTTTCACCATTGACCAGCTGCGCACCGAGCAGGGCAACCTGCGCTTTGCCGACCGCAGCCTGAGCCAAGATTTTGTGGCCGATATCGCCTCGCTGGGCGGCCAGAGCCGTCATATCAGCAATATTCCGGGGCAACGCTCCGATCTCGCCTTCAACGGCAAGGTGGATCGCTATGCGCCAGTGACCATTCGCGGCGGTACCAACCTGCTGGTGGCCAACCCTATCCTCGACATCGCGGTCGCCTTCCACAACCTAGAGCTCACCACCTTTACCCCTTATTCGGGCACCTATGCGGGTTATGCCATCGACAAGGGGCAGCTCTCCATGAAGCTGCACTACAAGCTGGAGGGCAACCGGCTGGAGGGAGATAACGACATCACCATCAAGAAGCTGCAACTGGGCGAGAAGATCAAGAGCGATCAGGCCAAGGATCTGCCGCTGGGGCTGGCCATCGCCCTGTTGAGCGATGCCAACGGGGTGATACAGATGAACCTCAAGGTGAAGGGCGATCTCGATCAACCGGACTTCAGCATCGGCAATATCTTCTGGGATGTGCTGGGCAACACACTGAGCAAGGCGATCACCTCCCCCTTCTCCCTGCTCGCCTCGCTGGCCGATGGCACCGAAGATCTCGACGAACTTCCCTTCCTGCCGGGGGATCCCGATCTCACCCCCACCCAGCAGGAGAAACTGGTCAAGCTGGCGCAGGCCCTTAAGGATAGACCCAAGCTCAGCATGAACATTCGCGGCAAGGTCAACTTCAACGAGGAGCGCCCCATCCTGCAACGGCAAAAGCTGGAGCGGGTACTGGCCAAGCTCACCGGCAATCAGGCGGATCTCGACCTGCTGGAACAGGACTCAGCCCTGCAAGAGGCGCTGGCCCAGGCCTATGAAGAGCGCTTTGGCGAAGATCTGGATGATCTGGCGGACCGCCTCCATCTGGATGAAGAGAGCGCGGCACTGCGGGCCCAGGCGGTGATCCTGCTGCGGGATCAGCAGCTCATCACCGCCAAATCCCTGCGCAATCTCGCCATGCGCCGGGCGCAAAATACCAAGGAGTTTCTGGTCGACAGCCAGGGGATCGCCCCGGAGCGGCTGTTCGTGCTCGACAGCCAGGTCAAGGAAGAGGACAAGGAAGCCAAAGTGATCCTGACACTGGATCAGTGACGCCGCCGCACTTCGTAAAAAGCGTAATAAAAATACAACCCCTCAACTATTTTGACACCTTTTGCTCACCAAACAGCCTGCCTTGGTGAGCATTTGGCCTCTGATGCAAATAATCACGTAGTTTTTTTACGATTTATCCCCCTTGCCCCCTTGCGGGCGCGCCGCAGCCTGCCTAGAATCGCGCGTCTTTTGTTAACCCCCACCTCTATTTTTGGAGAACGCCACGTGAGCGAAAAATTGGCCAACCCTGCCCCTCTGGGTCTGATGGGTTTCGGTATGACCACCATCCTGCTGAACATCCATAACGCAGGTTTCTTCCCCATCAGCGCCATGATCCTGGCCATGGGCCTGTGCTATGGCGGCATCGCCCAGATCATAGCTGGCATCATGGAGTACAAGCGTGGCAACACCTTCGGTGTGACCGCGTTCACCTCCTACGGCCTGTTCTGGCTGAGCCTGGTGTTCCTGCTGATCATGCCGACCATGGGTCTGGCCGAAGCCACTCCGCACGCCTACATGGGTTGGTATCTGCTGATGTGGGGCATGTTCACCCTGTTCATGCTGGTTGGCACCATCAACTACCCGCGCGCCAAGCAGTTCGTGTTCGCCTCCCTGACCGTGTTGTTCTTCCTGCTGGCCGCCCGTGACTTCACCGGCAGCACCCTGATCGGCACCATCGCCGGTTTCGAAGGCATCATCTGTGGCGCCAGCGCCATCTACCTGGCCATGGCCACCGTGATCAACGAGCAGTTCGGCCGCACCGTAATGCCGATCGGCGATCACAAGAAAGCCGCCGCAGTACAGCTGAAAGCCGCTGCCTGATAGGCAAGCCACTCAGATTGTGAAAAAGGCACCCTCGGGTGCCTTTTTGCTATCTCGAATAACCGTTCAACAGATCGATTATCAGTCAAGTGACTCGACGTCCACCTCCCCCGCCAGCAAGCGGGTCGCGGGAAAACGCAGTGCGGGATCCTGGCTAAAGAACTGGCTCAGTTGCCGGTACACCGCGGGATAGACCTGCTGCAGCCGCAGCGGATCGCTAAAGAAGCACTCGCAGCTGACGGCAAAAAATTCGGCGGGATGTTCAGCAGCATAGGGATCGATATCGGTCACTTCGTCCCGGTCGAGCTGCTGGCAGAGCGCATCGAAGGCGCTCTGAAAGGCCTGTTGCCACAGCTGGCTGCTCATCTGCCCCGGCAACGGCGGCGCACCGTCCGCCTCACCGCCCAGCATATCGAGCTTGTGAGCCAGCTCGTGGATCACCAGATTAAAGCCATCCCAGTCGCCATCCTGCTGCAGTTCGCTCCAGGCCAGCACCAATGGCCCTTGTGGCCAGGATTCACCGGCGTTCTTCTCTTCAAACTCGCTCACCAGACCGAACTCATCCTGCACCTCCTGACGCCGGGTGACGGGCTCGGGAATGATGATGATTTCGTGAAAGCCGCGATACCAGTCGATACCGAGATGAAGAATGGGCAACGCCGCCTGCAGCGCCAGCACCGCCTGTTGACGGCGGCTGAGCTCTACCCCGATCAGGGTCAGGGTCTTGCATTTGAGCAGTTGTTGCCCCAAGCCGATAAGCGTTGTCTGCTCGGTGTCGCTGAGCCCTTGCAAGATGGGTACAGCCGCCAGCGCCTGACGCCACAGCGCCAATTCATCCTCACTCATGGGCGTTTGCGGGCGACCACCCAGCCATTTGAACCATCCCAGCACGCCTACTCCTTCTTTTGATGCAAAAAACAGGTCACAGCAGTTTGACGAACCGTTTCGGCCGCTCCTGATAATCCTGCGCCAGATAGAAACGGTGAGCCGCCTCGCGTTTGAGACTGCTGGATAGCTCCAGCTGGGCGCAACCTGCGGCCCGCGCCATCTCTTCGGCGCCCTTGAGCAAGGCTGCGCCCACTCCCGCCCCTCTTGCCCCTTCATCGACAACCAGCGCCGAGATCAGGCCCCAAGCTGGTGCAACATGCAGCGGTGCCAACTTGTGCCACACCAGCACGCCGACCACCTTGTCTGCAAGGGCAGCGAGCAGCACAACGCTCGCGGGATCCGGCGTCAACAGGCGCGCCGTCACGTCAGCGCCTTCGGCAGGATACCCCAATTGGGTGAACAGGTGGGCGATGGCGCTCCCGTCGTCGGCCTCAGGGGGACGGATCGTCAACGTCTCAGGGTCATTTTTCATTGTTGGCCTCATGTTTGCTTTCCATTGTGTTACACCCGTCACATTGCCTGGCGCAGATCAACAAGGAGGATCTCATCTTTACTCATAGAAAACGCTGCCTGCCATTATCCCCCCACCCTTGTCAATTCACAAATTTGCAACAAGGCAACATTTTTCGCTGGGAAGCACCGATACAACTCGATATGTTACAAGCCATGCATGGCGCGTGTTTGCGCTCTGCTTAACCCCTCAACCTCGCGCTCATTTGTTAACTGGATTGTTAACAAACAGGGCCGAAAACAGTGACAGAGAGCGAGGCCAAGATCTCGCCAAGACAGCGCCACAAACACAACAAAGGAGTTGTTGTACATGAATGAAATCGTCAATGCCATCAATGGTGTAATCTGGAGCCCTGCGCTCATCTACCTGTGTCTGGGGGTCGGTCTTTACTTCTCCCTGCGCACCCGTTTTTTGCAACTGCGTCATATCAAAGAGATGGTGCGCCTGATGTTTGATGGCAAGAGCACCGATGCCGGTGTCTCCTCCTTCCAGGCGCTGGCCATGACCCTGGCCGGTCGCGTGGGTACCGGTAACATCGCCGGTGTGGCCACCGCCATCACCTTCGGTGGTCCGGGCGCCCTGTTCTGGATGTGGATGGTCGCCTTTCTCGGCGCCAGCTCCGCTTTCGTGGAGTCCACCCTGGGTCAGGTTTACAAAGAGAAGATCAACGGTGAATACCGCGGCGGCCCGGCCTTCTACATCGAGAAAGGGCTTGGCATGAAGTGGTACGCCTGGACCTTCGCCATCGCTACCGTCTTCGCCTGCGGCGTGCTGCTGCCGGGCGTGCAGGCCAACTCCATCGGCTCCAGCCTGCAGACCGCCTTTAATATCGATCCGAACGTCACCGCCGCCGGTCTGGCGCTGCTGCTCGGCTTTATTATCTTCGGCGGCGTCAAGCGTATCGCCAGCTTTGCCAGTACCGTGGTGCCCTTTATGGCGCTGGGCTACATCATCGTGGCTTGCGTCATCATCGCCCTCAATATCGGCCAGCTGCCGGGCGTGATCCTGCTGATCTGGAAGAGCGCCTTCGGTCTGGATGCCGGTTTCGGTGCCATTCTGGGTCTGGCCATCATGTGGGGCGTGAAGCGCGGGGTCTACTCCAACGAAGCGGGTCAGGGTACCGGACCGCACGCCTCCTCTGCGGCGGCAGTGAGCCACCCGGCCAAACAGGGTCTGGTGCAGGCGTTCTCCGTCTATATCGACACCCTGTTCGTCTGCTCCGCTACCGGCTTTATGCTGCTGATCACCGGTCTCTATAACGTACAAGGGCCGGACGGCGCCGCCATCTACACGGGTATTGCCGGTATCGCAGCAGGCCCGGGCTATGTGCAGACCGCCATGGAGAGCATGATGCCGGGCTTTGGCAGCATTTTCGTGGCCATCGCGCTGTTCTTCTTCGCGTTCACCACTATCGTTGCCTACTACTACATCGCCGAAACCAACATCGCCTACATCAACCGCAAGATTAATCGCCCCTGGCTCACCTTCTTGCTGAAAATTGCGCTGATGGCTGCCACTGTCTACGGCACCGTCAAGACGGCGGATCTGGCGTGGGGCATGGGTGATATCGGGGTTGGCCTGATGGCATGGCTCAACATCATCGCCATCCTGCTGCTGCAAAAGACCGCCTTCACCTGTTTGAAGGATTATGAAGCGCAGCAGGCACAAGGTATTGACCCCGTATTCCACCCGGAGAAGCTCGGCATCAAGAACGCCGATTACTGGGTGGGCAAACGCTCCGAAGAGAACTTGGAGAGGGAGAAATCGGGCCATCAGTTCGAGCCGGATCAGGATCGCAAGACTTCCTGAACCAAAACGACATAAGACATCAATAAAAATGGCAGCCTCGGCTGCCATTTCTTTTTCCTGTCACCTCATCTCAGAGCGGATTGCGGCGCGGCCCGAAGGGCAGCCGCCAGCGAAACAGGCTGTTAAGGGTGGCCCGCCACTGATTGGGTCGCCCCAGGATCTGCTTTTGCAGGCGGGTCTCCTCTTTGAGCATCGCCTCATCGCTGCGGGCCCAGGCCTGGCTGTAGAGCTGCTTGATCCCCGCCAGCGCATCCGGTGACTTGGTGATCAGGGTGCGGGCAAACTCGCGCGCCTCCACCAGCGGATCGGCACAGACCCGGCTCACCATCCCGAGGGATTTGGCCTCGACAGCATCCAGCTCACGCCCGCTCATGGCCAGCTCCATGGCGGTATCCAGCCCCATCAGGTTGCGCATGGTGACGCTGCCACTCATATCGGGGATGATGCCCCACTTGATCTCCATCACCGAGAAGCGGCAATCGGGGGTGCTGAAGCGAAAATCGGCCCCGAGCGCGATCTGCAAGCCACCGCCAAAACAGACTCCCTGGGTCACCGCAATCACCGGCACCGGCAGCAGGTGCCAGCCATAGGCAACCCGCTGGGCCAGATTGGTCGCCTCGTCCGCTTCGCGCTTGAGAATATCGAGCGCCGCCACCGGCTGTCTCAGCATGGATTTCACATCCAGCCCGGCGCAGAAGGCCCGCCCCTCGCCGTGCAGGATCACCGCCCGCAGCCCCTTGTGCTGAGCGAACTGCGTCAATGTCTCATCGATGGCGCTGAACATGGCGCGGTCCAGCGCATTGAGTTTATCCCCCCGCGTCAGCATCACTTCGGCAATCCCGTCGTGGATCTCGCACTTGATCCTTGGTTTTTCCATCTCCCTTGTCCTCTCCTTGATCCCTGAAACTGACTCACTGGTCATACCACCACGTTATCAGAGTGTGAACAGGCGGTACAGCTGAGACTAAAGTCGGCTGGTCGCCTCCCCCTCCCTTTGTCACACTGGGATCTGCATGAGTGCCGCAAGCCAGCAGAGGACGCTGTCATGTCAACCCTGTTCAATTTTGCCAGACCACCGTTCGACCGACTGGGCGAGGAGGCGCGCGAGCGGCTCTCCCGTCACCTCTCGCTCTGCTATTTTCGGGCCGGGGATCTGCTGCTAAAAGAGGGGGACGAGCCTCCCGGCCTCTATCTCGTCATCAAGGGGGCGGTGGAAGAGTCTGCCCCTCACCACCAGTTTGGTGATTACGGGGTCGATGATCTGTTCGATGTACGTGCCCAGTTTGACGGCCGCTGCCGCCACCGCTTCACCGCGCTGGAAGATAGCCTCTGTCAGCTCATTCCTCGCCACACATTTCTGACGCTCTGTGAGCAGGATCCGCAGTTTGCCAGCTACTTCACCGCCAATCTGGCCGAGCGCCAGCGCCAGCAGGAGCAACGCGAACAACTGGGTCAGAAGAATCTGGCTGAATTTATCCTGACCCGCATCGAACCCGGCCACCTGCAGGCACCGCTTATCGTCGACAGCAAGCTGTCACTGCTGGCGGCCACCGAAGCCATGGTGAGCAAGGGGACCGATTGCCTGCTCTACCCGGCCCACGACGGCTCCCTCACGCTGGCAACCCGCAAGACCTTGCTCCACGCCCTGACCCTCAAGGGATTGCCGCTGACAGCCCCCCTCTCGGTGCTGACCCCCACGCCCCTGATTGGTCTGCCGCTGGAGAGCTATCTGTTTGATGCCTTGCTGCTGATGACCCGCCATCGCATCAAGCGACTGGTGGTGTGGCGTGGCAACGAGGTGGCGGGGATCTTGCAACTGACTCAGGTGCTGGGGCTCTTCTCTACCCACTCCCACGTGCTGACGTTGCGTATCGCCCGCGCCGACAGCCTGCCGGCACTGGAGGCGGTGGCCCGCGAGCAGCAGCAATTGACCCGATCCCTGTTTGCCCAGGGGATCCACACCGCCTTTTTGATGAAGCTCATCGCCACCATCAACGAACAGCTGATCGCCAAAGCCTTTGCGATGGTGATCCCCCCCGAGGTGCAGGATAAGGTCTGCCTGCTGATGCTGGGCTCGGAGGGGCGCGGCGAGCAGATCCTCAAAACCGATCAGGACAACGCCCTGATCCTGCCAGAGGGGCTGGCATGGCCCACCCAGACAGCCGATCTGGCCGAATTCAGCGCCCTGCTGGAGCGACTCGGCTACCCGCTGTGCCCCGGGCAGGTGATGGTGAACAATCCGGCCTGGGTGAAAACGGGCAGCAAGTGGCAAAGCGCCATTGCCAGCGCCTGTACTACGGCAAAGGAGGATGAGCTGCTCTGGCTCGCCACCCTGGCCGATGCTCACCCCATCGCAGGGGATCGCCAGCTCCATCTGCCGATGGCCAGAGCGCTGCGCGAGCAGCTGGCGGACAGGCGGGATCTGCTGGCGGAGATGGTGCGGCCGGCAGTAGCCTTTCATGCCCCCCTCACCCTGTTTGGCCGGCTGGAGCAGCCACCGGAAGGGCTGGATCTGAAGCGGGGCGGCCTGTTCCCGCTGGTGCACGGTATCCGCATGTTGGCCCTTGAGGCAGGCATTCTGGAGACTTCAACCCTGGGGCGTATCGACGCGCTGGTGGCAGCCGATCGGCTCAGTGCCGACTATGGCAGCAATCTGGCAGAGGCGTTTCGGCTCTTTATCCGGCTGAGGCTGCGCAGCCAGCTCAAGGGGGGCAATAGTCGGGTGCAGACAAGCGAGCTGAGCCACAGCGAGCGGGATCTGTTGCGTCAGGCGCTGCATCAGGTGAAGAAATTCCAGCAGTGGCTCACCTTGCACTTTCGTCTGAGACAATAGTCATGTTGAGCCGCGCTCGACGCTACTGGTATGGCCGCACGTTCCGAACGGGCGAGTTCGCGCCGCTCTTTGCCACCCCACCGAAAGATGAACAGGTCGCCCTCGATTTCGAGACCACCAGTCTCGATCCCGAGCAGGCCGAGATCGTCTCCATCGGGGGGGTGCGCATTCAGGGTAACCGGCTGCTGACCGGCGAGGCCCTAGCCATCAAGGTACAGCCACCGGCCAGCCTGACCAGCCAATCTGTGGTGATCCACGGTCTGCGCCATCAGGATCTGCAACAGGGAATGGAGCTGGAAGCCGCGCTGCGCCTGCTGCTTCACTTTATCGGCCCCCGTGAACTGGTGGGCTATCACATCGCCTACGACCTGCGCATTCTCAATCTTGCCTGCCAGAAATTGTGGGGATTGACCCTGCCCCAGCGAGGGATCGAGGTGAGCCAGCTCTATCACGACCACCTCTATCGCCGCTACCCCGATGCTGCGATTGACCTCCACTTGAGTGCCATCTGCCGTCACTTGGCGCTGCCCGCCCTGCCCGCCCACGATGCCCTTGCCGATGCCACCACGGCCGCGCTCATCTACCTGCGCCTGACCTGCGGCTCGCCGCTCACTTATCCCAAAGTCTAATTGTCGAGAAATAACATTTAATTCACATTTTGCTTACATGAGCAGATTGCCTGCTCGTCGGGGTTACCCCATCCACCGCTGACACTCATGTCATGGAGAACTGCAATGGAACAGCAAAGCTATCTGAGGATCCAGCAAGATCCCAACTTCCAGGAGCTGGTCGCCAAGCGCCAGCGTTTTGCCTGGGCCCTCTCGGCTCTGATGCTGGGACTCTACCTGGCGTTTATTCTGCTCATCGCCTTTGCCCCCGGTTGGCTCGGCACCCCCTTGAGCGAAGGGTCGACCATTACTCGCGGCATTCCTGTCGGGGTAGGATTGATCCTCTCCTCCTTCGTGTTGACCGGCGTCTATGTCTTTCGCGCCAACGGCGAGTTTGATGAACTGAACCAGAAGATCCTCAAAGGGGTGCAATCATGAAAGGCAAGTTGCTGCTGTTGACCTCACTGGCCTCCTCTCCCCTGCTGGCGGCCGATGCAATCTCTGGCGCCGTGGAGCGTCAGCCCCTTAATGTCGCCGCCATCGTGATGTTTCTGGTGTTTGTGGCCGCTACCCTGTTCATCACCTACTGGGCCTCCAAGCGCAACCGCTCGGCTTCCGACTACTATGCTGCCGGTGGCCGTATCACCGGCTTCCAGAACGGTCTGGCCATCGCCGGTGACTATATGTCCGCCGCCTCCTTCCTCGGGATCTCCGCGCTGGTCTACACCTCCGGCTATGACGGCCTCATCTACTCCATCGGCTTTCTGGTGGGCTGGCCCATCATCCTGTTCCTGATCGCCGAGCGGCTGCGCAATCTCGGCAAATACACCTTCGCCGATGTCGCCTCCTATCGTCTCAAGCAGACTGAAGTGCGTACCCTCTCCGCCTGTGGTTCGCTGGTAGTGGTCGCCCTCTACCTGATCGCCCAGATGGTCGGTGCCGGCAAGCTGATCGAGCTGCTGTTCGGTCTGCAATACCATGTGGCCGTGGTGCTGGTCGGTATCCTGATGGTGCTCTACGTGCTGTTTGGCGGCATGCTGGCCACCACCTGGGTGCAGATCATCAAGGCAGTGATGCTGCTCTCCGGTGCCAGCTTTATGGCCATCATGGTGATGAAGTCAGTCAACTTCGACATCGGCGCCCTGTTTAGCGAAGCGGTCAAAGTGCACGAGAAAGGCTCCGCCATCATGAGCCCGGGCGGGCTGGTCTCCGACCCCATTTCCGCCATCTCGCTCGGTCTGGCATTGATGTTCGGTACCGCCGGCCTGCCCCACATCCTGATGCGCTTCTTCACCGTGAGCGATGCCAAAGAGGCGCGTAAATCGGTGTTCTACGCCACTGGCTTTATCGGTTACTTCTACATTCTCACCTTCATCATCGGCTTTGGCGCCATCTTGCTGGTGAGCACCAATCCTGCCTTCAAGGACGCCACCGGCGCCCTGCTGGGCGGCACCAACATGGCAGCCGTCCACCTAGCTGATGCAGTGGGTGGAAGTCTGTTCCTCGGCTTCATCTCTGCCGTGGCATTTGCCACCATTCTGGCGGTAGTTGCCGGATTGACCCTGGCCGGAGCCTCTGCGGTCTCCCATGACCTCTATGCCAGCGTGTTGAAGAAGGGCAAGGCCAACGAGACCGATGAACTGCGCGTCTCCAAGATGACGACTCTGGTGCTGGGTGTGGTTGCCATTGGTCTGGGGATCCTGTTCGAGAAGCAGAACATCGCCTTCATGGTGGGTCTGGCCTTCTCCATCGCCGCCAGCTGCAACTTCCCGGTACTCTTCCTCTCCATGTTCTGGTCACGCCTGACAACCCGTGGCGCCGTCTACGGTGGCTGGCTGGGACTGGCGAGCGCAGTAACCCTGATGATCCTTGGTCCGACCGTGTGGGTGAAAGTGTTGGGCCATGCCCAGGCCATCTTCCCCTACGAATACCCTGCCCTCTTCTCCATGGGGTTGGCCTTCATAGGGATCTGGTTCTTCTCCATCACTGACAGCTCCCAGAACGCCGCCGATGAGCATGCCAAGTTCCTGCCGCAGTTCGTTCGCTCCCAGACCGGGCTGGGTGCCTCTGGCGCCACCTCTCACTAACAGATCATGTTCATCCCTCCAAGCCGGCCTCGTGCCGGCTTTTTTTATTGCCCATCAATCGGCTGCACGCCCTGCTTGCCCCGATCAAGATCACAGTTCTTGCTAAAACTTTTGGGGGATCTGTGCCATAATGCGCGCCATTTGACAGACCAATCGGGACACATACCTTGTTAAGTAGCAACAACATCACCATGCAGTTCGGCGCCAAGCCGCTGTTTGAGAACATCAACGTCAAGTTTGGCGGCGGCAACCGCTATGGCCTTATCGGCGCCAACGGCTGTGGCAAGTCCACCTTTATGAAGATCCTCGGTGGTGATCTGGAGCCCACTGGCGGTAATGTGAGCTTGGACGTCAACGAGCGCATCGGTAAGCTGCGTCAGGATCAGTTCGCCTACGAAGATATGCGCGTACTGGACGTGGTCATGATGGGTCACACCGAGCTGTGGGCGGCTATCGCCGAGCGCGATGCCATCTACGCCAATCTCGAAGCCACCGACGAAGACTATATGAAGGCCGCCGAGCTGGAAGGTCTGGTCGCCGAATATGACGGCTACACCGCTGAAGCGCGTGCAGGCGAGCTGCTGCTGGGTGTCGGCATTCCCCTTGAGCAGCACAACGGCCCGATGAGCGAAGTGGCCCCAGGCTGGAAACTGCGGGTGCTGCTGGCACAGGCGCTCTTCTCCAACCCTGACATCCTGTTGCTGGACGAACCGACCAACAACCTGGACATCAACACCATTCGCTGGCTGGAGCAGGTGCTCAACGAACGTGAAAGCACCATGATCATCATCTCTCACGACCGTCACTTCCTGAACTCTGTCTGTACCCACATGGCGGATCTGGACTACGGCGAGCTGCGCGTTTACCCAGGCAACTACGACGACTACATGCTGGCCGCCACCCAGGCGCGCGAGCGCCTGCTGGCTGACAACGCCAAGAAGAAGGCCCAGATCGCCGATCTGCAATCCTTCGTCTCCCGTTTCAGCGCCAACGCCTCCAAGTCCCGTCAGGCGACCTCTCGTCTCAAGCAGATCGACAAGATCAAGATTGAGGACGTCAAGGTCTCCAGCCGCCAGAACCCATTCATCCGCTTCGAGCAGGACAAAAAGCTCTATCGCAACATCCTGGAAGTGGAAGGTGTATCCAAGGGTTATGGCGACGGTCCACTGTTCAAGGGCCTCAACATGATGATGGAAGTGGGCGAGAAGGTCGCCATTCTGGGTACCAACGGTATCGGTAAGTCCACCCTGATCAAGACCCTTGTCGGCGCACTGGCACCGGATACCGGCACCATCAAGTGGTCCGAGAACGCCCAGATCGGTTACTACGCTCAGGATCACGCCGAAGACTTCGACACTGATCTCAACGTGTTCGACTGGATGGCCCAGTGGAAACAGGAGAACGAAGACGAGCAGGCTGTACGCTCCATACTGGGCCGTCTGCTCTTCTCTCAGGACGACATCAAGAAGCCGGTCAAGGTGCTCTCCGGTGGTGAACAGGGTCGCATGCTGTTCGGCAAGCTGATGATGCAGCGCCCCAATATCCTGATCATGGATGAGCCGACCAACCACCTGGACATGGAATCCATCGAATCCTTGAACATGGCACTGGAGCTCTACCAGGGGACCCTGATCTTCGTCTCCCACGACCGCGAGTTCGTCTCATCTCTGGCGACCCGTATCCTGGAACTGACCGAAGATGGTATCCGCGACTTCGGCGGCACCTACGAGGATTACCTGCGCACCCAGGGCGTGGTATAACCCCGCTCCTGCGCAAGTGCGCAATGCAAAACCGGCACTCAGGTGCCGGTTTTTTTATATCCCGTATTTAGACGACTGAGATGGCATATAGCAGTGGTGTGACTACACGCCACAGAGCAGAGAGCAGAGAGCAGAGAGCAGAGAGCAGAGAGCAGAGAGCAGAGAGCAGAGCTTGAGTATCCCCCTCTTTTGCCCACAGATAAAAAAACGGCTCCATCAAGGAGCCGTTTTCAATGGATTGCGCAGTGCCGATTACTCGACGGTCGCTTCCACACTGGTGAAGTACTCGATCTTGGCTGCTTTGCGCAACTCGTCGATCAGAGACTTGTAATCCACCTGAGCTTTGCCCTGACCCAGCTGAGCTTGCAGCATGGCGGCCATGCCGGATGCGGCGGCAGGGACGTTGACCTTGTCCAGCGCAACTACAACGCGGTCACCATTGGTCTCGGCAACCAGAGCCACGCTCGGCTTGCCGTCGATCGGATGGGGCAGCGTGAATGCCTGGGCAATCAGGTTCTGATCCAGCTCGCGATCGAAGCGGGCAACCCCTTTGTGGGTCTCCACTTTCAGACCCAGTGCAGTCAGATCGGCGGTGATGCTCTCACCGACTTTCAGCTTGTCCAGCAGGCCCTGGGCCTTGCCACGGGCCACTTCACTGGCCTTGTCATGCTTGATGGCGGCAATCACCTGCTCTTTCACCTCGGCCAGCGGCTTGACTGCTTTGGGCTTGTGACCAGTGATGTGCAGCACCAGCGCCTTGCCGTCAGCCAGCTCGATCACGTCGGAGTTGGTGTTGTCATCGCGCAGCTGTTCGGAGAACGCCACGGAGAGCACCTTGGGATCATTCAGCGGAGCCGGAGCAGTCGCTTGGGTGAAGAAATCGGAAGATTGAACCTTCATCCCCATGGCATCAGCGGTCAGATCCAGCGAGTCCGGGTTTTCGAAGCTGTTGTCAGCCATCTTCTGCTGCTCGGCGAAGAATTTCTCCTTGGCCTTGTCAGCTTGCAGACGAGTGATGGTCTCTTCTTTCACATCGGCAAACGGCTTGGTCTGGGCTGCTTCAACCCCCAGCAGCTTGATGATGTGGAAACCGAACGGGCTCTTCACCACGGTGGAGAGATCGCCAGCCTTGTTCAGGGCGAACGCGGCTTTCTCGAAGGCCGGATCCATCACCCCTTTCTCGAACCAGTCCAGCTCGCCGCCTTTTTTGGCAGAGAAGGTATCGGAAGAGTCAGCCTTGGCCAGCGCAGCGAAATCATCACCCGCCTTGGCTTTGGCCAGCACGGCTTCTGCTTTCTGCTCGGCCGCTTTCTCGTCCTTGCCAAACGGGATCAGGATGTGAGCCACGTGGCGACGCTCGGCACGCTGGAACAGATCCTGGTGCTGATCGTAGTAATCCTGGGCATCCTGCTCGGTGACCTTGATATCTTTGGCGAGGTTGGCAGCGTCCAGCAGCAGATAGTCGACCTTGACCTGTTCGTCGTTCATGAAACGGGCGCCATTGGTCTTGTAGTACTGCTCCAGCTCGTTGTCGGAGACCTGAACGTCAGCCATGTAGTTGGCAGCAGCCAGACGCACCAGACGCAGATCGCGAGTCTGGTTGTAGAGCTTGTCGAGCTGCTCCGCTTCACCCTTGAGGGAGAATTCGGTGCCCAGCAGAGCGCTCATCAACTGTTGACGTACCATGTCCTGACGCAGGGAGTCACGGAACATTTCAGGAGTCATGCCGGCACGACGGATTAGTTGCAGATAGCGGTCATTGTTGAACTTGCCGTTCTCGGCAAACTCCGGCATGGCCACGATGGCTTGCTTGATCTGTTCGTCACTGATACGCAGACCCAGTTCACGGGCCTTGCTGTCCAGCAGCGCCTGATCGATCAGGCGATCCAGCACACCGCGACGGAACTGTTTCATGTAATCGGGGTTCGCGGCCAGCTGGCTGAATGCCTCTCCCATCTGGGATTCCATGCGGGCGCGCTCGTTACGGTAGGCATTTTCCAGTGCCGCAGCACTGATCTCGGTGCCATTGACGGTGGCGGGGGCGGTACGGGCCGGGCCGTTCAGGTAACTACCTACACCAGCCAAGGCAAAGGAGAGGATGATCAGGCCCAAGATAACCTTGGCTACCTTGCCCTGCGCCCCTTCGCGTAGTTTATCCAACATCATGTTTGTACTTATGCTCCCGAACTCGATGGGCGTAAACAATAAAAAGGCGCACCGATTGCGATGCGCCTTGGTCAATCAGTATGAGAGAAGACTCTCTAACTTGTCTGGTCTGCGACCAAGGACGGTAGCCGACGGATATCAGCGACCGACTTAGTTAACAGCGTCTTTCAGGGCCTTACCGGCTTTGAAGGCAGGAACTTTACCAGCAGCGATTTCGATGGTCGCGCCAGTCTGCGGGTTACGGCCTGAACGGGCAGCACGCTCGCGTACAGCGAAAGTACCGAAACCAACCAGAGCAACCTGGTCACCCTCTTTCAGCGCTTCACCAACAGCATCAATGAAGGCATCCAACGCACGGCCAGCGGCAGCTTTGGAGATATCGGCACCGTCTGCAATCTTGTCAATCAGTTGAGATTTATTCACTCTTATATTCCCCTTTTATCAAACACCGCTGCGGCGCTGATTTCCCTGGCCACAACAAGTGGAGGTTTTATAGCAAGCCTCCTGATCAGTTGCAAGTGACAATCTGGCGCAAACCCGCGCCACACAACGCATTGCGACTCATCACGAGTACCCGATCGGTGGTCAAGGCTACTTCCGTTATCGGGCGCATGCAAGCCTTAACCACCCGCCGAATGCGCCAAATTTGCGGCGCATCAACATTTACACGACAGAAACGCGCTCAAACCCCTGTGGATTGTCCTGCAACGCCAATTCCAGCACCTCGTCAATCCAGCGAACCGGATAAATTTCAAGGTCTTGTTTGACGTTTGCCGGGATCTCCTCAAGGTCACGCTCGTTCTCTTTCGGAATAAGCACTCGCTTGATGCCGCCACGATGGGCTGCCAGCAACTTCTCCTTGAGACCACCGATGGGCAGCACTTCGCCGCGCAAGGTGATCTCCCCTGTCATCGCCACATCAGCACGAACCGGATTACCGGTCAAGCTGGAGACCAGGGCAGTACACATGGCGATACCGGCGCTCGGACCATCTTTCGGGGTAGCCCCTTCCGGTACGTGCACGTGGATATCGCGCTTCTCGTAGAAGTCGGCATTGATGCGCAGCTTCTCGGCACGGGCTCTTACGACCGTCATGGCCGCCTGGATGGACTCCTGCATCACATCACCGAGAGAACCGGTATAAGTGAGCTTGCCCTTGCCCGGCATATTGGTGGTCTCGATGGTGAGCAGATCGCCCCCCACTTCGGTCCACGCCAGACCACACACCTGACCCACTTGATTCTGGTCGGTGGCCTTGCCGTAATCGAAACGCTGCACCCCGAGGAACTCCTTGAGGTTCTCCTGATTAACCTGAACGTGCTTGATGCTCTTGTCCAGCAGGATGCGCTTGACCGCCTTGCGACAAATCTTGGAGATCTCGCGCTCCAGACTCCGCACCCCCGCCTCGCGGGTGTAGTAGCGGATCACTCCGACCAGGGCAGAATCTTCGATGGTGATCTCGGACTCTTTCAGGCCGTTGCGCTGGATCTGCTTGGCAACCAGATGCTGCTTGGCAATGTTGAGCTTCTCATCTTCGGTGTAACCGGAGAGACGGATCACTTCCATCCGGTCCAGCAACGGACCCGGAATGTTCATGGAGTTGGAGGTGGCCACGAACATCACGTCCGACAGGTCATAATCCACTTCCAGATAGTGATCGTTGAAGCTGTTGTTCTGTTCCGGATCCAGCACTTCCAGCAAGGCGGATGCGGGATCGCCACGCATGTCCGAGCTCATCTTGTCGATCTCGTCGAGCAGGAACAGCGGGTTCTTGACGCCGACTTTCGCCATCTTCTGGATGAGCTTGCCGGGCATGGAACCGATATAGGTACGGCGGTGACCGCGGATCTCCGCTTCGTCACGCACCCCACCGAGGGCCATCCGCACATATTTGCGACCCGTCGCCTTGGCAATGGATTGGCCCAGCGAGGTCTTGCCCACACCTGGGGGCCCAACCAGACAGAGGATGGGGCCCTTGAGCTTGTTCACCCGTGCCTGTACCGCCAGATATTCGAGGATGCGATCCTTGACCTTCTCGAGGCCATAGTGATCGGCATCCAGCACCTCTTGCGCCTTGCCAAGGTCTTTTTTGACCTTGGACCGCGCCTTCCACGGCACCTGTACCATCCAGTCCACATAGCTGCGAACCACGGTAGCCTCGGCGGACATGGGAGACATCATCTTCAGCTTGGCAAGCTCGGCCTGGGCCTTTTCACGGGCATCTTCCGGCATGCCAGCCTCTTCAATCTTGCGATTGAGGGCTTCAAACTCATCCGGGCTATCTTCCAGCTCACCCAGCTCTTTCTGGATGGCCTTCATCTGCTCGTTGAGGTAATACTCGCGCTGGCTCTTTTCCATCTGCTTCTTGACGCGAGTACGGATGCGCTTCTCGACCTGCAGCAGGTCAATTTCCGATTCCATCATCGCCATCAGGAATTCGATGCGCTCGGAAACCGAGACGATCTCCAGCACCTTCTGCTTGTCTTCCAGCTTGAGCGGCATGTGGGCCGCCATGGTGTCAGCCAGACGCGCAGCATCGTCGATCGCCGAGATCGAGGTCAGTACCTCGGGCGGGATCTTCTTGTTGAGCTTGATATAGCCTTCAAACTGGCCGATGGCGGAGCGAACCAGTACTTCCTGATCCTTCTCCTCAATGGCTTGGGAGGGGATGTACTGGGCCTCGCAGACAAAGAAATCCTTGTCGTCGATCATCCGCTCCAGGCGGGCACGCTGTCCCCCCTCTACCAGCACCTTGACGGTGCCGTCCGGCAGCTTGAGCATCTGCAGAATATTGGCCACTGTCCCGACGGTGAAGATCTCCTCCACCGTTGGCTCATCGGTTGACGCATCCTTCTGGGCCACCAGCAGAACTTTCTTGTCCTGCTCCATGGCCGCTTCCAGACAGCGAATGGATTTTTCCCGCCCCACAAAGAGTGGAATGACCATGTGGGGATAAACCACCACGTCACGAAGAGGCAGGACGGGAATCTCGATGCGTTCTGAACGCTCTAGGTTCATATATGTCCTCTCGGCTTGTTATACCGTTGGCAAAGCGCTTGGCTGAGTATATGGGGGCGCTGAGATGAGATTCAATCGCCGAAACCGTAAAAAGCATGAAAGGGGCAAAAAGCCCCTTCCATTCGATTAAAAATCAGACATTTACTCTGATGCAGCAGCCTGGGTTTCGGGATTTTCGTAGATCATCAAGGGCGCAGAGTCCCCTTTGATCACGGTCTCGTCGATCACCACCTTGCTGACCCCTTCCAGAGAAGGCAGGTCATACATGGTATCCAGCAGTACGGCTTCCACGATAGAACGCAGACCACGAGCACCGGTTTTACGCTCCATCGCCTTGCGGGCAATAGCGTTGAGCGCATCGTCACGGAACTCCAGCTCGACCCCTTCCAGATCGAACAACGCCGCGTACTGTTTGGTCAGCGCGTTTTTCGGCTCTTTCAGGATCTGGATAAGGGCAGACTCGTCCAGCTCGGTCAGGGTCGCGACCACCGGCAGGCGGCCGATGAACTCGGGGATCAGACCATATTTGATCAGATCTTCCGGCTCCACCTTGGCGAAGGTCTCGCTCAGGGTGGCCTTGGCATCCTTGGATTTCACCTCGGCGCCAAAACCGATACCAGTTCCCTTCACGGAACGCTGCTCGATCACCTTGTCCAGACCGGCAAAGGCACCGCCACAGATAAAGAGGATCTTGGAGGTATCAACCTGCAAGAACTCCTGCTGCGGGTGCTTGCGACCACCTTGCGGCGGTACGGAAGCGATGGTCCCTTCGATCAGCTTGAGCAGTGCCTGCTGTACCCCTTCCCCGGAGACATCGCGGGTGATGGAGGGGTTGTCCGACTTGCGGGAGATCTTGTCGATCTCGTCGATATAGACGATGCCACGCTGGGCCTTCTCTACGTCGTAGTCGCACTTTTGCAGCAGCTTCTGGATGATGTTCTCCACGTCCTCGCCCACATAACCGGCTTCGGTCAGGGTGGTCGCATCGGCCATGGTGAACGGCACATCCAGCAGACGAGCCAGAGTCTCGGCCAGCAGGGTTTTGCCGCTACCGGTCGGGCCAATCAGCAGGATGTTGGACTTGCCGAGCTCCACACCACTGTTTTCGCCGCTGTTGCGCAGACGCTTGTAGTGGTTGTAGACGGCAACGGCCAACACCTTCTTGGCGTACTCCTGCCCGATCACATAGTCATCGAGATGAGCGCGGATCTGATGAGGGGTCGGCAGCTCGTTACCATCGCGCTTGGGCGAGATCTCGCGGATCTCTTCGCGGATGATGTCGTTGCACAGCTCGACGCACTCATCACATATGTAGACGGAAGGGCCAGCGATCAGCTTGCGCACTTCATGCTGGCTTTTGCCGCAAAAAGAGCAGTAGAGCAGCTTATCACCCTCACCCTTGCGTTTCTCTGTCATTCAGCAACCTCGTTTTATCAATAGAGGATGGATCGGCCTGTTGAGTTTACAACAGACCGGGACACCCTGCTCAGCTACGCTGGCTCAGGACACCGTCTACCAGACCATAGGCCACGGCCTGCTCGGCGGACATGAAGTTGTCACGATCGGTGTCACGCTCGATGGTAGCCATGTCCTGACCGGTGTGGAACGCCAGGCGCTCGTTCAGGGTATTTTTAATCTTCAGGATCTCCTGGGCGTGGATCTGGATATCAGATGCCTGACCCTGGAAGCCACCCAGCGGCTGGTGGATCATCACGCGGGCGTTAGGCAGGC
The DNA here is from genome assembly GCF_041402345.1 of Aeromonas sp. S11(2024). Taxonomy (NCBI): domain Bacteria; kingdom Pseudomonadati; phylum Pseudomonadota; class Gammaproteobacteria; order Aeromonadales; family Aeromonadaceae; genus Aeromonas; species Aeromonas sp. S11(2024). The sequence continues at coordinate 245,201 of NZ_JBGLRC010000001.1, read as the reverse complement.
AGAAACGCTTGCCCTTGGCGCCACCGGCCAGCAGGAAGGCACCCATGGAGCAAGCCTGCCCCATGCAGACGGTGCTGACATCCGGCTTGATGAACTGCATGGTGTCGTAGATGGACATGCCCGCAGTCACCGAACCACCCGGCGAGTTGATGTAGATATAGATGTCCTTGTCCGGATTCTCGGATTCGAGGAACAGCAGCTGAGCCACCACCAGATTGGCCATGTGATCTTCAACCTGACCAGTCAGGAAGATCACCCGCTCTTTCAGCAGACGGGAGTAAATATCGTAGGAACGTTCACCCTTGGCAGTCTGTTCGACCACGATGGGGACCAGCGCATTGCTGGGAGAATCGGTCATATCGTTATAGTTCTTGTACATAAGGCATTGTCCCTAAAATAAAATGGCCCGAGTGGAGATCACACGAGCCATTATACTTAACAGTCTTGACCTTAAGTCAAATGTTCTTAGGCAGCGGCGCCAGACTTGTTGATCACTTCGTCAAAGGCAACTTCTTTTTCGGTCACTTGCGCTTTGGACAGGATCAGGTCGATGGCTTGATCTTCTACTGCCAGGTTACGAACGCCGTTCAGCATCTGTTCGTTCTTCTGGTAGTACTCGATCACTTCCTTCGGATCTTCGTAGGCAGTCGCCATGGACTCGATGATGCTGTTTACACGAGCATCGTCAGCCTTGATCTCGTTGGTGCGGATCACGTCACCCAGCAGCAGGCCTACGCGTACACGACGCTCGGCTTGAGCCTGGAACAGTTCAGCAGGCAGCTCGGGAGCGTTGCCGCCCTGGAAGCCACCGAAACGCTGCAGCGCCTGCTGACGCAGTGCGTCGATCTCTTGAGCAACGGCAGCTTTCGGCAGGTCGATTTGGTTGGCTTCAACCAGACCGTTCAGAACCTGCTCTTTCACGCTGTTTTTCAGGGCTTGAGCCAGTTCGCGCTCCATGTTCTTGCGCACTTCGGCTTTCAGCTCTTCAACAGAACCGCTTTCGATACCGAAACGCTTCACGAACTCTTCGGTCAGCTCAGGCAGGATCTGCTCTTCAACCTTGCTCAGCTTGGAAGCGAACTTGGCTTCTTTGCCTTTCAGGTTTTCAGCGTGGTAATCAGCCGGGAAGGTCACTTCGATGGTGAACTCGTCGCCCGCTTTCTTGCCCAGGATGGCGTCTTCGAAGCCCGGGATCATACGGCCAGCACCCAGCACCAGGTTGAAGCCTTCAGCTTTGCCGCCGTCGAACTCTTCACCGTCGATGGAACCGACGAAGTCCATGGTCACACGCATGCCATTGGCAGCGGCAACATCAGCATCAGCCCAGGTAGCGTGCTGCTTGCGCAGGGTGTCGATCATGTTGGCCAGATCTTCATCCTTCACGGTCGCAACCGGCTTCTCGACCTTGATGGTCTCGAGACCTGCAACTTCGAACTCCGGATACACTTCGAAAGTGGCGGTGAATTCGAAATCCTGACCTTCTTTGATCTCTTTCGGATCCATGGTCGGGGCACCGGCCGGGCTCAGTTTGTTTTCGATGATGGCTTTGATGAAGTTGCTCTGCATCATTTCATCAGCAACGCGGGCGTGAGCCATGGCGCCGAACATCTTCTTGATGATGGCAACCGGAGCCTTGCCAGGACGGAAACCGTCGATGCGACGAGTTTTGGCCAGGCCATTCAATTCTTTACGCACAGCGGCGTCTACGGTAGCGGCCGGTACAGTGATGGTAAGACGGCGTTCCAGACCCTGGGTTGTCTCTACAGAAACTTGCATTCTTCTACCTCGTTCAACTCAGCACTGTGTGCTGACCCTTTATTGCCCCTGGGCAAAGCCCGGAGTCTTCCTGTTTATAAAGACAACGATATGTCTTTGTGATGAGAAAATATGACGCGGCATTATAGCTGCGCACTTTGGTCGAGTCGAGCTACACATCCCCCACATTGAGCGGCGTGCAAGCACAATTCGTGCAAAACTGCCCTTTATATGGGGAGAGAGGTGCCCGACTTCAACTATCCGATGGCAATAATTTTGCGTTTGCTCACCTTTTTTCATCCGAACGCCGCTTTATTGCCCATTTTTAGCCGAAAAACAGCCCGCCGTTGCGGGTGGCGACTCAATTTGACCAGCCAAATGGCGATTGAACCAATCAACCATTGCGTCCCTACCCCTCCCTCGTTATGGTGGCAACCAAATTGATGATCTGGAGTCACTCACATGGCCTTTTTCCGCTTCTTGTTCAATCTGCTCTGGTTTGTACTGGGAGGTGTCTTTATGGGCCTGGCCTGGTGGCTGGCCGGTCTTGTCTGCTTTATCTCGCTGGTCGGCATCCCCTGGGGACGTGCCTGCTTCGTGATCGGCACCTTTACCTTCTTCCCGTTTGGCAAGCAGGCCGTCAATCGCAAGACCATGACCGGCCAGAGCGATATCGGCACCGGCACTCTGGGGCTGATTGGCAATATCCTCTGGTTCGTGCTGATCGGTGTCTGGCTGGCCATCGGCCACATCGCTTCCGCGCTGGCCTGCTTCGTGACCATTATCGGTATCCCGTTCGGTATCCAGCACCTCAAGCTGTCACTCATCAGTCTGGCGCCCATCGGCCAGATGATTGTGACCAACCAGGAGGCGGAATCGGGCCGCTATATCCGCTAACTGCGGGAAATGCGCGGGCAGACGCTGCCCTGCAACGAAAAAAAGGGCAGACTAGGGTCTGCCCTTTTCTATTCTCTTTTGTTGAGGCCGTCATGTTACCCAGCCACTTTTTCGCCAATCTCGCCCGCATGAAACTCATCTACCGCTGGCCCCTGATGCGCAACATCCAGCCGGAAAACATCGCCGAGCACAGCCTGCAGGTGGCCATGGTGGCCCATGCCCTCGGCATCATCAAAAATCGACTGTTTGGCGGCAGCGTGAATGCCGACCGCGCCGCCGTGATGGCCCTCTACCACGACAGCAGTGAAGTGCTGACCGGCGATCTGCCTACCCCGGTCAAATACTTCAACCCCGAAATTGCCCGCGAGTACAAGAAGATAGAACTGGCCGCCGAACAGCGTCTGCTTGACATGCTGCCGCCAGAACTGATCGATGACTTTCGCCCCCTGCTCGATTCGGCAGCCCAGGATGACGAGCTGGCCAGACTGGTCAAGGATGCCGACACCCTCTGCGCCTATACCAAGTGTCTGGAGGAGATCAACGCGGGCAACCGGGAGTTCGAACCGGCTCGCAAGCGCCTTGAAGCCATGCTGGCAGCCCGGATGAGCGAGGAGATGCGCTACTTTATCGACACCTTTGTGGCCAGCTTCTCTCTGCCGCTCGATGAGCTTAACGCTCACTAAGCCAGTCCACGCGACCTGAAAACAGAAGGGCCCGCCGGTTTTCACCGACGGGCCCTTCGTTATTTATGGCGCATTAGATGCAGCGCATCAGTGACCCAGCTCGCGGGAGGGTACCAGACCGCTCGCCCGCCAGGCGGGATAGAGGGTAGCCACCAGACTCATCAGGATGGCGGCGCCCGTCACGATGAGCAGATCCTGCATATGCAACTCGGTCGGCAAAAAGTCGATAAAGTAGATATCCGGATTGAGGAAGCGGTGGCCAATAAGCTTCTCGATGACACCAAGGATCTGGGTCAGCTTGCTGGAGAGCAGCCCGCCCAGCAGGGCGCCGAGCAGGGCTCCGGCCACGCCGTTGACCATCCCCTGAATGACGAAGGTGAGCCGGATCTGGCCGGGGCTCGCCCCCATGGTTTTCAGGATGGCAATCTCGCTGCGCTTCTCGTTCACCGCCATCACCAGAGTGGAGACGATATTGAAGCAGGCGACAGCCACTACCATCAGCATCACCACATACATGACGGTACGCACCATCTGGATGTCCTGATAGAGGTAGCCCTGGCTGTTCATCCAGCTGCGGATGTAAACATGATGAGGGAACTGCTGCGCCGCGGCTACGGTGATGGATTGCGCCTTGAGCACATCGCTCACCCGCAGGCTGAAGCCCTCCACATCGCTGCCCATGCCGGTGATCGCTTGCGCATCGGCCAGATGCATAAAGCCGAGCAGACCGTCGAGCTGACCGCCAATTTCCAGCAGCCCCACCACGGTCAGGGCTTCACGGCGAGGATTCTTGATCCCCGCCTGATCACCCCCTTGCGGCAGCAGCAGGGCGACCGAATCCCCCACCTTGACCCCCAACTTGTCGGCGATGGTCTTGCCAAGGATCACCCCACGTTCACCCGGTTGCAGCTCACGCAGACCGCGGCCCGTCATGTATTTGCCGGCATCCGACAAATTGGCTTCCAGATCGGGCAGCACAGCGCGCAGTTGGACCCCCTTGAGGGCAGAGCCATGCTCCAGCAGGCCATTAAGGCGAATGACCGGCGCTGCCGCCTCAACGCCCGGCTGAGCCAGCAGGTAGTCGCGCAGACGTGGCCAATCCGGCAGCGGCCGCTCGACGGCGTCCAGCTCACCTTGCGGCACGACCGAGAGCACCCGATCTTTGAGCTCCCGCTCGAAACCGTTCATGGCAGAGAGGCCCAGGATCAGCGCCATCACCCCGAGGGCAATACCGATCAGGGAAGAGGCAGAAATAAAGGCGATAAACCCGTTGCGACGGCGGGAGCGGCTGTAACGCAGGCCCAGAAAGAGGGGCAGCGGTTTGAACATCAGGCAACCTCCGCCATCACGCCGCTCACCAGGGTCACCCGGCGATGGAGCTTGGCCGCCAGGCTCAAGTCGTGAGTCACCACCACAAACGCAGTGCCCAGCTCACGATTCAGTTCACACAGCAGTTCGTACACTGCGGTGGCACTGGCGTGATCCAGATTACCGGTAGGTTCGTCCGCCAATACCAGACTCGGTTCGTTGACCAGCGCCCGGGCGATCGCCACCCGCTGACGTTCGCCACCGGATAGCTCGGAGGGACGGTGATTCAAGCGATGGGAGAGCCCCACCCGCCCCAGCATCTTGGTTGCCTTTTCGGTGGCAATCGCCACCGACTCACCGGCGATCAGCAGCGGCATGGCCGCATTTTCCAACGCACTGAACTCGGAGAGCAGGTGGTGGAACTGATAGACAAAGCCCAGCTCGCGGTTGCGAAAACGGGCCTGGGTGCGGCTGTCCCAGTGGTGGATATCCTCCCCCTTGAACAGCACGGCGCCGCTGGAGGGGTTGTCCAGCGCCCCCATCAGATGCAGCAGAGTGGTCTTGCCGGAGCCCGAGCTCCCCACCACCGCCAGCATTTCACCGGGCGCGACGCAGAGATCGATCCCCTTGAGCACCTGAGTCTCCAGCTCCCCCTCTTTATAAACATGGTTGAGCGCCTGGCAGCGCAGCAGAGGTTCACGGGATACGGCTTCATTCATAACAGGGGCTCCACTTGCCTCGGTAACAACGCTGGCACCCGCAACAACGGGGGCACCAGTCACAACAGAAGATGCATTATTCACGGCATTACTCATAACGCAGCGCCTCGGCCGGTTTCACCCGCGCAGCGCGGGCCGCCGGATAGAGGGTGGCACTGAAGCTCAGCAGCACGGCGCCCAGCAAGATGGTGATGACCTGAGCCGGTTCGACGATGACCGGCAGGCCACTGCCGCCCGCCGCCATATAGAGGTTGAGCCCCACCGCATTGAGCAGAGGGTTGAGACCCAAAGAGAGCGCAAGGCCAGCCAGCCCGCCAAACAGGGCACCAATCACCCCGCTGGAGGCGCCGAGCACCATGAAGATCTTGACGATCCCCGACTCGCTCATGCCCATGGTGCGCAGGATGGCCACTTCGCCCTCCTTGTCCGTCACCACCATCACCAGCGCGGAGAGGATGTTGAAGGTAGCGACGGCGATGATCAGCACCAGCATCAGCCCCATCATCCGTTTTTCCATGGCGACCGCCTGGAACAGCTCGCCCCGCTCGCGGCGCCAATCCTGCCATAGCAAGCCATCCGGCAGCGGCGTCTTGATCACCTCGTCAGCGGCAAAGGGATCATCGAGCCAGAGGCGAATGCCACCGACGGTTTCTGGCGGCAGGCGCAGCAGCCGCTGGGCATCCCCCAGGGCGATCAGCGCAATCTGGTTATCCACATCGGCGCCGACCCCGAAGATGCCGGAGACGGTAAAGAGGCGCTGGGCCGGTACCCGGCCAAACGGGGTGAAGCGGGTCCCTTCGGTCAGGATCAAACGAACCTGATCGCCGATGGAGACATTGAGGCGACGAGCCACCCCCTGCCCCAGCACGATGCGGTAGTGGCCGGCCTGCAGGGTATCGAGGCGCCCCCCCAGCATCTGGCTGTGGAGGATGTCATCCTTGGGCCACTTTGCAGGGTCGATCCCCTGCACGCTCACCCCGGTCAGCTGACCGGGGCTTTGCAGCATCCCTTCGCTGTCGAGCATGGGGGCCGAGGCAACCACATGGGGGAGTTTGGCCAGATCCGGCAAGCCTTGCGGGTCTGCATCAATACGACCAGCCTGGTTGGTCACCACCACATGGGGGATCACCCCGAGGATGCGCCCTTTGAGCTGCCCTTCGAAACCGTTCATTACCGAAATGACCACCATCAGGGCGGCAACCCCGATGGCGATACCAAAGGTAGAGAACAGGGAGATAAATGAGACGAAGCGATTGCTGCGCTTCGAGCCTGCATAACGCAGGCCGATGGCCAGCGAAAGGGGCTGAAAAAGTCCGGTCTTCAAGGATATGTACGTTGCCAACAAAATAAGATACCGGATAATAAAGGGAAACCGTCCATGACAACAAGGGATAGCCTCCATGCAGGAACAGTTCTTCAGCGTCACTCATGCCACGCCGGTCAATGTGATCCCCATGCCGGCCGACTTCCACCTCCCCTCGCTGGAGGAGCTGGACGCTGAGCTGCCGGAGCCCTTTCGGATCTCTTCGGCCATTACCTCCATCGATCTGGTGACCACCCGCCTGCTGCGCAACCAGAACGAGTCGATGCACGACCTGATCGAGATCGTCAATCAGCAGTCCCGCAAGATCGACATGATCATGGGCTATGTGCTCTCCCTGCAGGACCATCCGGAGCAGCGCTTTCACACCCTGCGCTTCGGGGCTGGTCAACTCACCTACCTGCACCCCTATCATGATCACGGGGATGCGCCGCACCTGCACCAGATCGTCCGCCTCAAGATCTTCCTGCGGGAAGAGGCGGCAGCGATCTACTGCTATGGCCAGGTCAAACAGCTCGACGGCGGTGAACATGGCACCCATGTGCAGCTCGACTATGTGCGGATCCGCGAAGATGACCGTGAACTGCTGGTTCGTGCCAGCCTCCATGTGCAATCGAAGCAGCTCAAGCTGCGCGCCCAAGAACGTCAGCGCTAACCAGAGCGAACGTCAGCGATAGATAACGTCAACGTTAAAAGAATCGAACCATGCCAATGACACTCCCCGCCTTGCCCGCCAAAGCGGGCCAAAAGATCACGCTCGGCCAGCTGGTCGGCAGCAGCCTCTCGCTGATTGCAGCCCGTCTCACCAATGAAGCCAAGGGGCCGGTACTGCTTATCACCGCCGATACCCCGAGCGCCCTGCGCCTGGAGCAGGAGCTACAGTACTTGCTGGCAGACAAGCAGCTAGCCGATCAGTCTGCGCCGGTATTGCTGTTCCCCGATTGGGAGACCCTGCCCTACGACACTTTCTCCCCCCATCAGGACATCATCTCCCAGCGGCTCGAGACTCTCTACAAGCTGCCGCAGATGAGCAAGGGGGTGCTGATTGTCCCCATCTCCACCCTGATGCTGCGCTGTGCCCCCCGGGTCTATCTCGACAAATACAGCCTGATGGTGAAGGCCGGTCAGCGCCTCAATCTGCAACAGCTGCGCGGCCGCCTGGCTGAGGCGGGTTACGTGGCGGTGGATCAGGTGCTGGAACATGGCGAATTTGCCGCCCGCGGCTCCCTGCTCGATCTCTTCCCCATGGGCAGTAGCAGCCCCTATCGCATCGACTTCTTCGACGATGAAGTGGACTCCATCCGCCCATTTGATCCCGAAACCCAGCGCTCCAGCGAACCAGTCAAGACGGTCAGCCTGCTGCCCGCCCGGGAATACCCTACCGACGAGGCAGCCATCGAACTGTTTCGCGGCCAGTTCCGCGAGCAGTTCGAGCTGTCGCGGGCCGAGGGCTCCGTCTATCAGGAGGTGAGCAAGGGGCGTTGGCCCGCCGGCATCGAGTATTATCTGCCACTCTTCTTCAACCAGACTGCCAGCCTGTTTGACTACCTGCCGGAAGATACCCTGCTGCTCACCGTGGGGGATATCTACCCCGCCGCCCAGCGTTTCTGGAACGATATCGGCCAGCGCTATGAAGACAGACGCTGGGACAATACTCGCCCCCTGCTACCCCCGGCCCAGCTCTATCTGCCGGTGGAGCAGCTCTTTGCCTCTCTGGGCCAATATGGCGCGGTGCGGCTGCAAGAGGCCGCCACTGCGGGCGATGCTGGTCAGCACGATCTGCCTATCTCGGCCCTGCCGGATCTGCAACTCGATCACAGCAAGGAGCAACCCTTGCTGGCGCTCAACCAGTTCCTGCAAGGCTTTGCCGGGCGCACCCTGTTTGCGGTGGAATCCGAAGGGCGACGGGAGGTGCTCGGCGATCTGCTGGCGCGTATCTCGCTGCAACCCAAGGAGTTCCCCTCCCTTGACGCCTTTATGGCGAGCCCGGATCGCCACGGCCTGCTGGTTGCCCCCCTTGAGCGTGGCTTCCTGTGGCAGGAGGTCGGTCAGGATCCACTGGCGCTGATCACCGAGACCGAGCTGCTGGGCGGCAAGGTGCGCAGCAAGCGAGCGCGGGAGAAGAGCAAAAACTTAAGCTCCGATGCAGTGATCAGAAACCTGGGCGAGCTGACCCAGGGCCAGCCGGTGGTCCATCTGGATCACGGGGTCGGCCGCTATCTGGGACTGGAGACCATCGATGCCGGTGGTCTGCCCACCGAGTTTTTGACCCTCGAATATGCCGGCGGCGACAAGCTGTTCGTGCCGGTCACCAGTTTGCACCTTATCAGCCGCTACACCGGCTCTGATAACCCGCCCAGCCACAAACTCGGCGGCGAGGCCTGGAGCAAGGCGCGGCGCAAGGCGGCGGAGAAGGTGCGCGACGTGGCAGCCGAGTTGCTGGATGTCTACGCTCATCGCGCCGCTCGCGCCGGGTTTGCCTTCAAGCACGACAAAGAGGCCTATCGCCAGTTTGCCGCCAGCTTCCCGTTCGAGGAGACCGACGATCAGCTCAACGCCATCAATGCGGTGCTGGGGGATATGTGTCAGGCCAAGAGCATGGACCGACTGGTGTGTGGCGACGTGGGTTTCGGCAAGACCGAAGTGGCGATGCGGGCAGCGTTTGTGGCCGTCCACGGCGGCAAGCAGGTTGCCGTGCTGGTGCCCACCACCCTGCTCGCCCAGCAGCACTACGACAACTTCCGCGACCGCTTTGCCAACTGGCCGGTGCGGGTCGAGGTGCTGAGCCGCTTCCGCTCCGCCAAGGAGCAGAGCGCTGTGATGAAAGAGCTGGCCGAAGGCAAGGTGGACATCATCATCGGCACCCACAAGCTGCTCGGCTCCGAGCTCACTTTCAAGGATCTGGGCCTGCTCATCGTCGATGAGGAGCACAGATTCGGGGTGCGCCAGAAGGAGAAGATCAAGGCGCTGCGGGCCGATGTGGATATCCTCACTCTCACCGCCACCCCTATTCCGCGCACCCTCAACATGGCGATGTCCGGCATGCGAGATCTCTCCATCATCGCGACTCCGCCCGCCAAGCGGCTCGCCATCAAGACCTTTGTCCGCCAGCACGAACCGGCAGTGGTACGCGAGGCGGTACTGCGGGAATTGAAGCGTGGTGGTCAGGTTTACTATCTGCACAACGATGTCGAGAGCATCGAGAAGTGCGCAGCCGACCTGGCGGAGCTGGTGCCAGAGGCGCGCATTGGTATCGCTCACGGCCAGATGCGCGAGCGCGACCTTGAGCGGATCATGTCTGACTTCTACCACCAGCGCTTCAACCTGCTGGTCTGCACCACCATCATCGAGACCGGTATCGACGTTCCGAGCGCCAACACCATCATCATGGATCGGGCGGATCATCTCGGCCTGGCCCAGCTGCACCAGCTGCGGGGTCGGGTTGGCCGCTCTCACCATCAGGCCTATGCCTACCTGCTCACCCCCCATCCCAAGCTGATGACCAAGGATGCGGCCAAGCGGCTGGAGGCGATCGCCTCGCTTGAAGATCTCGGCGCCGGTTTTGCGCTGGCGACCCACGATCTGGAGATCCGTGGCGCAGGCGAACTACTCGGCGACGATCAGAGCGGTCAGATCGAATCGGTCGGCTTCACCCTCTACATGGAGATGCTGGAGCAGGCGGTCGAGGCGCTGAAAAATGGTAAGGAGCCATCGCTGGAGCAGCTGATGAGCCAGCACACCGAGGTGGAGCTGCGCCTGCCTGCGCTGCTGCCGGATGACTATATTCCGGACGTAAACATGCGCCTCTCCATGTACAAGCGGATCGCCAGTGCGGCGGACGAGCAGGAGCTGCGCGAGCTGAAAGTGGAGCTGATCGACCGCTTTGGCCTGTTGCCGGAGGCAACCAAAACCCTGCTGGAGCTGGCCGCCTTCCGCCAGCGTGCCACCGCCCTTGGCATTCGCCGGGTGGAGATGAGCGAGCGCGGCGGCTATCTGGACTTCACCCAGGAGACCAAGGTCAATCCGGCCTATCTGGTCAAACTGCTCTCCAGCCAGCCACGGGTCTACAAGATGGACGGGCCGACCCGGCTGCGCTTCCAGGTGCCGACCCAGGATCGCGCCATGCGCCTGAAACTGGTGGATGGTTTGCTGGCTGATCTGGCCAACAACAGCCTGTGAATATCTGCAACGCTGGCGGCGAGCCAGAGAGATAACGCCAACTAAAACGGGAGCCATATCGGCTCCCGTTTTTTATTTGCTATCTGACTACTGCGTACGTTCAGCCCTGGTTGGCTGGATCCTCATGGCCGGAGAACTCGCGCATAAAGGCCTCGGCGCGCTCCACCATCTTGGTCGAGCCAACAAAGTAAGGGGTACGCTGGTGCAGCGCGGTGGGCTGGATATCCATGATGCGGCCAAAACCGTCAGAGGCCTTGCCACCAGCCTGCTCCACCAGAAACGCCATCGGGTTGCACTCATAGAGCAGGCGCAGCTTGCCGTTCGGCGAATTGGTGCCGGACGGATAGATGTATATGCCGCCCTTGAGCAGGTTGCGATGGAAATCGGAAACCAGGGAGCCGATATAGCGGGAGGTGTAGGGTCTGTGGGTCGCCTCATCGCGCTCCTGACAATATTTCAGGTACTTCTTCACCCCGTCCGGGAACTTGATGTAGTTGCCCTCGTTGATGGAGTAGATCTTGCCCTCTTCCGGAATGCGGATGTTCTCGTGGGAGAGGCAGAAGCAGCCGATGGAGGGGTCGTAGGTAAAGCCGTTGACGCCAAACCCAGTGGTGTAGACCAGCATGGTGGAGGAGCCGTAGACCACATAACCGGCGGCGACCTGACGGTTGCCCGGTTGCAGGAAGTCCTCCAGGGTCACCGGCGAACCCTGCGGGCTCAAACGGCGGTAGATGGAGAAGATGGTTCCGACCGAGACGTTGACGTCGATATTGGAAGAGCCATCGAGCGGGTCGATCAGCACCACATACTTGGAGTTTTTGGAGAGCGGTGAGTCAAAGGCGACGAAGTCCTCTTCCTCTTCCGAGGCCATGCCGCACACCTCGCCGCGCGCTTCGAGCGCCGCCTTGAAGCGTTCGTTGGCGTAGACATCCAGCTTCTGCTGCACCTCGCCCTGTACGTTTTCAGCGCCCATGGAACCGATGATATCCGCCAGTCCCGCCTTGTTGATCTCCCGGTTCACCACCTTGGCAGCAAGGCGGATCGAGCTGAGCAACGAGGTTAGCTCGCCGGTCGCGGTAGGATAATCCGCCTGCTTTTTGACGATGAACTCACCCATGGTGATCATGTTTCGCATTTTTGTTCCTTTAGATCGCATCCGTTGGCATTGAAAACGTTTGCAGGCATCGGCAAAAAAAATGCCGATCACCGGCGGCCTTGATTTGTAACCTAATGTAACGTCTGTTTTTTGTTTTTGCAGCGAATTAAGCGGCCTATTAAATAGACTATTTCGCCTCACGTTATGGTAAAAGGCGCGTTTCATTCGGTTTCAATCGATAACTTTCAGCCCCTTAATTCGTGGCAATAACCTGCTGCAAGCCATGAGCTGACTGGCCTTGGGCCATTAAAAATAGAGTCTGATGGGCCTGCTGCTCCCTTAGCCATTGCCTCTTGAGATCCGATCGCCAATCCAGCACACTGATTTCGCTTTGGAAGCAAATAAAACTCAAGGATTATCAATGAACAAGACTCTCATTGCCGGCATGGTAGCCGGACTGTTTGCCCTTCCCGCCTGGGCTGCCCAGGTGCCTGCCGGTACCAAGCTGCTGCCGGATGCCCAACAAATCTACGTGACCAATATCGGCACCGAACCCACCACCATCGACCCCCAGCTGGTAGAAGAGACCGCCGGTAGTGCCATCGTCAACGATCTGTTTGAAGGGCTCTATGAGCTGGATAATACCGGCAAGATCAAACCAGCAGGCGCCGTCAGCTACGAGGTCGACAAGACAGGTACCGTCTACACCTTCAAGCTGAGGCCCGAGGCCAAGTGGTCAAACGGTGAACCGGTCACCGCCGCCGATTATGTCTACGGCTGGCAACGGGCGGCCGATCCCAAGACGGCCTCCAACTACGCCTGGTTTATCGAGTTGACCGGAGTGGTCAATGCAAGGGAGGTGACAGAGGGCAAGAAGAGCCCGTCAGAGCTCGGGATCAAGGCGCTCGATGACCACACCCTGCAAGTCACCCTGAAAAATCCGGTCCCCTTCTTCCTGAAGACGCTGGCCCACTACACCACGTTCCCGGCCCCCAAGGCCACCATTGAAAAATACGGTAAGGATTGGGTCAAACCGGGCAATATCGTCTCCAACGGTGCCTTTGTACTCAAGGAGTGGACCCCCAACGAGCGGCTGAGTGCCGAGCGCAATACCCACTACTGGAACAACCAGCACACCGTCCTGAACAAGGTGATCTATCTGGAGATCGTCTCGGAAACCGCCGCCTACAACCGCTATCGCACCGGTGAACTGCACTACACCACTTATCCGCTGGAGCAGTACAAGCAGCTCAAGAGCAAGAGCCCGGAAGAACTGGTCAGCGTCCCCACGCTGGCCAGCTATTACTATGTCTTCAATACCCAGCGCAAACCGTTCGATGACCCGAAAGTACGCAAGGCGCTCTCGCTCGCCATCGACCGGGAGACCATCACCGACAAGATCCTGGGACAGGGACAAATTGCCGCATATAGCTTCACGCCCCCCATTGTGGACGGCTTTGAATTGAAAAAACCGGCCAGCCAGCTGCAGAGCAAAGATGAGCGGATCAAGCAAGCCAAAGCCCTGTTGGCCGAAGCGGGATATGGCCCGGACAAGCCACTCACAGTGGACATTCTCTACAACACCAACGAGAGCCACAAAAAGATTGCGCTGGCCGTCTCCTCCATGTGGAAACACAACCTGGGGGTCACCGCCACCCTCAACAACATGGAGTGGAAAACCATGGTCTCGGCACTCAACGAGGGGGATTTCGGGGTGAGCCGCTACTCCTGGAACGGGGACTATAACGATGCCTCCACCTTCCTCGATATCCTGACCTCCAGCAGCAGCGCCAACAGCGGCAAGTGGTTCAACAAGGAGTACGATGCCCTGCTAGCCAAGGCCCACGACTCGCAGGATGCGGCCGAGCGCAATCAGCTCTACCAGCAGGCAGAAGCACTGATCGAGGCTGACGCCCCTATCGCGCCGCTCTACTTCTACGTCAAATCGCGACTGCTCAAGCCGTTCGTCAAGGGTTATCCCTATGAGAGCCCGCAAGACATCGTCTATAGCCGGGACCTCTATCTGGTCGCCCAGTAACCTGTCTGGCACTGCTTGATCATATAAAAAGCGCCTGCATTGCTGCAGGCGCTTTTCATTGGCGGCCAAACGGGCCATTGGGCCCACTTACGTTTTCACGCAAGATTACTCTTCGGGACAAGGAGCCAACCACCCGACGGCGTCCATATATGGTCTAATCATCCCAGACACTATTTTATGTGGTTCAGACGTCAGGGGGACTTGGTGGGATCCCATTGGTGGGGGCATGAACCTACGGGAGGAGAAGCGGGAAATCAGTTATTACCTGATGGATTACAACAACTGGCCGCATCCACATCAACACAATGGCGGGATGCCACCAGCAAAATCCGAGGTTCAACCGAACCAAGTATCCAGATTGAGTTGACCACTAAAAATCTTTAGTAACTGTCTTCCTGCTCCGCCTTCATCCGGGCCTGACGGGCATAGGCCTCCTCCTCAGCGCTCTCGATCTCCTGCAGCACCGAATCGAGATCGATGGCGGCGCGGCTCTCTTCAAAGTGACCGGTCAGCTCGCTATCGGGGGTGAGTTTGCCATCTTCAAACAGCGCCCACATCTCCTGGGCATAACGGGTCTTGAGCAGCTCGGGGGCATACATGCCGTAGTAGTTGCGCATGTTGTTGACGTCCCGCTCCAGCATCGCCTTGGCCTGGTTGTTGGCGGCGGCATCCACCACCTGCGGCAGATCGATGATCACGGGGCCCTGCTCATCCACCAGCACGTTGAACTCGGAAAGATCGCCGTGAATAAGACCGGCGCAGAGCATCCGCACCACATAGCGGATCACCTTGGCATGGTCGATGACCGCCTGCTCGGGGGTGAGTGCCACATCGTTGAGGCGCGGCGCGACATTGCCATCCTCGTCGGTGATAAGCTCCATCAGCAGAACGCCGTCCAGACAAACATAAGGCTGCGGCACCCGCACACCGGCCGCTGCTAGCTTGAACAGGGCATCAACCTCGGTGTTCTGCCACACCTCCTCATGCTGCTTGCGACCGTACTTGGAGCCCTTCTCCATGGCGCGGGCGCTGCGGCTGTTACGCACCTTGCGCCCCTCCTGATAGACCACGGCCTGCTTGAAGCTGCGCTTGGACGCCTCTTTATAAACTTTGGCGCAGCGGATCTCGTCGCCGCAGCGCACCACATAGACGTCGGCCTCTTTGCCGCTCATCAACCGGCTGACGACCTCATCGACCAGGCCGTCATCAACCAGAGGTTGGATTCGATTTGGAATTTTCATGGCCGCCCTTTTACCCTATTTCCGCTCTCGAAGATAGCTCCGCGCACGCTCACCTGCCTCTCCCTTTCATAAGACACCCTGTTATCCCCTGTTTGCGCTGTTTTTGTCCACCCATTCGCCTTAAAAACCACCAGCAGCAGACCAAATACGAAAGGCGCCTGTGCCAACAAAAATGGCTCGCAAGCGGGCCAATTTTCAAGGTTCGGGCGGCAAGCCCTGACGAATGCGCTGGATCCCCGCTTCATAGAGGCCGTCATCCCCCTCCTGATGCTCCAGGGTTTCGAAGATCTTGAGAAACCACATGTACTGTTCGGGATGGCGCGCCACCTGCATCTCCACCACCCGATTCATGGCGTTGACGTCTGCCAGCAGATTGGCGGTGGGATAAGGGTCAAACGGCGGCTCGATCTCCAGCAGATAGCACCCCTCATCCTCGTCATAGCTGGCGAAGATGGGCACGGCCCTGGCACCGGTCAGCTTCACCAGCTTGGGCAGCGCGGGCAGGGTTGCCTTGGGGCGGCCAAAGAAGGGAACAAACACGCTCGCCTCGCGGCCGTGATCCTGATCCGGCAGGTAAAAAAAACTGGCACCGGCGCGGATCGACTTGATCGCCGGTTTGATGCCGGCGCTGCGCTCGTACACCTTGCCTCCTTTGGCCCGCTCGCGGTTGATGTACCAGTCAAACACCTGATCTTTCGGGCTCTTCATCATGGTGCACATCTCAATGCCCATCATGGAGAAGTAGCGGCCAATCATGTCGACCGCCCAGGTATGAGGCACCACCAGGATCACCGGGCGGCCTGCAGCCTGCTCCGCTTGCACATGCTCCCAGCCGGTGACCTTGATGCGGCGGGTCAGCCGTGCCTTGCTGCGCCAGCTGAGCTCGCCAAAGCCCATAAAGGTCTTGAGCCCGACCCGGATCGATTTGAGCAGCAGCGCCTGACGTGCGGTGGCATCCAGCTCGGGAAAGCAGATCTTGAGGTTGGTATCGGCGATATAGGCCTGCTTTTTCGAAAAACGCAGCAGGGTCGGTGAGACCAGATCGGCAAAGCGATCCCTCAATCTCGCAGGAGTAAATGCCAGCAGGGAGAGCAGGCCCAGCGCGCACCAGCTGCCCCACCATTTGGGATGCAGCAGGCGGCTATGAAATGAGGTATCAAATACCGGATCTAACGCAGACATGGCGGCCATCAAGTCATCAAAAACAAACGGTTATTGTAGTTATCCTGACATTTTTTTCTACCCTGGGGAGGCAGGCCATCGACCCGCAAGGCACTGATCAGACGAGTTATCATAAAAAAATGGCCCACCTGGGGCCATTTCAATCAACGCAAATTCTGGGTCAACCGTGGGGCGACAATCCCTTGCGGATCCGGCGTATCCCCTCTTCGTAGAGGCCATCCAGCCCCTCCTGATCTTCACGGGTATCGAAGATCTTGAGGAACCACATGTACTGGCCCGGATGGCGCATCAGCTGCTGTTGCACCATGTCGTTCATCCGACAGGTATCGGCCATCACATCCTCGGTGGGATAGTTGTCGAACGGTGCCTCAATCTCCAGCCGGTAGCAGTGGTTCGCTTCGTCATAGCAGGCGAGCAGCGGCACCGCCTTGGCGCCACTGACCTGCACCAGACGGGGCAAGGCAGGCAGGGTCGCTTTGGGATAGCCAAAGAAGGGGGCGAAGATGCTCTTCTCGCGGCCATGATCCTGATCCGGCAGATAGAAGAAGCTGCGACCGCTCTTGATGGTTCTGATCACCGCCTTGATCCCGGCGCTGCGCTCGTAAACACGGCAACCGTTCTTGGCTCGTGCACGGTTGAGGTGCCAGTCAAACACCGGATTGCGCGCCCGTTTCATCATGGTGCACATCGGCACCCCGCGCTGGGTGAAGCAGTAACCGGCGGCATCCACCGGCCAGGTATGGGGCACCACCAGGATCACCGGACGGCCGGCCGCCCGCTCCGCCTCGATATGCTCCCAACCGATCACCTGCATCCGGCTCATCAGATAACGCTGGCTGCGCATGGTGAACTCGCCAAATCCCAACAGACTCTTGAGGCCGACCCGGATCGAGGTCAGTGCAATGGTATCCCGCTCTTCCGGGCTCTTGTCCGGGAAGCAGATCTCCAGATTGGTTCTGGCGATATAGATCTGTTTTTTCGAGATACGAAACACCAGCGGTGCCAAGGCTTCGGCCAAACGGTCGCGCAATCGCACCGGCACAAAGGCCAGCAGCATGAGCACACCGAGCGCCAGCCAGCTGAACCAGTAGCGGGGATGCAGAAAACGGGCTTCAAAAGAGGAGTCAAATACGGGATCTTGGGACGACATGTATTGGGGTCGAGCGAAAAAGTGGTGCTGCATTGTAGTCGTCCTGACAGGTAATACCAGTTAAATCCATGGCAAATAGCCCGCCACGGGCGCCACATCAAAAAACCATAAAAAAATGCCCCGCACTGCGGGGCATTTTGCTCGTTACACAACCAAGGTGGAGGCTCTTTGTCCATCCATCGTATGACTGGTCGTTTATCCCGTCGCTCTCGGAGCGCACTGCTTATCCATTTCCCGATGTCACATCTTCTTCAAGATTTAACGGTGAGCACCCTGGCGGGCCATGCCGTTATTCATTTCGGTATTACGCTGCGGCAGAAAAAACATCAGGTAACGCAGTGCCACATACCCGACGATGACGGTAGCCACCCCCAGCTCGAAGTGGGCCAGCAGTCTGATCTGCTCGACGTAGTGACTCCCTTGCGCAAATCCTTCAACCAGATGAGCCACTTTGAACAGAGCGGTGGCACCGATCACCAGCGGGAAGGTAAAGGCGGCATAACCCGGCGAGAAGGGCAGACGCAGCAGTTTGATGAAGGCCAGATAGATGATACCGGTCATCAGGATGGCAATCCCCAACAGCACGGCCACCAACAGCAGTGACGGCTCCTGGCTGACGGTCAGGTAACCGGCCAAAGAGAGGCTGGCAGGAGCCGCCAGAATGGCAATGGTCGGTTTGGCGGCATCCGGCACTTCATGGCTGAAGATCAGGCGATAGAGCATCAGCGGCAGCATCAGGCCATAGCAGATGATCCCGAACCAGAGCAGGCCGTTGGCCAGCGGGGCAAACTGACCACCCGGGAAGGCGACGTCAGCCACGATGATCCCCACAGGCGGCACGAACCAGCTCGGCACCATGTGGTGGATTTCAAACTCTTTGGCGCGATGCCAGATAAAGGTGGCCAGGAACAGCAGGTGAACCGCCACGGCAAACAGCCAGAGGGCCTCGCCCGCTTGCGGCGCAATCATACCCAGCGCTTTGGAGACCACCATGGTGCCCATGGCATAGGTCGGAACCACACTGCCCACCACGGGGTGAGCGAGATCCTGCAACAGCAGGTTCGGGTGAAGCAGAAACTTGAAGGTCAGGATCACCAGCAGCACGGCCGCAATGGCAGCGCCCAGCAGTTGCATCCGGCCATCGAAGTGACCGGCATTTTCCCAACACCAACCAAGGCTGGCGATGCCCAGCGCCAGACCCGCCATGGGGGTTGGGGCGGCAGCCAGTGATTTACGGGTTCTTGCGATCATGATGACACCTTTCTATTGATGACTATGGCGATAGGATAATGGCCCCTTATCGTTTACGATATCTAAATGAATTAAATCAATCATTCAGGAAAACCAAACACGATGAAACTGACCCTGCAGCAACTGAAAGTGTTCGCCACCATTGCCCGCTATGGAAACCTTGGCCTTGCCGCCAACGAGCTCTGCCTGAGCAAGGGGGCTGTCTCCCAGTCGCTGCAGGAGCTGGAGCGCCAGCTCTCCACCCCGCTGTTTGACCGCATTCACCCCAGATTGCAGCTCAACAACGAGGGGCGCCTGCTGCAACCGGCCGCCGAAGAGCTGCTGACCCGGATGCAGGATATCGAGAACCTGTTCAGCCCCGATGCCGAACCGAGCGGCCAGCTGCGCCTTGGTGCCAGCCAGACCATCGGCAACTACCTGCTCCCCACCCTGCTCGCCAGCAGCAAACAGGAGCTGGGACTCCCCCCCAAGGTGACCATCAACAACACTCACCTGCTCTGCCATGCGCTGGCCAACTTCGAGCTGGATATGGCACTGATCGAGGGGGAGAACCACCACCCCGACCTGCTCGCCGAACCCTGGCTGCAGGACGAGATGCTGGTGGTGGCCCCACCCGGTCACCCGCTTGCCAACAAGAAGGAGCTCTCCCTCTCCCGACTTGGGGGCGAGACCTGGGTATTGCGTGAAGCGCAATCGGGCAGCCGAGAACAGTTTATCCAGCAGATCCAGCCCGAGCTGCCCCGCTGGCAACCAGGGCTTGAACTCAACACCCTGGAGGCGGTGATGCTGGCGGTGGAGAAGGGGCTTGGCATCTCCTTTATCTCCCGGCTGGCAGCTTCGGATCGCCTGGCAGATGGGCGGCTGATCGCCCTGCCCCTCTCCCGTCGCTTCCCGCGCCAGCTCTCCCTTATCTGGCACAAGCAGAAGTACCACTCCACCTCCCTGCGCCACTTTATCCACTTCTGCCGGGCTCAGGTGAAGGATGCCGAGGTGAGCCGCCCAGAGTAACGCCCGCTCGGAGCGCCGCTGGCAGGCTCGCCCGCCAATAACGGAAAAAGCAGAGAGGGAGCCACGGCTCCCTCTCTTTGATTCGCTTCTGAGTATCACTTCGCCAGACTGCGCAACCAGCTGATTTCCTCGCCCCAGATGGACTCATCTATGGTCTCGAGGATCAGCGGAATGCGATCGAAGCGATCATCATTCATGATGTGGTGGAATACCGCCTCCCCCAGATTGCCCTCCCGCAAGCTGTGGTGGCGATCGACCCGGCTGCCGAAGGTACACTTGGCGCCGTTGATATGCATCCCCTTGAGATAGTGAAAACCCACCGTACGGTCGAACTCGGCAAAGACGGCAGCGCAACTCTCTGCGGTGCGCAGATCGTAGCCGGCGGCAAAGGCGTGGCAGGTATCGAAACAGATCCCGACCCGGCTCTTGTCCTCCACCCCCTCGATGAGGGTGGCGAGGTGCTCGAACGACCAGCCGAGGTTGGTCCCCTGCCCGGCGGTATTCTCGATCACCGCCGTCACCCCTTCACTGCGCTCCAGCGCCCAGTTGATGGACTCGCTCACCAACTTGAGGCTGGCCGCCTCAGGGATCTGCTTGAGATGGCTACCGGGGTGGAAGTTCAGATAGCAAAGCCCCAGCTGCTCGCAGCGCTTCATCTCGTCGAGAAACGCATCGCGGGATTTGGCCAGACCATCGGGATCCGGGTGGCCCAGATTGATGAGATAGCTGTCGTGGGGCAGGATCTGCTCCGGCAGAAAACCGGCCTTGTCACAAGCCGCCTTGAAGGCACGGATGGTGGCATCCGACAAGGGGGCCGCCTGCCACTGACGTTGATTCTTGGTAAAGAGGGCAAACGCGTTGGCCCCGATGGCCTGGGCGCGGGCGATGGTATTCTCCACCCCGCCGGCCGCACTGACGTGGGCTCCGATATATTTCATACAATCTCCTCAATACGGCAAGCCGCCATTATGCCGATCCAGCCCGGCCACGCCAAACCGGGATATCCGATAGCGGGTATCGACAAAAAGTGCTGCTTTAGCGAGGTGCTGCGTTTCATGGCGCAATCGGCCTGCGCTGTAGCAACCTCTCCCCAGAAGGGATAAGTAGAGCCCGTCCACGCCAGCATGGCGCCCATAAAAAACGCAGCGTATCGCCTGAGCAATAACGCTGCGTCTTTGGGTCTCTCTGCCGTCCCCCTTGCCGTGCCCCGAATGGCCAGCGACAAGGGAGCAAGAATGCGCGGGGAGAGTCGCCTTAGAAGGGCATTTTAAAACCTGGCGGCAGTTGCATGCCACCGGTCAGTTCGCCCATCTTGGCCTTGTTCTGCTCTTCCACACGACGCACGGCATCGTTGCAAGCGGCGGCGACCAGATCTTCCAGCAGCTCCTTGTCATCTTCCATCAGGGAGGGGTCGATCTCGATGCGACGGACGCTGTGGCTACCGGTCATGGTGACCTTGACCATGCCAGCACCGGCTTCACCGGTCACTTCCATCTGAGCCAGCTGCTCCTGCGCCTTCTGCATACGCTCTTGCATCTGTTGGGCCTGTTTCATCAGGTTCCCCATTCCACCTTTACCAAACATATGTCGTCTCTCGTCTTGAAATCCGGCATCCAGCGCCGGGCTGTGGGCTTGTCTGTCCTAGATGGGGACAGCCAAACTGCTTTTCAACCGGAAGCAAGCTCCCGGCCACGGAATTTAGCGGTTGAGGGGCTCGATGCTCTCGTGATGAAGCACGGCACCAAACCGCTGAACTAAAAACTGCACGTTGGGATCCTGCTCCAGGTCCCGGGTCACCTGCTCGCGCACCCCGAGATAAAGGCGGTGCTCGATCTCGAGGGGGGTCTCTTGGTCAGGCACCACACCGAGCGTCACCTCGACCTGCACCGGTTGCCCCAGCGCTGGTCCAATGATCTCGGCCAGATCGGCGCGCGCCTTGTCGCTCACCAGATGGCGCTGCTCGGGCTTGAGGGTTAGCAGGACTTTATCCCCTTCCCGCGTCATCACCGAGTTGATGGCCAACTGACGCAGCCGCCCTCCCACCTGAGTGTGAGCGATCAACTCGGCCCAAGGGTCGCCGCAACCATTGAGCAGCGAGGAGGGGATAAGGCGAGTCGCCTCCCCCTCTTGCGGCTCGCTGTCGCTCTCGAGCTCATCCCAATCGATGGTCTCCATCACCGGCTGAGCGGGCTCGCTCTGCGTCACCGGTGCAGCAGCCACCGCCGTGGTGGCAACGGGTGGCCGGGTCGCAGGGGCGGGCGTCACCGCTGGCGCCGCAGCGCTGCGTTCACCGGGTCGATAGCTCGGCTGCCCGTCGAGATCCCAAGGTGGCAGATCGGTTGGCTGGGCCGGTGCCGTGACAGGGGCGTGGCTCATCACCTGAGTCTGCTCGGCAAAGCCCTGATTGAGGTACTCCTCGTATTCCCCGTTGTCACCCTGCGGCTCGTAACTGTCGTTATAGAGCTCCACTGGCGGCAGATCATCATAGTGACCCATCGCCGGCATCCCCTGCCCGGCCGGTTGGCTGACCGGAGCTGGCTGTTGCGCTACGGTCGGTGCGGCGGCGGGCGCGACAGGACGAGCTGGCGCAACCGGCACCGCGCGCGGCGCGGGCGCCGCCGGGGCATCCTGACCACGCTGGCGGCTGCGCAACATGTTTCGCTTACCAAGCAGGCTTTGCATGCTCGATACCGCAGACACGGCTTCAGGTGCGCTAACCGGCGCGGTTGTCGGTTCGAGCGCGGGCTCGAAGGGGGCGGTCAGCGGCTCGCCACGGGAATAGTCCATATCGGCTGCGGCAGGCGCTCGATCATCAGCATCAGCATCAGCAGATTGTTCGGCTGAGTGCGCTGGCACATCGGGCTGCGCATGTGGCAACGCGGGCTCGGGTTGATACCCCATGCCCGCAGCCTCGCGCAGCAGCTCATCCTGCTGGCTGAACAGCTCGGCGGCTTGCGCCTCCTCCTCGCTGTCGGCGGGGTTGCCGATGTCATCCGTCATCGAAGGCAGGGATACATCAACCGCGGGCACTGCACTGGTAGCAACAGGCGTGCTGGCAACAGGGCTGGCTAGCGGTGCAGGCACGGCGCCGCTGATCGGTGCCACTGCGGCCGATTCAGCGGCCGGGCGCTTTCCCGGCAAGGAGGCTACCGGAGTGGCACTACTCGCTGCACTGCTCGTCATTGACGGGGGCAGCGCAGTGAGGCTGGCCGGATGCAGGGCATCGCGCCGTGGGGAAAAGGCAAGCATCCGCAGGCAGGTCATCTCCAGCGCGATGCGGCCATCGGGAGCCCAGGGCAGATCTTTACGGCCACCCAGCACGATCTGGTAGCAGAGCTGCACCTCTTCCGGGCTCATCGCCTTGGCCAGTTGCAGCAGGGAATCGGCATCCGCCCCCTGCTCCTGCACACTGGCAGGCAGCAGCTGCGCCATGGCGATACGATGGAGCAAGCCTTCCAGCTCGGCGTGGAGCTGATCAAAATCGGGGCCCAGGGTGGCGATCTCGGTGATCTTGGCCATGGTCGCTGGCGCATCTTGCCGCAAAATGGCTTCCAGCAGCTGGTGCAGATGGCGGTGATCGAGTGTCCCCAGCATCGCCAGCACGCTGTCGAGGCGCACGCTGCCATTGCCGTGGGCCAACGCCTGATCGGTCAGGCTCAGGGCATCACGCATACTGCCATCGGCGGCTTTGGCCAGGGCCAGCAGGGCGCGTGGCTCGAAGGGCTGCCCCTCCTGATCCAGCACCCATTCGAGCTGCTTGGCGATCTGGGTCTGATCCAGACTCTTCAGATGAAACTGCAGACAGCGCGAGAGAATGGTAATGGGCAGCTTCTGCGGATCCGTGGTGGCCAGCAGAAACTTCACATAGGGGGGCGGCTCTTCCAGGGTTTTCAGCAACGCGTTGAAGCTGTGGCGCGACAACATGTGCACTTCATCGATGAGGTAGACCTTGAAGCGGCCACGGGCCGGGCGGTACTGCACGTTGTCGAGCAGCTCGCGGGTATCTTCCACCTTGGTGCGGGACGCCGCGTCAATCTCCAGCAGGTCGACAAAGTTGCCCTGATCGATCTCGCGGCAGGTATCACAGACACCACACGGGTGGCTGCTGATCCCCTGTTCGCAGTTGAGGCTCTTGGCCAGAATACGGGCGATGGTGGTCTTGCCGACCCCGCGGGTACCGCTCAGCAGATAGGCGTGATGCAGCCGTCCCTGATCCAGGGCGTTGGTCAAGGCGGTCAGCACATGTTGCTGGCCTACCACTTGTTCAAACGTATGGGGGCGCCATTTACGCGCCAGAACCTGATAGCTCATAAATCCATCATGCAGGGAAGACAGGGCATTGAGGCCGGATGCTAACACAAATGGCGGGCTGGCTGTATCGGCTATCGGTCAGAGCGGGAGGGATCGCTTGATTTTCAAACCGATGCCCGCAAGGGAACCGGTTCAATGCAGGCCCGATGCAGATGATCGGGCCAAAGAGGCATTACTCGCCGGCCAGCTCGACCAGTGAGACTACCTTGATGCCAGCAGCAGTCAGGCGGGCATCGCCACCCAGAGACGGCAGGGAGATGATGAAGGCCGCATCGGCCACTTCACCACCGGCACGGCGGATCAGCTTGACGGTCGCATCGACGGTACCGCCGGTCGCCAGCAGATCGTCCACGACCAGCACCTTGTCACCGGGCACGATGGCATCGGTGTGCAGTTGCAGGGTGTCGGTGCCGTACTCGAGGGCATAGGACTCCTCGATCACTTCGCGCGGCAGCTTGCCCGGCTTGCGGACCGGCACGAAGCCCAGCCCCATGGCATAGGCAACCGGTGCGCCAAAGATGAAGCCGCGGGCTTCGGTGCCAACAATCTTGGTGATCCCTTGATCACGATAATGATTGGCCAGCAGATCGATGGTGGCCTTGAAGGCCTCGGCGTTCTCAATCAGGCTGGTGATGTCACGAAACAGAATGCCCGGCTTCGGATAGTCGGGAATGGTCTTGATGCTTGCTTCGATAAATTTCAGGGTTTCCGGATTCATGTGTTGACCGCTTATTTTTTTGACCCAGGGGTGGCCATTTTTTCTCAATTCCCTTCTGCGGGAAATAAAAAAGCCTGTCACGCAAAAATGACAGGCCGACTCCATAGCATTATTGCTGCAATAGCTTAGGGACTTCACTTCACCATTGCAACTGGCTCCAGCACTGGCAGACGCATTAACCAGGTGAGCAGGATCACCATTATGATAACCAGCAGCCCCTTGACCCACAGCAGTGGCACCACCGCCAGCGACACCGAAAAGGTGAGCAAAATGAAGATAATGGCGCGCCGTCTGGCCTGACGACGAATGCCGCGATACTGTTGCCAATCCACGATGGGCGGGCCAAACCAGGGATGGGCCAGCAGCCAGCGATAAAAACGGGGCGATGAGCGGGCAAACAGGGCGGCGGCCAGCAACATGAAGGGGGTAGTCGGCAAGAGCGGCAGCACAATGCCCACAATACCGGTGGCAAATGCCAGCCACCCGAGCGCCATCAGACACCAACGCTTCATTCCTTCTCCTTGCGTGATTTATCTCCCTCTAGCCTAACAGAGTTTGAGCGGGTGCTGACAGCGGGCCGCAACCCCACTACAATCTGCGCTCTTTTTTCTTGCCACTCTCGTCGGAAAGCCGTTATGCGCGTTATTTTGGCCCCCATGCAGGGGGTACTGGATCACCTGATGCGGGAGGTTCTCACCTCCGTCAATGATTACGATCTCTGCGTGAGCGAGTTTATCCGGGTCGTCGATCAGCTGCTCCCCGCCAAGGTGTTCTACCGCCTCTGCCCTGAACTGCTGCAAGATGGCAAAACCCGCGCAGGCACCCCGGTGCGGGTGCAACTGCTGGGGCAACACCCCGAGTGGCTGGCCGAGAACGCCCTGCGCGCCATCGAGCTGGGCTCCCCCGGCGTCGATCTCAACTTCGGCTGTCCCGCCCCTACGGTCAACAAGAGCAAGGGCGGTGCGGTGCTGCTCAAAGAGCCCGAGACCATCTACCGCATCGTCAAGGCGGTGCGCGAGGCGGTGCCTGCCCATCTGCCGGTGAGCGCCAAAATTCGCCTCGGTTACGACGACAAGGATCTCTATCTGGAGAACGCTCAGGCGGTCTTCCAGGGGGGCGCCAACGAGCTGGCCGTTCATGCCCGCACCAAGCGCGAAGGCTACAAGGCCCCCGCCCACTGGGAGTATGTGGATGCCATTCGCCGCGCCCTGCCCATCCCCGTCACCGCCAACGGCGAGATTTGGGATCACAAAGATGCCCTCGCCTGCGCCAGGGTCTCGGGTTGCGATGCCCTGATGGTCGGGCGCGGCGCCATCTCCCTGCCCAATCTGGCCAACGTGATGAAAACCGGCTGCCCGCACATGAGCTGGGCCGAGGTGCTGCAGTTGATGGTGAGCTATACCGAGCAGGATCTGGCCAGCGAAAAAGCCGACTATTACCCCAGCCGCATCAAACAGTGGTTCAGCTATCTCAAGCGGGAATATCCCGAAGCGGACCTGCTGTTTCAGGAGATCCGGGTGCTCAAAGAGACGGCTCCCATCCGCGATGCCCTGCTGCAAGCAGCCAAAAGCCACGGCTAACCA
Source organism: Aeromonas sp. S11(2024) (assembly GCF_041402345.1). Classification (NCBI taxonomy): domain Bacteria; kingdom Pseudomonadati; phylum Pseudomonadota; class Gammaproteobacteria; order Aeromonadales; family Aeromonadaceae; genus Aeromonas; species Aeromonas sp. S11(2024). The sequence continues at coordinate 218,761 of NZ_JBGLRC010000001.1, read as the reverse complement.
CGTTTAACTTGACGCATATCATCTTGATAGAGTTATCGGATCCCTATACTGCCCCGAATCTGTCGTCTGTCCTGTGGGGGATAATGTGTGTGAAATGACGCAAGCACAGTTGACTGTCTGGCGTAATCGCCTACTGTCAGACTGGGCCCAAGTACGAGAAACGCTGATCGGTCAGCTCAAAGCCTGCCGCCGTGACGAGTGGGCCGAGCAGGTCGGTCACTGCGAGCAGGATCAACTGGTGGAACTGACCAGCCGACTGGATCTGCCGAAGGTAGAGCAGAGTGTGGCCCGCCTCAAGCGGATCGACGCGGCACTCTGCCAGATGGATCTCGGCCTCTATGGCCTCTGCTCCGATTGTGAAGAGCCGCTTTCCATCGAACAGCTGGAACAGGATCCGACCCTGCAACGCTGCCCGCGCTGTGAAACCCGTTATCGCAAGGGATTCCACGCCCACGAACTGTGAGGGATGCACATCTGTGCATCCGCTCAACCCTCAGCACTGGTTACTCCGTCGTTCCTGTCCAATACTCACCGTATCAGCCTGTTCGAGGGTATGCGTTGTGTACAGACTCTTGTTGTTATGGTGTTTGTGTTGCCAGGCTACGGCACAGGAGTCATTGGTCGTGGGCTGGGTCGACTGGCAGCCCTTCAGTTATCGCAATGAACAGCAACAGCTCCGCGGACTGGATGTGGAGCTGCTCAACGCCATCTTCCTGCGGGCCGGTTATCAGGCCAAATTCAGTGAAATGCCCTGGGCTCGCGTGCTGCACGAGCTGAAATTCGGCACGGTTCAACTGGCCATGTCAGCCAATATCACCGCCGAGCGGCAGCAATATGCCCGCTTCAGCCACCCCTATCGGGAAGAGGAGACGGCCATCGTCATCCGTCGGCAAGATGCCGAGCGCTGGCGCGGGATCACCACCCTCGAGCAGTTGATCAACACCCCTGACTTCCATATCGGGGTGCTCAAGGGCTTTGATTACGGCAATACCTTCCGCCAGTTGATGGCAAGGCCCGAGCTGCAGCCCCGTTTGCAGATGCGCCTGCGGCTGGATCAGTTGCTGAAGATGTTGCAAGGGGGTCGGATCCAGGGGTTTATTCTGGACCCCCACGGACTGCAGGAGTGGCAGGGTAAGGATGGCGTGCAGGACAAGCTGTATATTCTGCTGCATATCGAACAGACACCGGTTCACCTGATGCTGAGCAAAGAGAGCACCACTGAGGCGCAACTGCAGCGGATCAATCAGGCTATCGATAAATTGAAACAGAGTCCCGACTATCAGCAGATCCTCGATCGCTACCAGTTCAGATCCCTGCATTCACAGGAAAACACTCATAAGTAAGGGGAGCATCAGCTCCCCTTGCAGTCTCAAGCAAACCCAATCCTGTCTCAAACAACCCTGGTTGCAACTTGCCAGGACGTTTTGGTCACCGATAACGTGATGGGTTAAGCCTGGCTATCAGCGTCCCAGCACAATGTCGGCAAGGTGGGCGAAGTGGTGGATTTCGTGGGTTGCATCGCACTCGCCCGCTTGCCGCGCCGGGTTGTACCAGCATGTTGCCAGCCCCTGCGCCGCCGCCCCGGCAATATCGGTTTTCGGGTTATCCCCCACCATCAGCACCCGGGCCGGATCTGGCTGCCCCATCAGGGAGAGGGTGTGCTGGAAAATAGCTGGCGCCGGCTTGGTCACCCGGATCTCGTCGGAGATCACCAGCGGCTCGAACCACTCGCTCCAGCCCAGTTTGCCAAGCCGCCCCCGCTGGGGCACGCTGAAACCATTGGTGATGATCCCCATCCGCACCTTGCTGCGCAGCTGCTGCAGGGTCTCGACCACCCCTTCGAGAGGCATGCTAAGGGCAATGATTTGCTCCAGAAAGGTGTTGTTCATCGCCATGGGATCGGCGGCAACCTGCTGGGCAAAGAGGGAGAAGCGGGTCTGCTGCAACGCCGTTGCATCGATCTCGCCTTCGTTGTACTGCTGCCAGAGCCCATGGTTGAGGGCGTGGTACTGCGCCATGCTGGCGTCGTCAGCCTGTACACCATAGATCTGCAGGGTGTGCGTCAGCGCAGAGGCGACCGGAAAATCGAGCAGGGTTTCATCCAAATCGAACAGCACCCAGTCATAGCTTGGTTGTTTCACAGAACTCCTTGTTATCATTCAGATTGTTCAGAGGCTTAGCGACCAACTCTGCCAAGCGGGCTGGCCAGCAGATCCAGCGTGAGACGCACGCCAAAGCCGGTCACTTCGCTGGAGACCACCCCATTGCCCCCCTTGTTGCGAAAACCGCTCAGGTCGAAGTGCAGCCAGGGGGTCTGCTCGGGCACGAAGTGGGCGAGGAAACGGGCCGCATCGATGTGATCCGGCGAACTGCCCGGAGCACACTGCAACAGATCGGCCCACTCGCTTTCGATGTTGTCGTCGTAATCATCATCAAGCGGGAAGGGCCAGATCCGCTCGCCGCTGCGCTGACCCAGATTGACCAGCGATGTCATCCATTCGCTGCGATTGGTAAAGACGCCGCTGTAGCGGCTACCCAGCGCCCGTTTGCAGGCCCCGGTCAGGGTCGCGTAATCGAGCAGCAGATCCGGAGTATCCTGCACCGCCATCGCCAGGGTGTCGGCCAATACCATTCGCCCTTCGGCATCGGTATCGACCACCTCGATGGAGGTGCCATTGATGGCAGTCACCACCTCGCCAGGACGATAGGCGTGAGGGCCGATATGGTTCTCGGCAATGGCCAGCCAGCAGTGTACCTCGTAGGGTAGCTGAGCTCGGCTGATGGCGTAGAGGGCCCCCAGCGCCACCGCGCTGCCCCCCATGTCCAGATGCATGCCATACATGCTGCCGGAGACCTTGAGGTTATAACCGCCAGAGTCGTGACAGATCCCCTTGCCCACCAACGCAATGCGGCGCACCGGCTTGGGCGGGTAGTAGCTGAGCTTGACCATGGCCCCCTGATTGTCTTCCGAACCACGAGCAACAGCCAGAAACGCCCCCGCCCCCAACTCGGCCAGCTGCGCCTGATCATAGTGATGGCACTGCCACCCCTCATCTTGCGCCAGCTTGCTGACAAACTCGCGATAGCTGGCGGCCGTCAGCTCGGAGGCAGGCAACACCGCCAGATGGCGAGCCAACCCGTTACCCCCCGCTTCGCTGTAAAGGCGCGCCAAGTCCAGCACCACAGCGGGTGAAACCTTGATCTGCTGGTAGCTCCAGCTGCTTTCGCTGCGGCGCTTGCTGGTGGGCAACGAAATATTGGCAGCAAGCAGGGCTGACAACATCACTTCGGCCAGCATCACTCGCTCGGAGGGGGAAAAACCTTCCAGATGCAACCCGAGGCGCTCCACATTAAGCCCAGAAAGAGGAGCAATCCAGCCTCTGATCTGTTTATAGAGGCGGTGATCCCGCGTCACACTGCCGGCCACAAACATCACCTGCAACAGGGTATTGCCATGCATCAGGGTAAAGGGCGCTTTTTTCCCCAACGCAAGCTGGATCTGGAGACCCGCAAGGGCGGGGAGCGAAAGCAAGGACTCCTTCTGCTCTTCGGCGATCAGCAGCAGTTGCAACGGCAGCCCTTGGGCAAGGGCTTCGGCCAGCGTGGCATCTCGGCTTTCAATAGCAGGAGGAAGATAGGTGAAGGGAGTGATCACAGGCGCGTGCCTCATCCATGAAGAGATACCTGATGATACCCAACAAATGGTTGATACGACCAGTTTTGGTCTTGAAAAAGCGTCAGAAATAGCAGCAATCACCAGATGGTGACGAGCATCAAGAAGGATTGTTCAATGATTGGCGATACAGGAAGGGAACGTTCAGAAAGTTGGTTGCGGGGGCCGGATTTGAACCGACGACCTTCGGGTTATGAGCCCGACGAGCTACCGAGCTGCTCCACCCCGCGTCCGAATTGTCACCCTTAAGCCGAGCAGTAGCTTGATGGCGTTTGTCTGCCTTCGACTGTTTGCACAATCGCAAACTGACGAAAAAGTTGGTTGCGGGGGCCGGATTTGAACCGACGACCTTCGGGTTATGAGCCCGACGAGCTACCGAGCTGCTCCACCCCGCGTCCGAATTGTCACCCCCAAGCCGAGCAGTGGCTTGTTGGCGTTTGTCTGCCTTCGACTGTTTATACAATCGCAAGCTGACGAAAGAGTTGGTTGCGGGGGCCGGATTTGAACCGACGACCTTCGGGTTATGAGCCCGACGAGCTACCGAGCTGCTCCACCCCGCGTCCGAATTGTCACCCCCAAGCCGAGCAGTGGCTTGTTGGCGTTTGTCTGCCTTCGACTGTTTATACAATCGCAAGCTGACGAAAGAGTTGGTTGCGGGGGCCGGATTTGAACCGACGACCTTCGGGTTATGAGCCCGACGAGCTACCGAGCTGCTCCACCCCGCGTCCGAATTTTTCTCGAAGTGGCCGAGCAGTAGCCAGTTCGATTTCTCCTTTCCCACCAACCGGTTACACCGGCTTGGCTGGTCAGGATCTCAGATGGTTGCGGGGGCCAGATTTGAACTGACGACCTTCGGGTTATGAGCCCGACGAGCTACCGGGCTGCTCCACCCCGCGTCTGAGGTCGCCAATAATAGGCGCCAGCGCACAGATTGCAAGTAAATATCTCAAAAAAAGTTTATTCGTAGATTAATCGGACAAATAGTGCGGTCATTAGCAGCATCATGCTGTTTTTTCAGGCAATCGAGTCCTTGTCAGGCATCCGGCACTACACTCAATAAGGTGAACACTCCTCATTTTGGGTAGGTAGAATATGCGCATCTCCGCCGGTCACTGCCGTCAGTTGGGGGCCACACCCGACAGTAACGGCGTCAACTTTGCGATCTGGGCACGCCTCGCCAGCCGGGTCGAACTGCTGCTCTTCGCAAGCGCAGACGATGCGACCCCCGAGGTGATCCCCCTCTCCCCGCGCCTCAACCGCACCGCCTACTACTGGCATATCCATGTGGAGGGGATCTCGGTCGGGCAACGTTACGCCTATCGCATTCAGGGCCCGTGGCGCCCATATGGCGGCACCCGCTTCGATGCCGAGAAGGTGTTGCTCGACCCATACGGCCGCAGCATCGAGCTTGGCGCCAATTACGATCGATGGGCGGCGGCCCGTCCAGGCAGCAATCTGGCTTGTTGCGCCAAGAACAAGGTGGTCGATACTCGCCACTACGACTGGGAAGGAGACAAATTGCCCGCTCACTCCCTCTCCCGCTCGGTGATCTACGAATTGCATCTGGGGGGCTTTACCAAGTCCCCGAGCTCCGGGGTCGATCCGGCGCTGCGTGGCACCTATCTCGGGCTGATTGAGAAGATCCCCTACCTGCAATCTCTCGGTGTCACCGCCGTCGAGCTGCTGCCGGTGTTCCAGTTCGATCCTCAGGATGCGCCCAAAGGACTCTCCAACTACTGGGGTTACAGCCCCATGTCCTTTTTCGCCCCCCACGCCCAATACGCCTGCGGCGATGATCCGCTGACCGAATTTCGCGACATGGTCAAGGCGCTGCACAAGGCCAATATCGAGGTGATCCTGGACGTGGTTTACAACCACACCGCCGAAGGGGGTGATGATGGCCCCACCTTCTCGTTTCGCGGCATCGACAACGAGGCCTACTACATCCTCGACAACAACCAGAAGGACACCAACTATTCGGGCTGCGGCAACACCTTCAACGGCGCCCATCCGGTGGTGCTGCGGATGATCATGGACAGCCTCCACTTCTGGCGTCAGGAGATGCACGTCGATGGCTTTCGGTTTGATCTGGCCGCCATTCTGTCGCGGGATGAATCGGGTCAGCCGCAGGCCAATGCGCCGACCCTGCGCACCATAGATACCGACCCCAACATCGCCGACATCAAGCTGATTGCCGAGGCCTGGGATGCGGGGGGACTCTATCAGGTGGGGTCACTGGCCGGCGCCCGCTGGCGTGAGTGGAACGGCCAGTTCCGGGATGATGTGCGCCGTTTTCTGCGCGGGGATGACAACAGCGTCACCGCCTTTGTCGAGCGGCTGTGCGGCAGCCCCGACATCTACCACTATCACCACGCAGATCCCGAGAAGAGTATCAACTTCGTTACCTGCCACGACGGTTTTACCCTGTGGGACTGGGCCAGTTACAACAGCAAGCACAACGAAGCCAACGGGGAGGAGAACCGTGACGGCTGCGATCACAACTTCAGCTGGAACCACGGCCATGAAGGGGTAACGGAAGATCCCCAGATCAACGCCCTGCGGATGCGCCAGGCCAAAAACATGATGGTGGCGACCCTGCTCTCGGTGGGATCCCCCATGCTGCTGATGGGAGACGAGCTGCTGCGCACCCAGCGGGGCAACAACAACGGCTACTGCCAGGACAATGCCACCTGCTGGATGAACTGGCTGCCCAATGCCCGCAGTCAGGAGATGTTCCGCTTTATGAAGGAGCTGATCCAATACCGCAAACACCTGTTCCAGCGCCCGGAGCAGGAGAGCATGCCGCTGTCACTCACCGAGATCCTGCGCCACAGCGAGATCTGCTGGCACGGGGTCAACGCCGGGCAACCGGATTTCAGCCCCCACTCCCACGCCATCGCAATGTCGGCGCTGTCGAGCGAAACCAAGCTGGCGCTCTATGTGCTGTTCAACGCCTACTGGGAGCCCCTCACCTTCAACCTGCCGAGCCCCCCCAAGGGCGTCGGCGGCTACTGGCGGCGGATCCTCGATACCGCCCTCCCCTCGCCGCAGGATATCTGCACCTTCGGCATGCCGCTGGAGGGATTGACCCGCGAATATCTGGCCCAGCCACGCAGCAGTTGCCTCTTTATCTGCGGGGCCGACGATTTCTATTGATCGATTGCTGTGAATTGATAGCAGCGATACCTGCAAGCCAGATATGCAAAAGCCCCGAGTGTTGGCTCGGGGCTTTCTCTTTTCAGCACCAGTGTCAGATCAGCTGGTGCAACACGCTGGTAGCGGCGATCTGGGCGATCAGCAGGCCACACAGGGAGGTAGAGACCACCACTGGCGCGGTATCACGCTGCAAGTAAAGCGGGCTGAACCAGAGCAGCAGAGAGGCCACCAGCAGCGCTGCCTGGGTCACCACCGCCGGGATCAGGGCATCGAGATTGGCCTCACCCCCTTGCCAGCCCACCAACACTGCCAGCCAGACAAGGCTGGCCATCGCCCCCACCAGACCGGCCAGTGGCAACAGGGTGTTGAATGCCTTGAGACGATGACGGGCCCGCAGCAGCATCAGGTGGGCAAAGGCCGCCCCCAGCATCGCCATCTGCAGCAGACCACTCACCCAGCCCTGCAGTTGCAGCAGCCCGAAGCCATAGAGAGCGAGCGGCAACGCCGGTAGCCAAAGCAGTGTCGAGGGGACTGAACGCTTGCCCTCCAGCCGTGACTGGGCCAGCGACAAGCCAACCCCGAGCACCAGTGCGGCCCCACCACTCCAGATGAGCCAGCTGGCCGCCTTGGCCTCTACCGCCAGCATCAGAGAGAGCGCGGTAATAACCCAGATGGAGAAGAGCTGCTGACTGATGCGCGAGCGCTGGCCAGGGCAGATATCACTGCGCCACAGCACAATACCGAGGGCGATCAGGGCGCCAAGCGCCATCAATCCGGTGAGAGGAAAGAGCCAAAAAGGGAGTTGGACGAACACGATGCCTCCAGCAGTAAAGATTCGAGGTGCGCCACCGGGGCGCCAGAGAGGGGCGAGTATACCCAAACCAGCGGCTATCCCCAATCGCGACAAACAATCGTGGGCAAACAATCCGGGGCAATTTGCTGCCAGCAGAGCCCACCTTGAGGGGCGCCCTGCTGGCAGCCATATCCATAGTGACGGGATGCTGCGCTGGCTTTAGCCCTGACCGCGGGCCAGCGCCACCACCCGGGCAAACATCTGGCGGATCACCGGCGGAATATGTTCGGCGCCGAGCCGCTCCGCCTCTTCCACCACCGCCAGCGCCATTCCCGGCTTGCTGCGGTGATGGATCGCCTTGTTGATGATGTGACTGGCACTCCACATGGCGCGCCCGCCCACCCCGGCCTCGCGGCGAAACACAGCTTCAAAACCGTTGTGATAGAGGTAGTGCTCGATGTCGGCGGCAGGGAGCTGGGTCAGTCGGTCCCGCTCCCGCTCTCCCTTGAGCTGGCCCCGGGCCGAGGTGGCATACTTGAGCCCCGCCTCGTCGCCATCGGTCAGCAGGTGCCACTCGATGCCAAAATCCCGCGCCACCTTGATGAGCGGCGACTGGCCGCACTGGGCAAACTCGATGATCCGTACCCCTTCGGCCCGCAGACTGTAACCACAGATCTGCGCCAACTCGGAGAGCAGCCAGATCTCGGTCTCCCCCTCCACCAGCAGCCAGCAACGGGCAAACAGCGACATGGGGCGGTTGATCCGCACGTGAAAGGCGATCTTGCGCAGATCATCGCTGCTGTAGCGCTCCCCCCCCAGCTGGTGACAGAGGATATCCTGCTGACGGCGCACCAGCCGCCGCACCTGATTGAGCGGCAGGGAAGAGAGCAAGTCTCCCGAGTTGGTGGTGAGCAGCTTCTGGCCCGGTAGTTGTTCCAGCAGCCCCCACGCCAGCGCCAGCATGGTCGGGTGCAGCCGGCTCTCCGGGTCCTCCAGGATCATGATGGGACGGGCCCCCTCCTCCAGCTCGCGGTTGCCCCGCGCTTGCAGCAGGGTAGCCGCCATCCCCGCCATCGCCAGCTGCAGCGCGCGGTTATCGGCGCGGCGCAGCAGGGTATGCAGGTTGCCAGGATTGCGCAATGTCATGGGGCGATTGATGATGTCGCGCTGACTGCGCGGCTTGTTCTTGATGGGGGCCAGAGCGTTGAAGTAGTGGTCCATCAACTGGCGCACCGCCTGCAGCGCCTCTTTGAGCTCCGGCTCGCCGATCCGCTGGGGTTCATCGATCAGCTTGTCCGCCAGCTCGCTCAGGCGATGCTCGGAGAGATCTCCCCACTGCAATGTCTCCACCCCGTTGCGAGCGGTACGGGCGTCCCGCAGCCGGAACACCGGGTTCATGGTGATGAGCATGCAGACCAGCTCGTGGGTGTTGGCGATGGGCAGGCTCTTGCCTACCCCATCGAGAAAGTCGTGAATGGTGAGCACAGAGCCATCCGCCTGCAGCTCGGCGCTGGCGCGATAGTGAATGCGGTGGAATTTGTCCTTGTGCAGCACCCAGGAGGGGCAAAGACGGGCCAGCCGACGGGAGTGCTGACACATCTGGGGTCTGTGCTCACTGAAGGTGAGCACCAGTTGCAAGTGGCGCGCCGGGGCCAATTCGGGATCTTCCGGTTGGTGAAAATCCTCGGCGGTGAACTGATAGGGCTCGGCATCCTGCCCCAGCAGACACCAGAGGGCGCGCAGCAGGCTCGATTTACCCCAGGTATTCTCACCGATCAGCACTGTGGTCTGATCCAGCCCGAGCGACAGGCGATTTATACCGCGAAAACCTTTGACTTCAATACGTTCCAGAAACATCCAGCCATGTCCACATCATTGTGATGGGGCAATAGTGGCAAAGTTACCGGAAAAATCCTATCGCAGGCGGGGCTTTTTCAACGTGAACTGTGAGGCACTGCAGGTTCGGGAGGGGTAACAACAGCGGTGCGATCTTGCGGGGCATTCCAGTGGCTGAACCAGAGATGACGGGTACGGATTTGACGTTTGCGATAATTCAATGGGCATTCCTTTCAATGGATAAGTGGTAGAGAGTACACCTCTTTTGTCCAAAGTCTCAGGGTTATCTGTGACGAGAAGATGACAATTGCGCCCGCCACTGCCCCGGCGTCAAACCAAACGCCTCGCGAAAACGATTACCGAAATGGGCCTGGGAAGAGAAGCCACACTGACTGGCGATGCTGGCCAGCGGCTCGGGGCCAGCCAACAGCTGCTTGGCCCGTTTGAGCCGCAGCCCAAGCAGATAGCGGTGGGGCGGGCAGCCGAGACTCTGGCCGAACATGCGGGCGAAGTGATACTCGCTCAGCCCCGCCTGCTGCGCCAGCTCTGCCAGCGTGACCGAGTCAGCCAGATGGGCCTGCAGATACTCCTGCACCCGCTTGATCACCACGGGCGCCAGCCCGCCGCGCAGAGGTGGCAAACCGGGAGCCTCCTCGGTGTGGTGGTGATAGGCGTGGAGGATCAACATCCAGGCGCCGTGGGAGAGTGCCAACCGATCGACCCCGTGCTGCCACTGAAGTTGCATCAGTTGGCGCTGCACCAGTCCGGCCGCCTGCGGATCGTCGATAAAGGTCTTGTCCACCAGTTGCAGGTGGCGCCCCTCCTTGTCACACGCCTCCTCGGCGATACGGGTGAGGTGAGCCGGGGTGAAGTAGAGATGAAAGAAGCGAAACTCTTCGCGCACCAGCCACTCGGATCTGTGGTGATCCGGCATGATGCACACCTTGCCGGTGCCGCCGTGGCCACCCGGCCCATCGAGTCGCTCGGTCTGCTCGCCTCCTTGCAGATAGACGCTCAGGGTGTGGTGGCCCGGCTTGTGATAGCGGGTCTGGTCATAGCAGTTGCGCCAACTGGCGACGCCAAGCCCGGGTTCGAGCCAGCAGGCGTCCTCCAGCCGGGCGCCGGTGCTGACCAGTGCATCAAATACCCCTGCTGTTTTCATTCGCCCCTGCCGCCTGTTCCGGTGTACGTATTATGCCGCTGCCATCCATCTTACCGACCACGCCCACAGATGACAGCGCAGGGCGATGAAAAACCGCAAGATGGTGCAATCCAGCCATCAGAGCTCGCCCCATAGTGGGTCATCTCTCCCTGACTCTCCGGAACTGTGATGAATCTGATGCTCTATCTTGCCACCGTGCTTATCTGGGGCAGCACCTGGATTGCCATCGCCTGGCAACTTGGCCCCATCCCCATCGAGGTGTCGGTGCTCTATCGCTTCCTGCTGGCGGCGGTGGCACTGTTTGCCCTGCTCACCGCCAGCGGCCGCTTTCCACGCCTCCCCTGGCACGGCCAGCGCTATGCCGCACTGCTCGGTGCCCTGCTCTTTTCCACCAACTTTCTCTGCTTTTACCACGCCACCCGTTATATCCCGAGCGGCATGTCGGCAGTGATCTTTGCCAGTGCCAGCATCTTCAACGGCCTCAACCTCTGGCTGTTCGAGCGCAAGCGCCCCACCCTGCGCTGGTTGCAAGGCTCCTTGCTGGGGCTCTTTGGCACCCAGTTACTGTTCTGGCCGGTACTGGCAGATGCGCAATTGGGTGCAAACGGCTGGAAGGGGCTGCTGCTCGCCTGCGGCGGCACCCTCTGCTTTTCGCTGGGCAATCTGGTCTCGGCCCGGGGCCAACGCCACGGCTACCACGTACTGCAACTGGTGCCCTGGGGCATGGTTTACGGCGTGGTGCTGTTGCTGGGCTGGGTCACATTGCTCGGGCAGCAACTGGTGGTGCCGACCGATGGCCACTATCTGGCGGCCATGGTCTACCTCGCCCTGTTTGGCTCGGTGATCGCTTTTACCGCCTACCTGACGCTGGTGGGGCGCATCGGGGCCAGCAAGGCCTCCTACGCCACCGTGCTCTTTCCGCTGGTGGCGCTTACCCTCTCCACCTTTTATGAAGGCTTTGTCTGGCAGCCGGTCTCGGTGGCCGGAGTGGTGATCAGCCTCATCGGCAATCTGGTGATCTTCGCGCCGCCCTTAAGCGAGTGGCGCATTCGACCGGCCAAGGCAGCAAACGACCCTTGCTCCTGAGCCAGTCAGCCCCTAAGGTAGCGCTGATCAATCTGTGACGATCCTGATGGCGATAAACAAGGGGGCGAGATGTTACTGGAAGGGCTGGAGACGCTGAGCCTGCTGGCGAGTGAAGGGACCATGGCCAAGGTGGCCAGTCGCCTCTATATCAGCCAGTCGGCGGTGAGCAAGCGAATTGCCCAGCTGGAGCAGCGCCTTGGCAAGAAGCTGATCGAGCCGGAGGGGCGCCAGATCCGCCTCACCCCGCAGGCAAAGGAGCTGCTGGAACGAGTGGCCCCGAGCTTGGCCGAAATGAAGGGGGTGCTGGCCGATAGTCAGGATCTGGCGGATCAGAGCCCCCTCCCGATCGCCTGCTCCGAAACCCTGCTGGCCGGTTATCTCGCCCACTTCATGCGCGACTATCTGGAGCGCGATCCCCACCTTGCCCTCTCTACCCACCACACCCCGGTCATTCTGGCGCGGGTGCGCAGCGGTGATGCCCTGCTCGGCATCTGCGCCGGTCGGCTCCCTCCCGGCCATGGCCTCGGCGCCGATCTGCTGCTTGAGGAGCCCTTTTATCTGGTTGGCGAGGCGCAGCAGAGCCTGCCGCCAGCCAACACAGAAAGCAGGCGCAAGATCCTCACCATGGATCTGGAGAACCCCTCCAACCGCTACCTGCGCGAACCGCTGGCTGATATGGGGCTGGAGCCCGCCATGGAGCTCGACTCCTATCTGGCGCTCATCGAACTGGCCAAGGCAGGTATTGGCCCTGTGCTGCTCCCCGCTGGCCTACTGGGGCTAGTGGGAGAACAGGGGGAGATGGCCCGCCCACTGCCCGGACTGGGCCGCCCCCTGCATCTGGTCTACCGGCCAAACAGCCTAAAACGAGAGCGGATCTCCAGGCTGGTGAGCGCCCTGCACCAACACTTTCGCCACCGCAGCGACACACCGCGCTAGCCATGTAAAACACCAGATATGACAACGGGGCCCTTGGGCCCCGTTAACAATTGCGATGCGGCAAGCAAGGCGCATATCAGATCCAGGCAAACAGCTCCGGATACTGGCTCCACACCAGCTTGGCAGACATCAGCAAGGAGACGGTCACCAGCAGCGGCTTGATCAGCTTCACCCCTTTTTTCAGCACCATTTTGGAGCCAAAACGGGCGCCGATGAACTGCCCCAGCGCCATGCAGAAGCCGACACTCCACACCACCTTGCCACCGAGCGCAAAGAACAGCAGGGAGGCGATATTCGAGGTGAAGTTGAGCAGCTTGGTATGAGCGGTGGCGCGCGCCATGCCAAAACCCGCCAGCGCCACGAAACCGATGGCGAAAAACGAACCTGTGCCCGGCCCAAAGAAGCCGTCATAAAAGCCGACACCGCCCCCCACCAGCAGCGCAAACAGCATGGGAGTCAGACGGCGGGAGCTCTCGGCATCGCTTACCCGCGGCGAGAAGTAGAAGTAGCAGGCAAAGGCCATCAGCAGGAAAGGCAGCAGGCGCTCGAGAATGGCGGCGTCTATGGTCTGCACTGCCAGCGTGCCGATAGCCGCACCGATAAAGGTGCAGATCACCGCAGGCCAAATCATGGCCCACTCCAGCAGCCCCTTGCGGGCATAGAACCAGGTGGCGGAGAAGGAGCCAAAACTGCTCTGCAGCTTGTTGGTGCCGAGCACCAGAGCGGGCGGCATGCCGGTGGCAAGCAACGCTGGCACCGTCAGCAGGCCGCCGCCACCGGCGATGGCATCGATAAAGCCGGCGACAAGCGCCACACCGAACAGGGCAAACAGGGTAACCAGTTCCAATTCCATCCATAGACCTCACGAGAGTGGGTTGCCCGAAGGGGTCGAGCAACCGGAGAACACCAAAACGACGTTGTGCGGGGGCACAGGCTGTGCCGCTATCCTAGCGAGCCACTGACCATGAATCTAACGAAACAGTGGCAGCCAATTGATTCCTGATTTTCATTGATTTGAGCTGTCAGGCCCCTGCCCCCTCAGAGGGCCAGTTAGCAAGCCGGTGAAGCGACGTTCGCTTCCTTGATGGCCGCCAGTGCCTCACAGAGATGATCCTCATCGGCACCGGGGAAACGGCTGACCCGCCCGGCCATGTAGCGGCTGCTGAACAAGTTGAACCAGTGCTGCAGTGCCTGCCCCGCCTTGAGCTCTCCCGCCACTTCCAGCACGCAGGCCGCCACCTCGGCGGTACAGAGGTGCTCCTCGCTGTTGGCCACCCGCATACCGTAGGTGGAGAGCGTATCGGGTTTGATGGCGAGCACCGGAAAACCGTCCAGATAAGGGCTCTTGTTGAACATCTTGCGCGCCTCCGGCCAGGTGCCATCGAGCAGGATAAAGAGCGGTTTTTTACCCGGTGTCAGCGTCACCTCGCCGGTCAGGCGGGCAGGCTCCTTCTCGCAAGCGGGAAAGACCACATAGGGCTGCCACGCGGGATCGGCCAGCAGGGCCAGCAGCTCGGGATGGGGTTGGGTGCGCGACCAGAGAAACGCCCAGGTGGTATCCGGTAACACATCGGCGATCAGGCGACCGGTGTTGGAGGGCTTCATCGGCTCGCTGTCGTACATAAGCAGGCAAAAGCCCGCCTCCGCTTTGAGCTCGGGGCGCCACTCGCAGGCACACCAATCCTCGCGCAGCTGACAGGCCGGACAGCGGGCCAAGGTACCGCCACGGGCAAGAAACGGTCGGGTAGAGATACTCTTGCGCCAGGCCCGCAGGCGGTTGACGGCGTGATCAGGAACAGGCTTCATCTAGGTTCACAACTGGAGTCAAAACAGGAACGGCAGCGGTGCCAACATGTCATGGCGCCACAGGGCGCGATAACAGGGGGCTGCCGGAAAAGCGCAAGATTGTACCGAGTTACGCGCTGGCGGAACAGCAATCCCTGCCCCTTTCGCCAGATGCAGTGCCCACTCCTCTTGCCTTACGACTCCTGACAGCTGCGCAGCAGCTCCAGCAACAGGCTGCCATCGCGCAGTGCCTTGTGCACCTGCACCGAAGTGGGCTTGGTGGGATCTTCGTAGAAGTGGGTGGATTCAATCTGCAGCCGCACCAGATATTCGGCGGGCAACTGGCTGGCCAGCGACTGGTGCAGCATGGGGAACAGCAGCCGATCGGCACGGGTGATCTCGCCCCCCAGCAGCAGCTTGCCCGGATTGAGCAGGCAGATGAGATTGGAGAGCACCTTGGAGAGGCGGCCCGCCGCCTGATGGAGAATATCCTGGCAAAGGCTGTTACCCGCCAGCGCCAGCTCGCACAGCTCGCGAATGGTGACGCTCTCGGGCAAGTCGTGCTCCTGCATCCGTTCGCGCAGATCCCGGTATTGCGCCTCCAGCGCCTGATTGGTCACCAGGGTGCAGGCGCAGCCAAAACCACCGCAGTAGCAGCGCTGGCCATAGGGCTCGAGCTGCAGGTGGCTGAGATCCCCGAGCAGCGCATTCTCGCTCTCGATGAGCTGACCATTGACCACCATGCCGACCCCGATGTCGTTGTGGACAAACACCAGCACCGCATCGGCACAATTTTTGGCGGCCCCCCACTCCCGCTCGGCCTGGATCCAGGTGCGCACGTCACCGCTCACCAGCACAGGTACCGAGAACGCCTGTTGCAGAGTTGGGCCAAGGGGCCAGTTGCGCAGATCGTAGAAGGGGAAGTGCTTGACCATGCCGGAGTGGCGCTCTACCTGACCCGGCAGGCAGAGGGCGATACAGGCCAGACTGAGGGACTTTCTCGGCAAAAACACCTTGATGGCGTGCACCAGACTGCCCAGCAGATCGGCGCGCTCCTCCTCGGTAAAGAGGTGGCGCTGGCGGGCCAGCGAGCGACCGGAGAAGTCAAACAGCGCCATATCCACGTAGCCACGGCCAAGACGCATGGAGAGAAACTGGAAGCGGCGCTCGTTGATGCGCAGCAAGGTCTGACGACGGCCGCGCCCCACCGAACTTTCACCACAGGTGACCACCAGACCCCCATCGAGCAGTTCCCGGGTGATCTTGGTGATACTGGCTGGCGAGAGACCGGTCAGGCGGGAGAGATCGGTGCGCGACAGCTCCTTGTGCTCTTCCAGGCTGGCATAGACCAGGCCGTAGTTGAGCTGCCGGATCAAATCGATACTACCTTTCACGATCTCATTCATAGGGTATGGGGCAAAGGCTGAAAAAAAGAGGCTGGCAATTTTCACACATTATTGGTCAATCCCCAAATAAAGTGCGGCCTGAACCGGGGGTCAGGCCGCATCTTGTGGTTGCCGTCACGGACCATTGCAAGATCAATATCGGAATTGCGAGACCAGTTTGCGCAATTTGTCGCCGGTATTGGCCAGATCGCGGGTGGTGCTGTTAGACTCCACCGCCGCGCTGGTCAACTCGCTGACAATCTGCTGAATGGCCACCAGGTTCTTGTTGATCTCCTCCGACACCGCATGCTGCTCTTCGGCGGCGGTGGCGATCTGGATGTTCATGTCGTTGATGGTACTGACCGCCATCACCATGCTATCGAGGGAGCTGGCGATATGGCTCGCCTCCTGCACCGTCTCCTGGCTGCGATCCTCGCTCGCCTGCATCACCTCCACCGCCTGCTTCACCCCGCCCTGCAGACGTTGCAGCATCTCGTTGATCTCCTTGGTGCTCTGCTGGGTACGACCAGCCAGCGAACGCACTTCGTCCGCCACCACCGCAAAGCCCCGCCCCTGCTCACCGGCACGGGCCGCCTCGATGGCGGCGTTCAGCGCCAGCAGGTTGGTCTGCTCGGCAATGCCGCGAATGACCTCCACCACCGAGCCAATCTTGGCGGTCTCTTGCGCCAATTGCTCGATAACGCCGGAGGCAGTATGCACCTCCCCCACCAGCCGGTTGATACTGTTGATGGCCCCGCTCACCACACCCCGGGCGGCGTCCGACTCACGGGCCGCATCGCTGGTTGCTGTCGCGGCATTGGAGGCACTGGCCGCCACCTCCTGAGCGGTGGAGCTCATCTCGGTCACCGCTGTGACCACCTGATCGGTCTCGCGACTGTGACCCTGCATCTGATGGTCATAGTGCTCGCTCAAATGGTGCAACTTGTCGACCGCGCTAAAGAGGTGGTTGCTGGTCTCGCCCACCTGACTTACCACCGACTGGATCCGCTCGACAAAGCGGTTGAAGGCGCTGGCCAGCTGGCCAATCTCGTCCTGACTCTGCACCTTGAGGCGCTGGGTCAGATCCCCGTCGCCGTTGGCAATATCGTTCAATGCCAGTACCGCATCCGCCAACGGCTTGGTGACCCGGTTGCCCACAATAACGGTCGCCGCCAGGGTGATACCGAGGATCAGCAGGATCACCAGCACACTGCTCTGCAACGAGGCATGCATGTTGCTCTCGCGCTCTGCCCGCAGGGCCGCCAGCTCGTTGTCGATATCATCGATATAAAAACCGGTGCCAATGGCCCACTGGTATTTGTCCAGCACCAGAGTAAAGGCCAGTTTGGGGGCATCGCGACCGATGGAGGGCTTGGCCGTCCAGTATTCGGTAAAACCATCCCCCTGACGGGCCGACTTGAGGATCTCCTGGATCAGCAATTTGCCCTTGGCATCCTTGTCGTTCCAGCGGTTTTTCCCCTCCAGCTCGGTACGCACCGGCAGCAGTATGGTATTGCCCTCGAAGTCATAGACAAAAAAGTAGCCGTCACTGCTGTAACGCAGCGGCCTGAGCAACTCTTTGACCTTTTGACGATTTTCCGGAGAATCCGGCAGGGAATACACGGCATCGACGGCAGTTTTGGCCATCATGATGTAACTGCTGAGCAGCGCTTTACGCTCCTTGATGGCATTTTCCCTCGCCACCACCAGATCAGACTCCAGATCACTCTTGGAGACCATGTAGTTACTGAGATTGACCACCAGGGCCATCAACAGTACGGGGACTGCACCCAGTAACAGGATTTTCTGCTTTAGCGTCATCTTTCACATCCTTGCAGCTGTTTTTATTGGAATTCCTTGCTTACTCATCAGTATAGGTGCTGGCAGGGCGAGCCCAGCTTTCGTTACAATTCCCTTAAACAAATCGGCCAGAACGTGAAAATCATGAATCTTTGTCCTTGCGGCTCAACCCTTTCTCTCGAATTGTGCTGTGGCTCACGTCACAGTGGCGCTGTGGCTGACACCCCGGAGCAGCTGATGCGCTCGCGCTACAGCGCTTTTGTGCTCAGTCTGGGGGAGTATCTGGTCCATAGCTGGCACCCAGCCCACCTTGGCGGCCTCACCGCCGAAGAGCTCTCTCACATCGACACCCGCTGGGACGGTCTCGAGATCATCGCCAGCCAGGGCGGCCCGGAGGATGAAACCGGAATGGTGGAGTTCAAAGCCTGGTTTCTGGAGGGGGATGAGCGTCACTGCCTCCATGAGCGTTCCCGCTTCGTGCGTTATCAGGGGCGCTGGGTCTACACCGAGGGAGAGCAGGATCCAGCCCCCCTCAAGGCAGGACGCAACGATCCCTGCCCCTGTGGCAGCGGAAAAAAGCACAAGAAGTGCTGCGGCTGACGCATCACACACCCATCAGACTCGTCAAACAGTGACAAGGGGCATCCGATGCCCCTTTTTTGTGTCTGCCATTTGCCACCAGCCCATTAACCGCTGCGATAACAAACGTGACAAATGTCACATAATGCTCATTAACGCGCGAGAAAATGAGCGTTTGCGAGCGCAAATTTGGCCCATATCAAACATTTCCACTCAGAAGTAGGCCACACTGGCCTCATCTGGAAGAGATGAGACGGGCAACAATGAAAAGAATAACTACACAAGTCGTCATCATAGGCGGCGGTGCCACAGGGGCCGGCATCATGCGCGATTGCGCACTGCGCGGCATCGACTGCATCCTGCTCGAGCGCGATGATATCGCCGCCGGCACCACCGGCCGCAACCACGGCCTGCTCCACTCCGGTGCCCGCTACGCGGTGACAGATCAGGAGTCCGCCCGCGAATGCATCCAGGAAAACCGCGTCCTCAAGCGGATCGCCAGCCACTGTGTCGAGGACACAGGCGGCCTCTTCCTCACCCTGCCGGAAGATGACATCAATTTCCAAACCACCTTTATGGATGCCTGCTCCCTGGCCGGTATCGAAACCCGCCAGCTCGATCCCGGTGAAGCCCTGCGGCTCGAGCCCAACGCCAACCCGGCGATGATCGGCGCCATCCATGTGCCGGATGGCACGGTCGACCCGTTCCGCCTCGCCGCTGCCAACGTGCTGGATGCCAAAGAGCATGGCGCCCGCATCTTCACCCACAGCAAGGTGCTGGGACTCTTGCGCACTCAGGATCGGGTACACGGGGTCAAGGCGATCAACACCCGCACCGGCGAAGCATTTGAGGTGGAGTGTCAGGAGGTGATCAACGCCGCCGGCATCTGGGGCCAGCAAATTTGCGAATACGCCGATCTCGGCATCCGCATGTTCCCGGCCAAGGGCTCCCTGCTCATCATGGATTACCGCATCAACCAGCTGGTGCTCAACCGTGCTCGCAAACCGGCGGATGCGGACATTCTGGTGCCGGGCGATACCATCTCCCTCATCGGTACCACCTCCAGTCGCATCGATTACAACAAGATTGACCAGCTCACCGTCGAACCCGAAGAGGTCGAAGTGTTGCTGCGCGAGGGGATCAAGCTCGCCCCCATCATGGCCCGCACCCGTCTGCTGCGCGCCTACGCCGGGGTACGCCCGCTGGTGGCGGTGGACGGTGACGACACCGGCCGCAACATCAGCCGCGGTATCGTGCTGCTGGATCACGCCGAGCGTGACGGCCTCAAGGGCTTCAACACCATCACCGGCGGCAAGCTGATGACCTACCGCCTGATGGCGGAATGGGCCACCGATCTGCTGGCCAAGAAACTCGGCAACAGCAAACCCTGCCAGACCGCCGAACTGAGCCTGCCCGGCTCACGGGATCCGGAAAAGGTCTCCGCTCCCGGCCTCTCGGTGCCGGTCGAAGGCTCCGCCCAATACCGCCACGGCGAGCGGGTTATCGCCTTCTTCCGTGACAACCCCAAGGCCAACGCCCTCATCTGCGAGTGTGAAATGGTCACCGCGGGTGAAATCGAATACGCCCTGCGCGAGCTGGATGTGGACAACCTCATCGACCTGCGCCGCCGCACCCGTCTGGGGATGGGGCCCTGTCAGGGGGAGCTGTGCGCCTACCGCGCCGCCGGTCTGATGCAGGAGTACGGCAAGGCCGATGGCCGTCAGGCCTGCGTCATGCTGCGCCAGTTCCTAGAGGAGCGTTACAAGGGAACCCGCCCCGTTCTGTGGGGCGATGCCCTGCGCGAGGCCGAGTTCACCTACTGGATCTACGAAGGGCTGTTTGGCCTGGGGGAATGGACGGCGCCGCAACTGGTTGCCGATGCCCCACGCGGCCCAACCGGCGAGACCACTCACAAGGAGAGCCGTCATGAAGTTTGACAATATCGTTATCGGCGGTGGCATGGCGGGACTCTCGGCTGCCCTGCGGCTGGTGGAGGCAGGCCAGAAGACCCTGCTGATGGCCTCCGGCCAGAGTGCCCTGCACTTCTCCTCCGGCTCGGTCGATCTGCTCGAAAGCGAGGGAGATCCCCGCGCCGCCCTGCCCGCCTTTATGGCTGCCCATCCGGATCATCCCTACAGCAAAGTAGGAATGCAAAATATCGAAGCGAGTCTGGCCGATCTGCAGCGCCACTGCGCCGAGCAGGGATTGCCGCTGGTTCGCCACGACACCAATCACCAGCGCCTGACTCCCATCGGTACCCTCAAGCGCACCTGGCTCTCCCCCGATACCTGTGCCTGTGTCACAGATGCGCCGATCCCCGATGTACTACTGCTGGCCACCCTCGAGGGCTTTCGTGACTTTCATCCGGCACTGGCGGCCGCCAATCTGGCGACCCATCCGCGTTTTGCCCACTGCCGCATTCTGACTGGCGAAATCCGCCTGCCCCAGCTGGCGGAATTCAGCCGCAATCCCCACGAGTTTCGCTCAGCCGATATCGCCCGTCTGTGTGACAAACACCATCTGGTGGCCGATCTGGCCCGCGAGATCAGCCGCATGGTGCAGGAGAGCGGCGTACCCGTCTGCCGCCATATCGTGCTGCCCGCCTGCCTTTCGCTGGGGCTGGTTGGCCCGCGTCTGGCGGAGCTGGAACAGCGTACCGGCTGCACCATCAAGGAGGTGGCCACCATGCCGCCGTCACTGATCGGCATGCGGATGCAGGAGGCGCTCAAGCGCCGCTTTATGGCCCTTGGCGGCACCTTCCTCACCAGCGAGCGGGTGCTGGGCGCCCGCTACGAAGGTGACCGGGTAGTCGGCGTACATACCCAGAATGGCGATGATCAGCTGTTCGAGGCGGACAACTTCGTGCTCGCCTCCGGCAGCTTCTTTAGCCGCGGGCTGGAATCCCGTCTGCGCGGCATTCGCGAGCCCATCTTCGATGCCGATGTGTTGAGTCTGGAGGAGCGTGATGCCTGGGCCGGTCGTCGCCTGTTTGACCATCACCCTTTCATGGGCTTCGGGGTCAAGACCGACAACAAACTCAGAGTGCTGCGTGGCGGCAAGCCGCTCACCAACCTCTATGGCGCGGGCAGTGTCTTGGCCCATTACGACCCAATTCGTGAAGGTTCCGGCTCCGGTGTTGCCGTTGCCACCGGCTGGCAGGCCGCCGGTCACATTTTGAGTTCAGCTCAATGATGATTTTGTCCCATATCCCGTGCCTTCACACCCTACGGGAGGAGAACTGACATGCTACTGGATCACGCCAACCAAACTTTCGATCAGTGCATCAAATGCACCGTCTGTACCGCCTACTGCCCGGTGGCCAAGGCCAACCCCGCCTACCCCGGCCCGAAACAGGCGGGCCCGGATGGCGAGCGGCTGCGGATCAAGAGCCCCGAGCTCTTTGACAGCGCCCTCAAGCACTGCACCAACTGCAAACGCTGCGAAGTGGCCTGCCCGAGCGGAGTGCGCATCGGCGACATCATCGCCAAGGCCAAGCATCAGTACAGCGGTTTCAAACCGGGGATCCGCGAGTTCGTGCTCTCTCACACCGATCTGATGGGCAGCATGTCTACCCTGATGGCCCCGGTGGTCAACTTCACCACCGGCCTCAAGCCGATGAAGCTGGTGCTGGACAAGGCGCTGGGGGTCTCATCCCACCGCGATCTGCCCAAATACTCCCAAGGCACCTTCCGCGGCTGGTACAAAAAGCAGAAAGAGACTCAGGCCAGCTTTGCGCGGCAGATCGCCTACTTCCACGGCTGCTACGTCAACTACAACCACCCGCAGCTTGGCAAGGAGCTGGTACAGGTGCTCAACGCCATGAACATAGGTGTGCAGTTGCTGGAGCGGGAGAAGTGCTGCGGCGTACCGCTGATTGCCAACGGCTTCATGGACAAGGCCAAGCAGCAGGCGGCCTTTAATATCAAGCAGATGGAAAACTCCCTGCTGGGCAACGAGATGCCGCTGCTAGCCACCTCCTCCACCTGTGGCTTCACCCTGCGCGATGAATACCCCCACCTGCTGGAGCAGGACAACCACAAGGTGCGGGATCGCATCTCGCTGGTGACCCGCTTCCTGTGGAACGAGTTCTACAAGGGCAACAAACCGGCGATGAAGCCGCTCAATCTGCACATCGCCTACCACACCCCCTGCCACATGGAAAAAATGGGGGGCGTCATCTACACCCTCGAATTGCTGCGCGCCATTCCCGGGGTCAAGGTGACGGTGCTGGAGTCCCAGTGTTGTGGTATCGCCGGCACCTACGGCTTCAAGTCGGAGAACTACCAGACAAGCCAGACCATCGGCGAGGGGCTGTTTGATCAAATCAACCGCCTCTCCCCCGATCTGGTGATCACCGACTGCGAGACCTGCAAATGGCAGATCGAGATGAGCACCAGCTTCCGCTGTGAACATCCGATCCACCTGCTGGCCCAGGCGTTGGCCTGAATCCCCGGCCCTTACGGCCGCATAAAAACAATCCACGCAGAGATAAACAAAGAGCCGGTAATTGCCGGCTCTTCTTTTTTACGCTTCACACACGCTATTAGGGGTGCTGGATGATCAGGCTATGTTGATCTTCCAGCATGCTCTGCAGGATATCGTGGGACGAGGTGCTGGTGAGATTCCAGCTACTCAAATCCACATCCTTCAGGGTGATCTGCTGGGTTATCTGGCCATCACCCGCGGGTGAAACCGAGAGATTCACATCGCTCAGGCCATTGCTCCCCGTGGTCACCGAGGCGGAGAGATGCTTGAGCAGATCATCGACACCATTGCCAGTGACCCCTTGCAGCATGTCAGCCAGATCGATCTTGTCCCCTTGCTCCGGATGGAAGTCGGTGATGGTATCGATGGCGGGCTGCCCCTGACTCCCCTCGTCCCCGTGCTGCCAGACGAAGAGATCGCTGCCAGCCCCGCCGGTGAGGATGTCGTTGCCATGCCCCCCCAATAGACGGTCATCGCCGGAGGAACCAAACAGCCAATCCCCCTGATCGGAACCGACCAACTCATTACCACTCTGGCCGTACACCGTAATGGTCTCAAGGGGCGTGCTGACGGTTGAGCCGCCGACACTCGATTCGGCACTGATCCCCAGCACATGGTCACCGTCGCCAAAACCGCTGAAGTAGAGCGGAACCGAGTGATCGGCCGGGATCAGCCAGTCGCCATTGCCATCGGCATGACCAACAATCTGACCATGCTCATCCTGCACCTGCGCCCCATTCAGGCCGCTGATGCGGATGGAGAGCTCGCCGGTGGCCGGGTTGACCACGCTGGCGTTGATGCCAAGGGGGATAACGGCCCCCTGCAAGGCATGGAACGCATGCTGATCCACCGTCAGACCCGGCATATCCGGCTCGGGAGTGACCGTGATGGTCACCTGATCGGTGTCGCTCAGCGGGCCACCCGCACCAGTGTTGCCCTGATCGGAGGTAGTGACGGTAAGGGTATCCTCTCCCCAGAAATCTTTGGCCGGTTCATAGTGCAGGTTGCTTGCCAGCAACTGGTTGAGATCGGCCAGCGACCCCACCAAGGTGATCTCGCTGGTACCCGCCCCCTGCACCATCACGGCACCGGTTGCACCCATCAAGGTCAGTACACCATGCTCGACCCGCAGCACCATGGAGACAGGCGCACTGCCTGCATCCACATCCTTCACGCTGACGCCGGAGAGCGACAGGGAGCCATCTTCCTTCACCGTCATGCTGCCAGGCAGCTGATTGACCGGGGCATCGTTGACCGGCTGCACCTCGATGGGCAGCACATCGGTATCGCTGAGTGCCCCGCCACTACCCGTGTTCCCCTGATCGTTGGTGACCATGGTCAGGGCGTCATTGCCGTAGAAATCACTGTTGCCCTGATAGGTGACCCCGCCAGAGAGCAAGGCATTGAGATCGGCCAGCGTGCCGGTCAGCACCAGCGAACCGGTGCCGTTGCCGACCACCGTCACGCCGCTGCCAGCAGGCAGCGTCAGGGTGCCATGCTCCACCGACAGGGTGATCTTGATGGGGCTGTTGCCCGCATCCACATCTTTCACCTGCAAACCGTGGATGACGAAGGGCTGATCTTCCTGCGCGACCTGAGGGGTCGTTGGCAATACGTTGATTGGCGCATCGTTGACCGGGCTTACATCCACATGGATGGTGCCATTGACCTCGGGGCCAAGGGCGCCGTTGTCGAGGCTCTGGGCGGTGATCTTGAGATCCAGTGCACCGTTGGCATCATTGGTCACCAGCTCGACTGCACCCAGCTTGCCGCCCTCGGTGGTGACCTGCCAGCGACCGCCACCCAGATCAACAACCGTCCCCGCCACGCCATGTGGCAATCGGATCTCGGCACCATCAGGCACCCCTTCGATGGTGACCCGCACCTGCTCGGGCTTGTTCTCATGCACATTACCCGCACTGCCGCCGGTTGGCTGGGAATCCCGGGTCTCCAGCCCCAGATCCAGAGTAATCACATCCCCTTCGGTACCGCTCGCCTGACCCTGAATGTCGGCGATAAGGGCATCCCCCACCGGATTGACGGTGACGGTAAAGCTGCCACTGGTTTCGAGCGGGATGGTGAGCCCCTTGTCCAAGGTAAAGGCGCTGAGTGACAGATCCACGGTGCCGCTGAAGTCCGCTGGCGGGATCAGGGTCAGCTTGGAGAAATCGGTCCCCACGGGTACCTGCCAGACGCCGCCACCATTGTTGACCGCCGGAGCCGACAGGGTGAAGCCATCCGGTACCCCCTTGATCTGCAGCGCGACGATCTGCTCGGAGCCATCATTGTCGATAAGGGTTGCGCCAAATCCGGCAAGGTTGACCGTGCCATCCTCGCTCCCCGTGACGCTGTGCACCGAGAGCTGGGCCGGATCGTTGACTGGTCTCACCTCAAAGCCGACCTCTCCGCTCCAGCTGCCGCTGTCAGTCACCAGCTGGCCACCGACCAGCGCGGTATCAACGATATCGACCTTGATGTCGAGCGGTACCTGACCGCTGAAATGCTCTTTGGGCACAAACACCAAATCCTTGAGGGCTGCTACGTCGTTGACCACCAATGTGGTCAGTGGCTGGTTGCCGACTAGGAAATAGCCAAACTTGGGATCGACGCTAATGGTCACCGCCTTCACCGTCTCGACACCTCCATCAGCCTCGCTCGGGCTGATATCAGCCAGTTTCACCGAGAGATCGAGGTGGATCTCGCTATCTTCCAGATTGTCCGGCTGTCCGTCATGGTTGGTATCCAGCACGCTCAAAGTCAGTTCCGGGTGCTCGCCACGGCCACCATTCACATCGACAACGGGGGCCACATCGACCCGGACCGTGCTGCTGTCAACCTTGATATTGCCGCTGGCGGTATCAGTATTCACCACCTTCACCTCGATATTGAGCGAGCCGGCAAAGTCTTGCGGCAAACCGAGGGTCAGCCCTTCCAGCCCCACCAGTGACGGCGGCACCTTGATCACATACTCACCGGTCGAGATGTTGTACTCGGCCCCGCTGATGGTCACGCCCGCCGGAAGCCCCTTGAGGACTATGGTCACCTCGTCGCTCGCCTGGTCGGCGGCGCCGATATGGATCACGCCTTTGAGCTGCTGACCAAAATCACCCCGGATATCCTCCTTGCCCACCAGCACAGCGTTGTCGTCGATATCGACAGTCGCCGCCGGTGTCTTGGGCGTCACTGGCGTGTTCTCAAATTCGGCACTGGTTTCCAGGCTCACTTTGACATGGGCACTGGCATCGCCATCGTCGCCCCGGTCGATCACCATGGCATCGATGCGGATCGGTTGAACCTTGCCGACAACCCCGTCCGGCGCATGCAACTTGAAGCTGCCGAGGTTGCCCGCCGGCACGATCCAGCTGCCGTTACCGTTGTTGATACCGCCAATCACTACAAACTGATCGCCTCTGCCACCGTTCAACACCGGCAGGTTAATCACCAGATAGTCGATCTCCTCCACACTCGAGGGATCGAGGTCGGTAAAGAGGAAACGCCCTGCCAGATCGATATCGGCACCGCCCTGACCTACCAGCGGGCCGCCGGTCTGCACCAGCTTGCCATCGGACTCCACCACGGCCTGGATATCGACATGCAGATTGCCATCGATCACCTTCTCGGCCACGGCTCCCGAATCCACATCGTGCTGGGTCACTGTGACATGGCTCTGGATAGTGGTATCCCGATCGCTATCCTCCGGCGCCTTCACCAGCAGCTGCCCCCCGTTGAGCAGGCTGTCGAGCTGGGCGGCTGTCAGGGTGACCTTGCCACTGACCACGGTCAGCTGACTCTCGACACTGCCGACTCGCAGCCAGATCTGGTAGCCATCCTCCACCCCGGAGAGACTCAGCGCCGTGACCCTCTCGGCGCCGTCAGTAAGGGTCGGATGCCAGTCCAGCACGGTGAACTGATCTTCCAGGCCATGGCTGGTCTTGCTGTAGTCGGTGGCGTCAATCTCCGGTTCAACCTTGATATGCAGCGGCACCTCGAAGCTCTTGTGATCACCATCGTTCTCGGTCACCACCACCTTGGCGATCAGGTTCAAATCCGCCGTGCTGTTATGGGACGGCTGAATAAGCAGGTTGCCAAGATCCGATACATTGACCTGATAGGTCGGTTTGCCGCTGGCATCGAGCCCGGCAAAGGTAAGGGTCAGCTCCTTGCCATTGGCATCAAAGACCCGAGCCCCTTCCGGTAGCCCTTGCAGCACCACGTTGAGGCTCTCGGATTTATCCCACGGGGTATCCGCCAGCTCACCCGATACCAGCTTGAAATCCAGGGGAGCGCGCCCATCCTCAGCCACTGTGATGCTGTAACCCTCACCATCTTGGGTCCAGCCCGTATCGCTCAGAATGAAGTCCGGTTTATCCACCACCCCCACCAGATCCACATGAAGGGTCTGGGAGCCCGTCTCCTTCTCGTTCACCATGGTATGGGTCTGGCCACTGGCATTTGTCAGAGTAGCCGTGTCTTTCACCACCCCTTTGATGATCAAGTCGAAATCGACGTTGCTGTTTTTCGGCGGTTGCAGCTTGAGTTCGCCAATCCGATCAACAGGAACCTCATAGTAACCGTCTATGTTTTGTGCAACGGCGGAACCACCCAGCAACAAGGTTGCATCGGCAGGCAGGCCGCTGATGCGGACAAACATCTGCTCGGAGCCATCGAGTTTGTCATCCAGATGAGTAAGGGAGATCTTGCTGCCCAGATCGAGCAGGGTGTCTTCCTTGCCCTGAATGTCACGCACGGTGAGCTTGGCTTCATCGGCCACCGGATTGACGTTGATCACCAGATCAATTTTGTCTCCCTGCACCGTGCCCTGACCCTGAGCGATAGGGTTCTTCTCGGTGCTGATCGGCGTCACCGACAGCTTGATGTCACCACTGAAATCCTCGCCCGGAACCACAGTCACCTTGTTGATGGTGCCTGCCGAAACGGTGTAGATGCCATTGCTATTTGGCTTGAGCTCGACACCGTCGAGCATCAGGATTCCCTTGCCCGCTTCCAGCTTGATCTGATAGGTCAACGTCTCGGATCTGTCGGTATCAGTCAGGCTCGCCTTGACGTCCAGCTTGATACCCGTACTGTCTTCATTGGTCTCATAGTGGCGAGTGGTGTTGGCTGTGTCCCACATCGGCTTGTCGGCCACGCCGCGCACCGTCACCGCCAGATCGCCCGTTACGGCCGCAGGTGCTGCCCCTTCGGTGACACCGACCTGCAGTTGCACCTGGAAGTGCAGTGGTTGACCGCCACTGCTCCAGCTCGACCAGTTGCTTGAAGGCACAAAGGTCACCCCCTGAGTGGTGTAGTGAACATTATCACTGGTCACCATGGCCGCTGGCGGCACGATAAACCACTTGCCATCAGCCGTGGTGGTGAGGGCAACGCCGTTGTAATAGAAGGTGCCATGGGCATTGGCAGGCGCCTGGATAAGCAACTGATCCACATGCTCACCGCGATCGAAATCGCCAATATCGAGCTGCATGTTGATAGGGATACCCAGCCTCGGGTCTTGCGCCCCCTGATCTTCGTTACCAATGGCTGCGCTAACGGTAAAACGCACCGCTTCATCCTGCAGATTGAGGGTCAGTGTGCTGTCTGCACGATCGCCATCGCCATCGACCAGATGGGCTGTCACCACCTGGCTGAGCTGACTTGCATCGTGATTGAAACCGGCCGCAGGATTGAAGGAGTAGGAGCCATCGGCAGAGATGGTCAGGGTTCCCATCACCTGCTTGCCATCGGGGCTCATCACATCTTGTATCAAAGAGCCATTGATGGCATACGTCTGGCCATTGATGGTAATCGACTCGACGCGGGCACCATCCGCACCTTCATTGGCGGTAGGCAGCAGATCGCCGGTCACGGTACTGCTCCCCTCGCTCAGGGTATGTGCCAGCACAGTGCCGATAGGCATGTCATCTTGTACCGTCACGGTCACACTGACGTTCGGACTGCGATCGCCATCATGATCGGTGACAAACAGCGGCACTTCGATGGTCAACTCATCCTTGCCTTGTGCACCGTGATCAAGCTGGCCTACCAGATGGACGCTGTAACTGCCGTTAACATCGAGGTGGACCCAGAAAACGGGCTTGCCTCCCTCGGCCGTAGCCAGATACCAGCCGGTGCTGTGTGGAGCCAGCGTAACCGCTTTGCCACCCGACATGAGGTGATTGGCCTGATTGAATGCAGCCACACCCAGCTCAAGGGAGGCAACCCGATCCGAACCGGCAGTGATGGTCACCTTGCCACTATCGGTTTCTCCACTCTCTGCAGGTGTGGTCCCTGGATGCTGACCGCTCACTGCATCGAGATCAGACTCCTCGACCCGAACCGGTTCAATGGCGGATATGATCGGGTTGATGCCATCAGTCACCGTGATGGTAGCGGTTCCCTGATTTTTGCTGCCATCGCTGTCGGTGACTTCGACCGGCAGATTCAGCTCCAGCTTGTTGTCTGCACCGTGATCCAGGTTGGTATGCACCGTCACCTGATAACCGATCTCTGCGCTAGTGTGAGCGGCAATGCTGGCGGGGACGGTCGGGATGGACACCGTCATCACCACCAGACCAGAGCTGGTCACCGCCTGGAAAGTGTGACCATCCGTGCCAACCGCTTTCCAGGTCAGGGTTTCGCCGTTATGGGTGATGGGCTTGCCGCTGGCATCCATAACCTGACCGGAGAGGGTCAGTCGCACATCGGTCACCGGATCCGAGTCAGCCTTGATGGTGATCTTGCCGCTCGCCTGCTGGTCATCCACCGCCGAGTTGGCGCCATCGAAGCGCCCTTCGCTGAGGGTTACACCTGTCAGAGTGAGGGTCGGTTTATCTCCTTCCCCAATCTGGATATTGAGGGTGCCACTGGTGCTGTCGTTGTTGCCGCCCGCCTTGTCGTAGTCGTTGACGATCACCTTGATGGGCAGCTCGGTCACGGCGTTGGCGCCCTGATGGATCCCCTGATAGAGGGTGACCTGATAGTCAAACCCGTTCTTGCCCGCCTGATCGAGGCTGCCAATCAGCTTGACCTCGAACACCTCGACCCGCTGGCCATCCACCATCACATAGCCCTTGATGAGCTGGCTGCCCGGGATCAGCGGGTCACCATCCACCAGCTCGTACTGCACCGGTTTACCCAATGCGGTCAGCGCAGGTTGCTGGCTGCCATCGGCAAACACCACCTCCACCACCCGATCCGACCCGGCCTGCACGTCAAAGTGACCGGTTTGACTCATACTGTTGCTGCCGGTGAGGTCCCCCTCATCCAGGGACACGCCTTTGCCCGGGATAAAGCTCGGTGCCTTGCCATCCACGATGGTGAGCGGCAGCGTGGTACTAATGCGATCGCCATCCTTGTCGGCCAGGGTGACGGCCAGCGGCAGGTTGAGGGATTCACTCCCCTTGTGATCCAGCTCGCCGCTCAGGGTGACCTTGGCGGTGACGCTCCAGTTGCCGTTGTTATCGACCAAGCTCAGCTCGGCGCGCAGCACCACCTGGCCACCGGCGGTTCCGACCAGCTGGCCGGTTGCGGGATCGACGGCAAAAGTGACCGGGTTACCGTGGCTGGTGAGTCCGGTCAAGGTGCTCTGGATAGCGGCGATATCAAAGCCGAGGGAGTTGGGGTCGAGGGCATCACTGCCGTGCGCGACCGAGAAACTCATGGTGCTGACCGCTGCCGTCTCCCCTTGCGCCTTCTCGGTAATAGTGGTGCCAGTCACGGCGGAGATGGTCGGATTGGCACCATCACCCACCGCCACGGTAATAGTGGAAGAGACCCTGTCACCATCGCTGTCGAGCAGGGTAAAGCCCGCCTTGAGCAGGCTGTCGGCACTGCCCTGATCCAGCGGTTGATGAAGGGTAAAGCTGTATTTGCCATCGTTACCGAGGGTCAGCTCAAACACCAGCTTGCCATCTGGGGTACGCCCCTCGATAAGATGATCAGCCACCGTGATGGTCACGGCCTGCTTGCCCGAAGTGAACCCTTGCAGCCCCGGCTGATTGGCATCGAAGGTGATGCTGGCCAGCGGATCGCTGCCCGCAGTGATAGTCAGATCACCGTCAAGGGTCTGGCCCTGCTGCCAGTTGCTATCTTCGGTGAGCGTGAGGGAGACAGGATTAACCTGCGGCAAGGCGCCATCGGTAATGCTGATATTGAGGGTGCCGAGATTGCTCTTGTCGCCGTCAAAATCTGAACCCTGTACCTTCAGGCCAAGATTGAGGCTGTTGGTCGCTTCCGGTTCGTCAAACACCCCGGTCAGGGAGACATTGTATTTGCCATCCAGACCAATAGTAACGGTGAGGATTGCTTTGCCCTGCCAATCCTTGACGATCAGCTGGTTGTCTTGAACCTCGTAACTCGTCGCCTTGCCCTGGCTGGTGAGCCCAGCCAACGCCGACTGGCTCGCCTCAAAGTTGAGGGAGACCAGACGATCGCTGCCCACCGTCACCGGCAGCTGACCATCGATGCTCTGGTTGCCACCTTCTTGCAGCGAGACGCCCTTGTCGATGCCCAATGCGGGATCACTGCCATCATTGACGGTCAGGGTCAGGTTGGCGCTGGTGCTGTCCCCATCTATCTCGTTGGCGCTCACCTGCAAATCGAGGGAAAGCATGTCGCTCCCCTGATGATCGAGCGGGCCGGTGAGGGTGACCACCACCCGCCCAGCCAGATCGCTGCCCTGCTGCTGCGCATTCAATTCGGCGCGCATCACCTCCACCCGTTGGCCACTGCCATCCAGGTAGTAACCCACCAAGGTGCGATCATCGGCAAATTCAAAGGTCAGCGGATGACCATCGCTGGCAAGACCCGAGCCGTTGAGGGTAGTCAGGGTGCTGCTCTGATTGCTGAACACCAGCGAATCCACCAACAAAGGATCGACACCGTGTTTGACTACAAAGCGGCTCTCACCCACTACGGCAGCACTGTTGATAAAGGCATCTTCGGTCAGGGTAATGGGCGGGAGATCAACGTCAAAGTTGGGCGGATTGCTGTCCACCAGATTGATCACCAGCGGCGCCTTCACCAAATCGCCGTCGCTGTCTCGATATTCGAGGTTGAACGGCAGGCGCAACACGTCCTGACCGTGATCCAGACTCTGACTCCAGACGATGCGGTAACTTCCGTCATTGTTGAGGGTCAGGGTGAAGACAGTCGCCCCACCAGCACTGGCGGTCAGGGTCTGACCGTTGATGGTGTAGCCAAGAGGCGCGCCATGGCTGACGAGCCCCAGCCCTTCCAAGGCACTCTGATCAGCGGCGAACTGGACTTGCAGATTGCCATCCTGGCCAGCACCGGTATTTAGACTGCCGGTCGCGGTGATCGGGCCACCGGCCAATCCGGCTTCGGAGAGCGTCAGGGTTTCGCTCTGACCGATCAGCGGCGCCCCATCGCTGGCGCTGTTGCCCGCCAGATCGGTGACACTGGCACGCACTTCAAAGGATTGATTGATACCGGAGAGATCAAGACCGCTCACCTGCCAGCGGCCATCGGCCCCCACCTGTGCCGAGGTGGTCAACAGCGGCTGGCCATTGCTGTCAACAAGTGTGATGGTGACACTCTGACCCGCTTCCACATTGCTGGTGGAGCCGCTCAGGGTGGCGCTGCTGTTGCCAAACAGGGCAGTGGTATCGAGATCATCGATGTCGATAGATGCCTGAGTATCGACATTGATAACGAGGGTATCGCTGGCGCGGTTGCCGGCAATATCCACGGAATTGACCTGAAACTGGTACTGGCCATCGGCCAGGGTTTGCGGCAGCTGATATTGCCAGTTACCGGCGGCATCCACCGTCAGGACGGTGAGCACGCTGCCGCCAAGGCTCAGGGTTACGGTGGCGCCGGGCTCCCCCTTCCCTTGCAGCAGCGGGGTATTGTCGCGGGTCAGATCATCGATCTGGCTGGCGCCGGTGTCGCTCTCATCGGCGAGATCGAGGGTAATGGTGGTGATGGTATCGAGTAGAGTCTGTCCGGTGTCGCTGGCGTTGTTGCCCGCCTGATCCTGGGTATTGGCCACAATCTGCAACGGGCCATCCACCAACTTGCCGGTCACATCGCCAAAATTGGCTTCCCACACCAGGCCGGGCAGCACCACTGTCGTCACCGTCAGTGAATTGCCCGCCTGATCGATAAGGGTCACAGTGACTGGCTGGCCTATCTCCACATCATCCACCACACCACGAATGATGACGCCTGCCGCTTCATCGGCGTTGATAATGTTGTCGCTGGTTTGGGGCTCGGTGATGGTGATGGCAGCAAAGAAATCGCGCTCTTCGGAAAACAGCAGCTCATCACCGACAGGTTGCACCGCATGATCGGTATCAAAACCGGCCTCGGCCAGGGTGGCGTCATTGGTACGATCGACCACCACAAAACCACCCGAGCTGGAACCGGCTACACCACCGATATTACCCGCAGCGGCGGCGTTACCGGCGGCGGCCGCTTGAAACTGCTCTGTCGGGTCAACGCCCTGAAGGATCGCCTCTTGCAACGAGGCCAGTTCCGGATCGGTCGGTTGTCCATCAGCAGCAGGTGTGGCGGGCTCTGGTTTGGCGGCCATATCTTGCTCACCAGCAGGATCACTGCCCGGCTCGGCTAGTTGAAAGTGGCCCCCTTGGGCAGCTTGCAGGCGATCCCCCGGCTGCAATGCCATCCCCACCGTTGCTCGTATGACAGATCCATCTGCACTGATGACAAACACGGAGCCCTCGAGTTGGGTGATCACCGTGGACTTTTCAATTTGCAACTCTGCCATACAACCTCCAGCAAAACCTTAACCACCAACATCAGTACCTACAGGGTACTTGTCTGTTCAATAATCATACCGCACCAGACTAAGTGGGTCTTTTCGCTATTTTCGACAATGATTGCCATAAAATGGCCATAATTTACAAGATTGCGCATCTAACAGGCCCTTTTTAATAAAATGAGATTTGTATGAACCCAACTCCATCACCTTTATTAATAGGTCTATCAGACTCCATGTGACCATTTCTGTCGTTTGACGATAAATCCACTGCAGTTTCAACAAATGGATCATAATCCGAAGGTCAAAAGCTCACACCGCAACACCGAAAATTTGCATATTCAGTCAATTATTAGCATAAGACATTGCCAGAATATGTGAACAATACGGCAGCAATCAGGATCAGCAGCAAAAAGTGCCAGTACGCAACTGGACCGTTCAAACTCCTGCCATCGAATGCTCGGCAGTTAACAAGAAGTTGAGTTTCCATAAAATTTAATCCAGATCTCATTTCAGCGATCAATCCTGTGCACCAATTGATCTGGCACAACTCTCCCTCCGATAAATCATCATTAAATTTACCTATTTGTTAGGGTAACCCTCGAGCAATCATATATTGCGCGGTTTTATTCACCCGCAAGCGAATGTCTGCCCACCCCGCCCGACGGGGGGAAGATCCACACCAAGATGGAACGGGTCAGACGAGACCAAAACATTTATCTGGGAGTGATAAACGTGGGTTCACAACACAGGCATATCAAACTGGGCCTCGCCACCCTGCTGCTGACTACCAGCCTTGGCACCAGCGGCTGGGCACTGGCTGATGACGCAACTACCAATGGCAAGATAGAGGCGCGCAGCGAGCTGTTCGCCAAGGATCACGCCGATCAGTTCACCAGTTGGCAAGCCACCAGCGAAAGCAAGGAACGCACCGATGCACTGGCGGAAGATCCCAACATGGTGGTGCTGTGGGGCGGTTACCCCTTCGCCAAGGATTACAACAAGCCGCGCGGTCACTTCTATGCGCTGACCGATGTGCGCGAAACCCTGCGTACCGGCGCCCCGAAAACAGCCGAAGATGGTCCGCTGCCCATGGCCTGCTGGAGCTGCAAAGGCCCGGACGTGGCCCGCGTCATCGACGAGAAGGGTGAGGATGGCTACTTCAAGGGGATGTGGGCAAAAGGTGGGCCGGAAGTAGTCAACACCATCGGCTGCGCCGACTGCCACGACACCGCCTCGAAGGAGTTCAAGGAGGGCAAACCGGCCCTGCACCTCTCCCGTCCCTATGCCGATCGGGCCATGACAGCCATCGGCAAGCCATTCAAGGATCAGGGGCGCTTTGATCAGCAGTCCCAGGTGTGCGGCCAGTGCCACGTGGAGTACTACTTCAGCGGCCCCACCAAGGCGGTCAAATTCCCCTGGGACAAGGGCACCACGGTTGAGCAGATGGAGGCCTATTACGATGAAATCGGCTTTGCCGACTGGACGCACGCCCTCTCCAAAACACCGATGCTGAAAGCCCAGCACCCCGAGTACGAAACCTGGCGCGCCGGCATTCACGGCCAGAACAACGTCGCCTGTGTCGATTGCCATATGCCCAAGGTGCAGAACGAGCAGGGCAAGGTCTACACCGATCACAAGGTGGGGAACCCCTTCGATCGTTTCGAGCAGACCTGCCGCAACTGCCACACCCAGAGCAAGGAGATGCTGCAAGGGATCGTCAAGCAGCGCAAAGAGGCGGTGATCGAGACCAAGCTGAAAGTCGAGAAACAGCTGGTTCACACCCACTTTGAAGCCAAGGCGGCCTGGGATGCCGGTGCCACCGAGGCCGAGATGAAGGATATCCTGCAAGACATCCGTCACGCCCAGTGGCGCTGGGACTATGCCATCGCCTCCCACGGGGTGCAGATGCACGCCCCTGAAGTGGCGCTCAAGGTGCTCGGCAGCGCGCTGGATAAAGCCGCTGACGCCCGCACCAAGCTGGCGCGCCTGTTGGCTGCAAAGGGAATAACCCACGAGATCGCCATTCCCGACATCTCCACCAAGGAGAAAGCGCAAGCGGCCCTTGGCATGGATATGAAGCAGTTCAACAGCGACAAGGCCCAGTTCCTCAAGACCACGGTCCCCGCCTGGGATGCCGAGGCCAAAGCGGCCGGACGGCTGGCACAGTAACGGCGCCTGCGGGCCCGGCGCCAAGTCGGGCCCGCAGCGGATGGAGGCTTCCTATGGGTGATTTAACGATGGATTTTTTACGACTGATGCTGATGGCAGCCATGCTGCTCACCAGCCTGCAGGGTCAGGCGGCCGAGCCGGCAGTAGCCCCTGTTCCAGCTACACATGAGGTGGAATTTTTACGCAATCCCGACAAGGCCTGCACCGACTGTCACAAGGAGCAGAGCGAAGGGATGCACGGCAAGCATGGTCAGGCGACCAATCCCAACAACCTCAAGCCGGTGACCTGCACCAACTGCCACGGCCAGCCCTCCCCCCAGCACCGGGAAGGGGTCAAGGATGTGATGCGCTTCAGCCACAGCCTGAAGGATAGAGAGAGCATCAAGCTTTATCCCATCAGCGAGCAGAATGGAATCTGCATGAGCTGCCACGAGCCCAAACCACTGCGCGAGGCGCTCTGGGCCCACGACGTGCACGCCACCAAGCTCACCTGCACCAGCTGCCACCAGTTGCATCCGGCCAAAGAGCCCATGGTGGGGATCCCGGAAAAATCCCGCATCAAGCTCTGCGTCGACTGCCACAGCAAGCAACATGAGGCCAGCAAGGCCCGGCAGGAGCAGTCCAAACCGGCTACCGGCAAGGAGGCATCATGAGCTGCTCTCGCCGTGACTTTATGGCGGGGATGAGCGCGGGGGCCCTTATCATGATGACGGGGCCGACTCGCTCCCTTGCTACCCCCCTTGCCCACAGCCAGACCATCGACGGGATACGCTATGGCATGCTCCACGATGAGACGGCCTGCATCGGCTGTACCGCCTGCATGGATGCCTGCCGGGAGGTGAATCAGGTGCCACAAGGGGTCTCGCGCCTCGAGATCATCCGCTCAGGCCCCATCGGTGAATTTCCCGATGCCGAGTACCGCTTCTTTCGCAAGTCCTGCCAGCACTGCGACAACGCTCCCTGTGTGCATGTCTGCCCGACCGGTGCCTCCCATATCCGCAAGGAGGATGGCATCGTCGACGTCAACCCGGATCTCTGCGTCGGTTGCATGTATTGCCTGGCCGCCTGCCCCTATCAGGTGCGCTTTATCAACCCGGTCACCCGAGTGGCGGACAAATGCGACTTTTGCCGCAAGACCAACCTGGCGGCGGGCAAGGAGCCAGCCTGCGTGGAGTCCTGCCCCACCAAGGCGCTGGTGTTCGGTAATCTGGATGATCCGGACAGCCCCATCGCCAAACGGCTGGTGAAAGAGACCACCTATCGCTACAAGCAGGCACTCGGCACCTCGCCCAAGATGTACCGCGTGCCCAAAGGGGAGATAACGTCATGACCATGCAAGCGGCATTTCACTTCCCTTCCCTTGTCTGGGGATTTGTCCGAACGCCATCTACCGCAGTCATAGAAGGAGGAATGGATCATGTTGCATGACGCATTTCACTTCCCTTCCCTTGTCTGGGACTGGCCCATCGCTATCTATCTCTTTCTGCTCGGCATCTCCGCCGGGGCCACCACCCTCTCGGTGCTGCTGCGCAGCAAGGGGGCAGGCAGCGAGAGCGGCATCATCAAGGCGACCGCCATTCTGGCGCCAGCGAGCGTGATATTGGGGCTGCTGATCCTTATCTTCCATCTGGCCCGCCCCTGGACCTTCTGGAAGCTGATGTTCCACTACCAGTTCGACTCAGTGATGTCGATGGGGGTCATGCTGTTTCAGCTCTATATGGCGGTGCTGTTCGCCTGGCTGGCGGTGGTGTTTCGCGCCGAGATCGAGACCCTGCGCCACCGGTTGCTGAAAGAGAAGTTCGCATTTGTGGATGGGCTGATTGGCTTGCTCGCCCGCATCGAACGGCTGCTGGCGCCGCTCTTGCTGCTGCTTGCCGTGCTCTTGGGGGCCTACACTG
Organism: Aeromonas sp. S11(2024); assembly: GCF_041402345.1. Taxonomy (NCBI): domain Bacteria; kingdom Pseudomonadati; phylum Pseudomonadota; class Gammaproteobacteria; order Aeromonadales; family Aeromonadaceae; genus Aeromonas; species Aeromonas sp. S11(2024). Next base: position 181,274 of record NZ_JBGLRC010000001.1, on the reverse strand, counting down.
GCTTTCTGCTCTCGGCACTCAAGACCTATCCGCTCTTGAACAACCCGGTGCTGCCGGTGCTGTTCCTCATCTCCGGCGTCAGCTCCGGCATCGCTTCCACCATCTTGCTGGCGGTCACCCTGTTCAAGGAGAACCATCACAGCCAGGGGGTGAGCTTTGTCCACCGCTTCGAGCGGCCGGTGTTGGCGGTGGAGGTATTGCTGCTGGTCTGCTTCTTTACCGGCCTCTACTTCGGTGGCGGCCAGAAGGAGGCTGCCATGTGGGCAGCCATCGGCAGCGGCTTCTGGGCTCAGGTGTTCTGGCTCGGGGTAGTGTGCATCGGCATGCTGCTTCCCCAGTTGCTGACCCTGCTGGCCCCCACGCCCCTGCGGGCCAAAAACGGCTATCTGGTGCTGGTCTGCAGCCTGACCCTGGTGGGGATCCTGCTGCTGCGCTACTTCGTGCTCTATGCCGGCCAGATGACGGTAGTTTAAAGGTATGATCACCAGCGCCAGCCACCCTCGGGTGACTGGCGCTTGTTTGTTGCGATGAGTTGTTGCGATTGATTGTTGCCAGAAATGTGGATGTTATCCCCCAGCGCCGGTACGGTGCAGACGCTGCGGCATAACATAGACGAATGATTGACTGGAGGTTGTGTGCTGGCGGAGCTCGGCTATCTCTCACTGTTGCTGGCGGCGGCACTCTCCTTGCTCCAGGGCACCCTGCCCTGGCTGGGATTACGGCTCGCCTCCCCGACCCTGCTGCGCTGCGCCAAGCCGCTGGTGCTGATCAATGCCATCCTGCTGTTAGCCGCCCTACTGCTGCTCGCCAGCTGCTTTGCCCGGGATGATTTCACCGTCAGCTATGTGGCCCAGCACGCCAACAGCGCCCTGCCGCTGGGCTTCAAGCTGGCTGCGGTATGGGGCGGCCACGAGGGCTCCATGCTGTTCTTCGTGTTTGCGCTGGGGCTGTGGGGCGCTCTGGTGGCCCTTTGCTCCAAGCGGGTCGATCCGCTGATCACAGCTCGAGTACTGGCCATCATGGGGCTGATCGTCGGGCTGTTCGGTCTCTATACCCTGATCTTCTCCAGCCCGTTTGACCGCCAGTTCCCGGGACCGCTGGAGGGGCGCGATCTCAACCCCATGCTGCAGGATATCGGCCTTATCATCCACCCGCCCCTGCTCTATCTCGGTTACGTCGGCTTTGCGGTCAACTTCGCCTTCGCCATGGCGGCGCTGCACTCGGGCAGACTGGATGGCGCCGTGGCCCACTGGAGCCGCCCCTGGGCGCTCGGCTCCTGGGTGTTTCTCACCGCCGGCATCGTGCTGGGTTCCTGGTGGGCCTATTACGAGCTCGGCTGGGGTGGCTGGTGGTTCTGGGATCCGGTAGAAAACGCCTCCCTCTTGCCCTGGCTGCTCGGCACCGCTCTGCTGCACGCCCTGATTGTCTGCGAGAAGCGCGGCGCCTATGGTCACGCTGTGCTGTTGCTCTCCATCTTCACCTTCGCCTTGAGCCTGCTCGGCACCTTCGTGGTGCGCTCCGGAGTGCTCACCTCGGTACACGCCTTTGCGGTGGACCCCAGCCGCGGCCTCACCCTCTTGTTGTTGCTCGGTTTGCTATTGACCTGCGCCCTCACCCTGTTTGCCCTGCGCGCAGACATTCGCGCCCCCCATGCCCGCTTTGGCTTGCTGTCAAAGGAGGGGCTGCTCGGCGCCGCCATCCTGCTGCTCTGCGTGGCCTGCGCCAGCGTGCTGCTCGGCACCTTCTACCCCATGGTGTTCCAGTCGCTTCATCTGGGTTCGCTCTCGGTAGGCGCCCCCTATTTCAATACCATCTTCGTGCCGCTGGCCCTGCTGCTGATGGCGCTGATGACCCAGCTGCCGCGCCTGCGCTGGCAGCAGCTTGCGGCACATTCCCGACTAAACGCTCTGTTACCGCCGCTGTTTGGCCTGCTTGGCGGCGGGCTGCTTAGCCTTGCCTATCTGGAACAGGGATCGTTTTCCGGTAGCTGGATTGGCATCCTCGCCAATATGGTGAGCCTCTGGCTGATGGCCAGTCTGTTGCTCCCGCTCTTGCAACCGACGTCGCTGCGCGAGCTCACCCTCAATCGGCTCGGCAGCTTGCTGGCCCACCTCGGGGTGGCGGTGTGCGCCCTTGGCATCGCGCAGGTGAGTCACCACAGTCAGGAGGGGGGCACTGTGCTAAGTGCCAACCAACCCTACCAGCTCGGCGCCTTCGAGTTTCGCTATGAGGGGCGCGAGCCGGTGATCGGCCCCAACTATACCGCCGAGCGGATCACGCTTAGCGTGCACAAGAGCGGTAAAGAGGTGGCGCGGCTGACGCCTGAGCGGCGCCACTACAGCGTGCGCACCATGAACATGAATGAACCCGGCATCGCATGGGGACTGTTTGGCGATCTCTACGTGGTGCTGGGTGAGAAGATGGGACCAGATGCCTATGCCATGCGGCTGCACTACAAGCCGCTAGTGCGCTGGATCTGGCTCGGCGGCCTGTTGATGATGGCGGGCGGCACCCTGCGCCTGCTCGCCCATCGCCCCTTGCTTGCCTCCCGCCCCGTTGTGGTTAGCGCCTCCCATCCCCGGCTCGAACAGGAGGCGTTATGAGATCCCGCCTGCGCCTCTTTCTTCCACTGCTGCTGACCCTGAGCCTCGGCATCCTGCTCTGGCTCGGCCTTGGCAACAATCCCTACAGCCAGGATGAGGCAACGCTCGGACGTACCCTGCCTGCGTGGCAGAGCGACAATCTGCTGGACGGACGTCCGATCCAGACCGCCAGCCTCAAGGGGGAGCCCTTTGTCCTTAACGTCTGGGCCAGCTGGTGCGCCAACTGCCGCGCTGAACATCCGTTGCTCAGCGAGCTCGCGGGCACAGTGCCCCTCTACGGCCTCAACTACCGGGACAAGGGGGATGCGGCCCGCGCCTGGCTTATCCAGGCGGGCAACCCCTATCGCGCTGTGCTGGCCGACCCTGACGGCAAACTGGCCCTTGAGCTCGGCGTCTACGGCACGCCGGAAACCTATCTGTTTGATGCCGATGGTGCCCTGCTCGCCCGCCATACCGGCGAGCTTACCAACGAGATCTGGCAACGTCAGTTTGCCCCCCTGCTCGACCAGGCGCGAGCGGATGCGCAGCTCAATGCCGCCACAACGACACCCGCAATTGCGCCGTCTATTGCAACATCAGCTCGGGAGACACAGCCATGATGTGCCGTTCTCTTGCCTGCACCCTGCTGGCCCTCGGCATGCTGCTGAGTGCCACTGCATATTCCAGCGGGGTCGATACCTATCAATTTCGCCATCCCAAGCTGCAAAATCGGGCGCAAGAGCTGGCCCGCGCCCTGCGCTGCCCCCAGTGCCAGAACCAGAATCTGGTGGAGTCCAACTCCCCCATCGCCCGGGATCTGCGGCTAGAGGTCTACCGCTGGGTGGACGAGGGGCAGAGCGATGAGCAGGTGATCGCCCGCATGACGGAGCGCTTCGGCGATTTCGTGCGCTACGATCCCCCCTTCAAGAGCAGCACGGCGCTGCTGTGGGGCGGTCCCCTGCTGCTGTTGGGGCTGGCGCTGTTGACCCTGTTTCGCCGCCTGACGCGCACAAAGGCGCAACCCATCCCTGTCGTTAAGGCCATCGTTGAGGCCCCCCCTCAACCCGCCGCCGATCCGCGCAGCGAACTGAATCTGTTGATCATGCGTGGAGAACAGGTGGGCCTCTCTTCAGACCAACCACTCTACAGGGAGCTGAGCGCCGCCCGCCTGGCCAACGCCATCCCGGCGGCTGAGCTGGCCCTGCGCGCGCAACTGGCCAGCCAGCGTGACAATCGCGGCCGCAATAACCAGCACGGGCGGGCCTTGTTGCTGCTTGGCATCATGGCCATCGCGGCCGTTGCCGCTGTGTATTTCAGCAGCGGCCGCTATCAGGCATGGCAGGATTATGCATCCCGTCCCGATCCGCTGGCGGGGTTGAGCCCGCGGGATCTGCAGGACAAGGAGCTGGGGAGTCTGCATCAGAAGCTTCAGCGCAGCCCCGCCGATCTCGACAGCTGGGCGGCGCTCGGCCAGCTCTATCTCTATCGGGGTGAATATGACAACGCCCTGCTCGCCTACCAACGTCTCGCTCTGCTGGAGGGAGGCGCCAGCGCGGCGACCCAGGCCGCGCAGGCCACCGTGCTCTACTATCAGGCGGGCCAGCAGCTGACTTCCGAGGCAACACGCCTGCTGGAGAGCGCCCTCAAGCAGGACGCGGGGGAAGTGAGCGCCCTGATGCTGCTGGCCTCCGATCACTTCCTGCATGGTCGCTACAGTCAGGCCATTGCGCTGTGGCAGCAACTGCTCGATGGCGAGCGCCCTCGCATCAACCGGGCTGCGCTGATTGAGGCGATCCAGACGGCAAGCATAATGGGCGGGTAACCCCTTGATTGAAAGAGGGTAATCGTGGTGATATGGCGCCGCGACCACGTAAGTGGCTCAGCACTCTCTTTCAATAGACAAGGATGTCTGGATGCAACTCACCCTGTTAAACGACTCGGGTAAATTCGATGGGCTCGATGACACCATTAGGCACGTTTTTGCCGAGACGGCGCCCAAATTGAATGCCTTGTTCGATCTCTCCCAACTGGATGTCACCTTCAGCCCTTTTGCCGAGGGGGATGCTCCCGATTCGGGTATCGGTGGCTGGGCCATCAACATGTATCGAATAGAACTCCAGCTTGATCTGGAACGGCCCGACATCAAAGAGGTGATCATCACCGAATTGCCTGCCGTGCTGGCCCACGAAGTCCACCATATCGTGCAAAAGAAGAACAAGGTGGAAGCAGAAACACTGGCCGAAAACCTGATTTTTGAAGGGCTGGCCTGCTACTTTGAGCAGAGGTTCAATGGTGGCACACTCCCCTCGCTGTTCAAGGAGTCTCATCACCATGACTGGCAATCGCTCCTGGCAGAGATGACGCCCCATCTATCCAGCAAGCAGTTCAACTATTTAGACTTTTTCTACTGCCGTGATAACCGGCCATTTCCCAAATATGCCGGTTACTGGGTGGGGTTCAATCTGGTGGCCAACTATCTGGCCAAAAATGGACTGAATGAAATAGAGGTCATGGGCCTGCCCGCCGAGGCGTATTTCAATTAACACGCCTTCACACTGTTCGTGGCGATTACAGAGCCCAAATCCGGAGAGAAGATCATGATCCCCATTCGCTGCAAGGCCGTCTCTGGCGTTGCCCTTACCACTGTCGATGGCGAAACAAAATTGCTGGTGATGAAACGGGTCAAGGGGGGCTTCTGGTGTCATGTGGCGGGCACGGTGGAGGCGGGTGAAACCGGCTGGCAGACCATTATTCGGGAGTTTGGCGAAGAGACGGGGATCAGGGTCTCCGAGCTCTACAACGGCCAGTATCTGGAGCAGTTCTACGAGGCGAGCCTGAATACGATAGAGGTGGTGCCGGTCTTTGTGGTCTATTGCCCGCCCAATCAGGCGGTGACCCTCAACGATGAGCACACAGACTATCGCTGGTGTTCCCTGACCGAGGCCAAGGCGCTGGTGAGTTTCCCCGGCCAGAAGGCGCTCTACGACCATATCTGGCACCACTTTGTCGACAACGCCCCCTCTCCCCTGATGCGGGTCGATATCCGCTGACTGCGCACAACTTCCCCCTGTAAATGCAACACGCCCCCGGATGGGGGCGTGTTGCATCTAAAGCCAGCCAAGCGCTTTTGTTAGCCCAAGCAGATGGCCTACGGCCGCTCGCCAGCGGCCAGACGGCGGTTGATATCGGCGATAACCGGGGCGATGTCGGCCAGGGTATCAATCACGTAGTGTGTCCCCGCCGCCCGCAGTTTGGCCTCGGCCGGTGCGCGCCGGGCGGCGATCTCCGCCTCGCTCATGGCGGCAAACTCTTCCCAAGTGGCACCAAATTCGTTGCCGGAAACCGACAATCCCACCGTCCACATGCCCGCGTTAAACCCTTCGCTAATACCCGGCACGGCGTCATCCACCTTGATGCAGCGATGCACCGCGCTCACTCCGAGCTCAATCACGTTGGCCAGCGCCATCCAGGGGCCGGGGCGACCACCGGCTTTGAGGTCATCGGTGGCGACCCAGTGATCCGGGCGATAGCCGTGATCGGCCGCCGCTGGCACCAACGCCTCCATCACAGGACGGGGATAACCGGAGCAGGAGCCGATTTTCATCCCCTGCACCCGCAGAGCGTCCAGCACCGGCAGCACACCGGGGATGGGGGCGGCAAAGCGGGTCACGGCGGCAATCTGCAGCGGCATAAAGGTGTGATAAATGTGGTCCACCTCGGCGTGGCTCATGGGGTGGCCGAAGCGGGCCTGCCAGCGCGCATCCACCGAAGGCAGACGGCCCAGCGCGGCGATATGATCCCACTTGCCAAGGCCCATGGGCTGGCGTGCTTCGTCCAGGGTCACGGGAAAGTCATAGGCGCGGGCGAAGGCCTCGACGAAGATGGAGGTGGGGGCGAAGGAGCCAAAATCGACGACAGTACCGGCCCAGTCGAGGATCAGCGCCTCTACGTCGGTGATCGGGTCTACAGCAATCTGCAAGTCAGTCATGGTGGTGTTCCTGTTTCGGTGAAAGTGCGATCTCGCCGAGGGCGCGATCGAGAATGGTGATGGCGCGCACCAGATCGGCGCGGGCGATGTTGAGCGGTGGCGAGAGCTGGATGACGTTGCCCTGGGAGACCTTGAAGCTGAGCCCCAGTTCCAGACAGCGGTAGAGCAGGCGCTCGGCGGCCTGGCTGTTGCGGGTGCGACTCTGGTGATCGACCACCAGATCGAGCGCCCAAAGCATACCGATACCGCGCACCTGCCCGATCAGCGTATGACGTTCGGCCAACTTGCCGAGCTCGGCCGCCATAAAACGGCCATCCTCCTGCGCTTTTGCCAGCAATCCAGCTTCGCGGATTGTCTCTATAGTGGCGAGGGCCGCCGCGCAGCCGATAGGGCTCTTCTCGTGGGTGTAGTGACCGAGCGAAATAGCTGCTGCCTGATTGAAACGGTCGCGGGTAATGAGCGCGGCAAACGGCACCACCCCGCCCCCCAGCCCCTTGCCCAGACAGATGATGTCGGGCTCGATGCCGAACTCTTCAAAGCTGAACCAGTGGCCGGCGCGCCCCAGGGCATTGGGGATCTCGTCGACGATCAACAACACCTTGTGGCGATCGCAGATCTCCCGCACCCGCTGCCAGTAGGCCTTCGAGGGCACCTGCACATCGGTGTTGCGGATAGGTTCGGCGATAAAGGCGCCGATCCCTCCCTCCTTCTCGATGACGTACTCCAGATAATCGGCGTAGTGCAGGTCATCCCCCTCCCCGCGGTACCAGACACCGCGATAACGGGTGGGCGGCGGGATGCGCTCCACTCCGACCATCAGTGGGCCCATACCGGCGCGAAAACAGGCCTCGCCGCCGACCGAGATGGCATCGAGGGAGGCGCCGTGAAAGGCATCCCACAGGGACACCACCTTGCTGTTGCCGGTGATGAAACGGGCGAGCTTCAGGGCAATCCCCACCACCTCGCTGCCGCCGGGGGCGAACAGTACCCGGTTAAGATCGCCGGGGGCCAGCTCGGCCAGGGTGCGGGCGCAGTCGATGGCAACCTGATGGGTGTAGCGGCGGGGCGCGAACGGCAGATCGGCGAGTTGCTGCTGCACCGCAGCCACCACCCTGGGGTGACCGTGGCCCAGCTGATGGACGCTGTTGCCGTGAAAATCGAGGTAACGCTTGCCCGATATGCTGGTCAACCAGCTCCCCTGCGCCCCCTCGATCAAATCCAGACAGGGGGTGGAGAGTGCCTGATGGAGGAAGTAGCGGCTATCCTCCGCCAATCCGGCCCGTACATCTTCGCTCTGGCCCGCCCACCAGCGCGCCCGCCCCTCGCCGAGGTTGATATCCCCTTCGCTGTCGGCGCGGCCGCTGCCGTGTAGCTTATAGTCATGCAAATCGCGGCCACGCAGATCGCAACCCTGAGGCGCCATGCTGGTCATCGCGCGTCCCCTTGCCAGTAGCAGGCGCTGGCCATGGCGGCGAGCAGATCGCGCACCCGCTCAGGGGTCACGTCGCCGATATTGCCAATCCGGAAGCAGTCTGCTTGGGAGACCTTGCCCGGATAGATGACAAAGCCCTGCGCCTTGAGCCGCTGGTAGAAGTCGGCGAAGCGGTAGTCCGGGTGGGTCGGAGAGTAGAAGGCGGTGATGATGGGAGATTGCCACTGCTCGGGCAGCAGCGGCGCAAAGCCGAGGGCAGCCATCCCCGCCACCAGGGTGCGCTGGTTCTCGCTGTAGCGCTGATGGCGGGCTTCAATGCCCCCCTCTTCGTCCAGCTCGCGCAGGGCCTGGGCAAAGGCGAGCACGGTATGGGTGGGCGAGGTAAAACGCCACTTGCCCCCCTGCTGCTCCATGGTCTGCCACTGGGCATGCAGGTCAAGGGAGACCGAGCGAGCACGACCGGCGCAGGCCGCCAGCGCGGCGCGGCGAGCGATGACAAAGCCAAAGCCCGGCACCCCCTGAATGCACTTGTTGGCCGAGCTAATGAGAAACTCGATGCCAAGGCGCCCCATGTCGATGGGAATACCGCCAAAGCTGCTCATAGCATCGACGATCAGGCGGATGCCACGACGCTGGCAGAGCTCAGCTACCTCATCGAGCGGATTGAGCATGCCGGTAGTGGTCTCGCAGTGCACCATGGCCAGATGGGTGATCTCGGGGTGGCGCGCCAGCATCGCCTCGATGGCGGCGGGCTCCGGGCGGGTGGTCTCGCCGCAGTCCAGCTCGTGGTGGCGCAGGCCAAGGCAGCGGGCCATCTCCCCCATGCGGGCACCGTAGGCGCCGTTGTTGATGATCAGCAGACACTCATCGACGCCGATCGCCGAGCCCAGCACGCTCTCCACCACATAGCTGCCACTCCCCTGCAGCAGCACGGCGCTGTAGTCACTTTGATATTCCGGGCCGGTGGCGAGGCGCACCAGCTCGCGGCGGATGGGCTCCACCACGCCCAGGTTGTAGTCCGCATCCCAGGTGCAGCTGTCTTGCAGCATGGCGGCACGCACAGTCGCGGTGGTCGAGAGGGGGCCCGGGGTCAGCAGCAGGTAATCGACGGCGGCGGGGGCCGCAGGAATATGGGTCATGACTTCGCTCCTTTTGGTATATACCAGAATGAGCGCATTGTGGGTAACTGCCCCGCCAAGGTCAAAGGGGTGGGGCTACGTGCAACAAAAAATTCATTTTCAGCGCCGGGATCGCGATAATCTAGGAAGCCTGAACAGCAGGGGCGCTGCTGGTATCTACCAACGCATGTTGATGTTGCCGTGTAACGACCGGGCAGATGACCTGCCCTGTGCCCAGCCCATTGCCCAACTCATTGCACAACTTATTGCACAACTTATTGCAAAACCAGGGATTTTCATGAGCAAACCGCAATATCTGCAGATCAAGGATGCCCTCGCCAACCAGATCCTGGCAGGGGGTCTGGCCCCCAACGACAAGCTCCCCTCCGAGCGGCTGCTGGGGGAACTCTATGGCACCACCCGGGTTACCATTCGCGAGGCACTGGTTCAGCTAGAGGCCAACGGCCTTATCTATCGGGAGGATCGCCGCGGCTGGTTCGTCACCCCGCCACGTTTTCGCTTGAACCCCAGACGCACCTCCAACTTTCACCAGATAGTGCGGGAGCAAGGGGGTGAGCCGCGCACCGAGCTGCTGGATAAAAGCCGTCAGGCGGTACCGCCCGCGTTGATGGCGCAGCTGCAGCTCAAGCCGTTTGACAGCCTGTTTCTGCTAAAACGTCTGCGCTACGCCAACGGGCGCGCCATCTGCTACTGCGAGAACCACTGCCTGCCAGAGCGGGTGCCCGGCCTGCTGGCACTGGATCTCAACGGCAGTCTGACCGAGATCTACCAGGCCCATTACGATCTCCACTACGCCCGCATGCAGGTGCGCTTCTTCCCCACCGCCCTGCCGGACGAAGTGGCCAAGGCGCTGGGGGCCACCGCCGGTCTGCCCGCCCTGCGCCTCGAGCGGCTCAACTTCGATCAGCACGGACGGGTGCTCGACTTCGATCTGGAGTACTGGCGCCACGACAGCCTGGAGATCGAAGTGGATACCCAGGATTAGTCACGGATAAATCAGGAACGGCAAAACGTCACGGGGCTGTCACGGTCACGTCATAAAGATCCCCTAGCCTCTCTCTCGACCAATCTGGTTTATACCAAACCAATTTAACTGGAGAAGAGGATGAAACAGGGAACCCATCTGCTGGCCGCCGCCGTGCTGGCTGCCATGACCGCCCCGGCACTGGCCGCGACCGATCTCACCGTCTACACCGCCTTCGAACCGGAGCAGCTCAACGAGCTGAAAACCGCGTTCGAACGCCAGCATCCGGATATCAACATCAAGTGGGTGCGTGACTCCACCGGCGTGGTCACCGCCCGCTTGCTGGCAGAAAAAGCGCAGCCCAAGGCGGATGTGGTGTGGGGACTGGCCGCCACCAGCCTGATGCAGCTCGATCAGCAGCAGATGCTCAATGCCTATGCACCGAAAGGACTGGAGAAGCTCGACAGCCGCTTTCGCGACAGCAAGGCCGAGCCGCACTGGATCGGTCTGGACGCCTTCTTCAGCGCCATCTGCTTCAATAAGGTAGAGGCGGAGAAACAGGGGATCCCGGCCCCCACCAGCTGGGCCGACCTCACCAAGCCCATCTACAAGGGCAAGGTGATCATGCCCAACCCCAGCTCCTCCGGCACCGGTTACCTGAGCGTTGCTGGCTGGCTGCAGACCATGGGCGAGCAGCAGGGCTGGCAATTCATGAACGGCCTGCACCAGAACATCGACCGTTACACCCACTCGGGCTCCGCCCCCTGCAAGCTGGCCGCCAGCGGTGAAACGGTGATCGGTATCTCCTTCGACTTCCCGGCTACCAGCCTCAAAGCCAAGGGTGCCCCCATCGAGGTGGTGTTCCCGAAAGAGGGGTCGGGCTGGGATATGGAAGCAGCCGCCATCATCAAGGGCACCCCCAAGCTGGAAGCCGCCAAACAGCTGCTCGACTTTGCCGCCACCGAACAGGCCAACGCCCTCTACAACAAGTCGTTTGCCGTGGTCGCCATCCCCGATGTAGCCCAACCGAGAGCGGGCTATCCGGCGGATATCAAAGGCCAGATGATCGACAACGACTTTACCTGGGCAGCCCGCGAGCGTAACGCCATCCTGGCCCAGTGGAGCGCCAGCTTCGACGGCAAGACCGAAGCCAAGCAGTAAGCGTGAAGGTCGGCGGTTTGTTCACGCCAGACACACCGCTGCCAATAAACTGCCAGTCGAAGGCCAACAGCTGTTGGCCTTCGCTTTTTGGTTTTAACTTCCCGAGTTTGCATTGCCTTCAATTAGCGATGCTTAGTCCATTCGCACAGTGCCCAGCCACTTGCTGGCGACCCGATCTCATTTGACTGTCATCAAGCTGTCATCCCCCGATCACCTGACCGTCACACTTCACCTGCAAACTGGTATATACCAAATCAGTAGCGAGTCGAACCATGACCCAGCCCTATCTGGACATTCAACATCTCAACAAGCAGTTCGGTGCTTTTCAGGCCCTCAAGGGGATCTCTCTGACCATTGAGCCGGGGGAGTTTATCTGCTTTCTCGGCCCCTCCGGCTGCGGCAAAACCACCCTGCTCAGAGCGATCGCCGGGCTGGATCTGCCAGACAGCGGCGAGATCTGGCAAGGAGGGCGCAATATCTCCCGCCTGCCGCCCCAGGAGCGCGACTTTGGCATCGTGTTTCAGTCCTATGCCCTCTTCCCCAACTTGACGGTGGCCCAGAACATCGCCTTCGGCCTTGAGAATCAGGGGCTGGCGCGGGATCTCATCAAGGAGCGGGTGGACCACTGGCTGGGGCTGGTGGATCTCACTGCCCAGTCCCACAAATACCCGAGCCAGATCTCAGGCGGCCAGCAGCAGCGGGTGGCGCTGGCCCGGGCCTTGGCCCTCTCCCCCGGCCTGCTGTTGCTGGACGAACCGCTCAGCGCGCTGGATGCACTGGTGCGCACCCATCTTCGCAGCGAGATCCGCGCCCTGCAGCAGCGCCTTGGCATCACCACCATCATGGTGACCCACGATCAGGAAGAGGCGCTGACCATGGCCGACCGCATCGTGGTGATGGAGGGCGGCCGCATCGTGCAGGTGGGCACCCCGCAGGAGATCTACCACCAGCCTGCCAGCCGCTTCGTGGCAAGCTTCGTCGGCACCATGAACTTCCTCGAGACCCTGGTGCTGAGCCCCAATCAGGTGCGCCTCAACGAACAACCGCTGCAACTCGCCAATCAGGCCGCAGCTGGCAGCAAATTGCAGGTGGCGATCCGCCCCGAGGCAATCACCCTGAGTGCGCCGAGCGAGCCGTATCTTGGCCAACATGGTGTTGAAGCAACCATCGATCAGGTGGAGTTTCTCGGCGCCGCCCAGCGTCTTATCTGCACCGCCGACACCTATCTGGGCCCGCAGCAGATCCTGGTGGAGCGCCCGACCCACGAGCTGCCCCGCCACGAACAAGGTGGCTGGCGCAGCGGCATGCGCTGCTCGCTGCACTGGCCCGCCGGAGCGATGCAGCTGTTTGAAGGAGATCGCCCATGACAGCCCCCCTTGCGACCTCCTCCCTGCGGCCACCAGTGACAGCCCACCAAGTCTCTCGCTGGCAGCGGCTCTGTCGCGGCTGGAGCCGGGATCAGCTGCTGCAACTGATCCTGCTGGTGCTCGGCATTGCCCTGCTGGTGGGGGGCCTCTTGCTGCCGCTGCTCACCATGCTGCAAAAGAGTCTGCAGGATGAGAACGGCCTCTGGGTGGGCCTTGCCAACTTCAGCGCCTATTTCGACTCCCCTCATCTGGGGCGCACCATCGGCAACACCCTCTGGATCGGGGTGCTGATCACCGCGCTGGTGGTGACCATCGCCTTTGGTTACGCCTATGCCCTCACCCGCACCTGCATGCCGGGCAAGCCCCTGTTTCGCCTCATCGGTTTGATCCCGCTGTTGATGCCCTCCCTGTTGCCCGCCATCAGTCTGGTCTACTGGTTTGGCAATCAGGGGATCGCCAAGGGGCTCCTCGGCGGCGAGAGCATCTACGGCCCCATCGGCATCGTCATCGGTCTTGGCTTCTGGTGCTTCCCTCACGCCCTGATGATCCTTATCACGGCGCTCGGTCAGAGCGATGCCCGCCTCTATGAAGCCTCCCGGGTGCTCGGCAGCAGCGGCTGGCGCACCTTTGTCACCGTCACCCTGCCTACCGCCCGTTATGGCCTGCTCAGCGCCGCCATCGCGGTCTTCACCCTTACCATCTGCGACTTCGGGGTAGCCAAGGTGATTGGCGGCCAATACAGCGTGCTGGCTACCGACATCTACCGGCAGGTGATCGGGATGCAGAACTTCTCGCTGGGCGCCGTTGCCAGCGTCACCCTGCTGCTGCCGGCGCTGTTGAGCTTTGCCCTGGAGCACAGAGTACGCAGCAAGATGCAGGAGCAGAGCAGCACCAAGGCGGTGCCCTATCAACCTAAACCCCATCGGCTGCGGGATCTGCTGGCGCTCGGCTGGTGCACGCTCTGGGCCCTGCTGTTTCTGGCACTGGTGGGGATGGCCGTTTACGGCTCCCTGGTGCAGTTCTGGCCCTACAACCTCGGGCTGACGCTGGATCACTACGCCTTTGACAGCAACAGCGTCTACGGCTGGCAGCCCTTTACCAACACCTTGCAGCTGGGCCTCTATACCGCGCTTATCGGCACCGTGCTGGTGATGGTGCTGGCCTGGGCGCAGGAGAAGGGGCGCTACTTTGCGCCGCTGCGCCAGCTGCTGCATCTGCTCGCCATGCTGTCGCTGGCGGTACCCGGCATGGTGCTGGGGCTCGGTTACATCTTCTTTTTCAACGGCAATCCGCTCTTTGGCAGCCTCTATGGCACCCTGCCGCTGATGGTGCTCTCCTGCGTCATCCACTACTACACGGTGGGCCATATGACGGCGCTGACCAGCCTGAAACAACTGCCCAAGGAGCTGGAGCTGGTAGCCATCTCATTGCGCATTCCGCTCTGGAAGGCGTTCTGGCGAGTCACCCTGCCCGCCTCCCTGCCAGCGCTCTTGGAAATCTTTATCTATCTGTTCGTCAACGCCATGACCACCACCTCGGCGGTGATCTTCCTCTATTCGAGCGACAGCGTGCTCGCCTCCATCGCCGTGCTCAATATGGAGGATTCCGGCGATACCGCCGCGGCCGCCGCCATGGCCACCCTGATCTTGCTGGCCGCCGCCACCGTCAAGCTGCTCCAGCTCTTTTTAAGTCGCGCCCTGCTGGATCGCACCCAGCGCTGGCGCCACCAATAACCTTATCGAGGAGTCATCATGTCCACTCTCCCCTTCTGGCTAGCCGAAGCGCTCGCGGCCGAACAGCCCGCGCCGCCCACGCCCCTAGTCGGCCACCACGAGGCCGATGTCTGCATCGTCGGTGGCGGCTTTACCGGGCTGTGGAGCGCCATCGCCCTTAAACAGGCCGAACCTGCCTTACGTATCCTGGTGCTGGAAAAAGATCGCTGCGGCAGCGGCGCCTCCGGGCGCAACGGCGGCTGCCTGCTCACCTGGTCGGCCAAATACCTGACGTTAAAGCGCCTCTTTGGCGAAGAGCAGGCCGCCTGGCTGGTACAAAGATCCGAGCAGGCGGTACACGAGATCGCCCACTTCTGCGAACAGCACAGCATAGAAGCGGAGCTGAGGGTCGAGGGCACCTGCTACACCGCCACCAGCGAGGCCCAGCGCGGCCTGATGGAGCCGGTATTGCAGGAACTCAAACGCGCAGACCTTAACCAGTGGCAAGTGATTGAAGAGGATAAACTGGCGAGCCAGAGCGGCTCCCACGTTCATCTGGAGGGGCTCTACAGCCCCCACGCGGGCTCGGTGCAACCGGCACTGCTGGTGCGCGGCCTGCTGCGGGTGGCGCGGGAACTGGGGATCGAGGTCTATGAGCACTCCCCCATGCAGCGCCTTGAGGCGGGCCAGCCAGCGCGGGTGCAAACACCGCAAGGTGAGGTACGAGCCCGCAAGGTGGTACTGGCCCTCAACAGCGCCATGGTGCAGCACTTTCGCGAGTTTCGCCGCAGCATAGTGCTGGTCTCCTCCGATATGGTGATCACCGACCCCGCGCCGGATGCACTGGCCGCCCAGCAGCTTGAGCACGGCCGCTCCGTGGTGGATGGCCGCACCTTTGTGCATTACTACCGCTCCACCCCGCAAGGGCGGCTGATGCTAGGCAAGGGGGGCAACACCTTCGCCTTTGCCAACCGCCATCTGGCCGAGTTCGATGCCCCCAGCCGTTATCTTGCCCCCCTTACCCGCACCCTGCGCCGCTTCTTTCCGGCGCTCAAAGAGGTGCCCATCGCCGCCAGCTGGTGCGGCGCCTCCGACCGCTCGGTAGATGGCCTCCCCTTCTTCGGGCACTGGCGAGGGCAGCCCAATATCGTCTATGGCCTCGGCTACTCCGGCAACGGGGTGGCGCAGAGCTGGATCGGCGGACAGATCCTGGCGGCCCTGGTGAGAGACGAGATGCGAGAGGAGGACAAGCCGTGGCGCGAATGCGCCCTGGTCAGCGGCCCGCGTGGCTATTTTCCGCCCGAGCCATTTCGCTGGCTGGGGGCCATGGCGGTGCGCAACGCCATCAGGCGCAAAGAGCGGGCGGAAGATGAGAACCGCCCGGTGGCCTGGTATGACAAACAGCTTGCCAAACTTGCCGATGCAGCGGGCAAGGCGGATAAATAGCCCGGTCATAGAGGGCAACCATTTCTCATACTGTTTCGCCCCACACCCTATTTCTTGAAAATGCCGACCCGAGGGTCGGCATTTTTACAGGTGAAATCTGAGGGAGCATTATCGCCAAGCGTGATCCGCTGATGGTCCCAGCGGCGGCAGGATTGAGATAACGTGATTTGTAGGTTGGCGCAGAGCATAGCGAAGCCCAACAGGCGAGCATGATTACGCCAACCAGGGCGGAATAAACAAGGATGTGGCTAAGCCATAAGACTGATTGACAAGCATATTTCACGGTAAACGTTGGGCTTCACTTCGTTCAGCACCAACCTACCTTATTACCCCAACATACGAGATGGTCGCCAGCGGCAAACCGGAGCAGATCGCCGATACCAACGTCACCCGCACCGTCTTTCGCGGGCAGACGGTCTTTAGCCAATAGGCTCAAGGCGCAATGGCGAGTGTGAGGATCGCGTCAGCGGCGCTCTGAGCGAATGCCGCAAGCACAGCGCCTTGTAAAAGCAACATGCCGACCTTTTGGTCGGCATTTTTACTTCGGGAAGTGATAGCGAGCCCTGATGGCAAGGAGCGCGGTGCAAGGGTCAATAGCGGGAGCCAACCCGCATTCGGCTTGGCTCTTTAACCCAAATCGGAGGGGCATTGGCAACCAGCGTGGCCAGCGGGTTACCCAAGCGGCGGCAAGATTGATTCACCAGCGTAACAGCATTAGCCAACTTGGTTGCAACAACGTAACAATCCAGGCCCGTTTGATTCTGGCCACAAACGAAGGCTGTGGCATACTAACTCCCGATCGTCTGAACAGGCCTCGCTATTCAGCCCCACGGGGCTACCCCTCAGGTTGATAGCGTGATTTGTAGGTTGGCGCAGAGCGTAGCGAAGCCCAACAGGCGAGCATGATTACCCCAACCAGAGCGGGATAAATAATGAAATGGCTAAGCCGCAAGCAGTTTGACTGGCATATTTCACGGTAATGTTGGACTTCACGTCGTTCAACACCAACCTACCATTTTTATCCAAACATTCGAGATGGAGAACAGTTATGGATAGACAAGAATTAATTAACTACGCAAATTCAACATCTATTTTTCATACTTTAGATTTATCAAGAGTAAGTTCTGTATTACTGACACAAGTCATTCAGTTGGAATCAGCCCGCATAATGAATGTTCATAGTGTCGGAGACGAGCTGATGCGTATAGAGAAAGACCTATCGCACAAAATTGGCGCTTTCAAACATAATCCATTAAAAGGACTTCATAAAGCCCATTTCTTTAACTCCTCATTTATCTTAGGAAATATAAATGCAGAGTTTGGTCTTGAACGGGGTGGAAATAAAAATCTTGACAAATTAATACGTGAGGCTTTTGAAAGAAATACTTCAGGATATGTGGATGATGACATGGCTATGTTTTTAGCTCATAACCTAACATTGATGGCGTTGGAAAAGCGAGCAAAAGAGAATCGTCTTTCTGGCGAGTGGATTATATTTCAAATTTTCAACAACAAAAAATACTATTTATCTATAGCTAGCCATAAAGAAAGTGACCATGACATTTACAATAGGATAAAATTAGCTTATCAGATTGATTTTCCTTTCTTAGATATCACACAATACAGTCCTGAAACAAAATAACCTGATATGAGAATGCTCCTTTTCCCTATAACCCGGCAAGATTTATTTAAAACGATTTATCAATCCCCAAAATAGCCGAGCGCTAGGATATGCAATAACAATACCGAACACTACAATACCAATCCCCAGCTCCCGACAATAACCAATCGACTGCATATAGTTTGAAAATCTCCACAGGAGACCACTCGTTTTCCCACTAAATGTCATTATTTCACATGAGTCAGCCAAAACAATATTGGTACCGATAAGCACAAAACCAGCGCCGGCAGAAAAGACCAGCAACGCATGACCAATGACAAAGAGCTGGGCACGCTTATCGCCATCAGAAAAACAAAAGCCAAACCAGAATAAAACCAAAGATAACGGAAACAGATTAAATGCAATCCAATCAATCACTCTGGTAGATGATGAACTATCAAAAATGACTGCATTTCCGGTAACAACAAGCAACATGATAAACAGCAGAAAAAACCACCTCATTGTTTCACCCAAGCACCAAGAACGACGATATGATTGTTATATCCTCATCTACTAAACTTGCGAAGCCAAATATCAAGCATCATAAAAAAGCCGCCCATTGGGCGGCATTTTTATTAGAGATAACGGGCTAACAGGAATTACCAGCCGGTTACTTCGCGTAAGGCCTTGCCGATATCGGCCAGGGAGCGGACGGTTTTCACGCCAGCATCTTCCAGCGCGGCAAACTTCTCGGCGGCGGTACCCTTGCCACCGGAGATAATAGCGCCAGCGTGGCCCATCCGCTTGCCGGGAGGTGCGGTAACACCGGCAATATAGGAGACCACCGGCTTGGTGACGTGGGCCTTGATATAGGCAGCCGCGTCTTCCTCGGCGTTGCCGCCGATCTCGCCGATCATCACGATCGCTTCGGTCTGCGGGTCGTTCTGGAACATCTCCAGAATGTCGATAAAGTTGGAACCCGGGATGGGGTCGCCACCGATACCGACGCAGGTGGACTGGCCAAAGCCCTCGTCAGTGGTCTGCTTGACCGCTTCGTAGGTCAGGGTGCCGGAGCGGGAGACGATGCCCACCTTGCCCGGCTTGTGAATGTGGCCCGGCATGATGCCGATCTTGCACTCACCCGGAGTGATCACACCCGGGCAGTTGGGGCCGATCATCCGCACGCCGGTCTCTTGCAGCTTCACTTTGACGTCCAGCATATCCAGCGTCGGGATGCCTTCGGTGATGGTGACAATCAGCTTGATGCCCGCGTCGATCGCTTCCAGGATGGCATCCTTGCAGAACGGTGCCGGCACATAGATGACGGAGGCAGTAGCGCCGGTCGCTTCGACCGCGTCACGGACGGTGTTGAACACCGGCAGGCCCAGATGGGTGGTGCCGCCCTTGCCCGGAGAGACGCCGCCCACCAGCTGGGTACCATAGGAGAGCGCCTGCTCGGAGTGGAAAGTACCCTGACCGCCGGTAAAGCCCTGGCAGATGACTCGGGTGTCCTTGTTGATCAGTACGCTCATCAGTTAGCCTCCGCTGCTTTGACGACTTGCTGCGCGGCATCGGTCAGACTCTTGGCCGCAATGATGTTGAGGCCGCTCTCGGCCAGCTTGATACCACCCAGCTCGGCGTTGTTGCCTTCCAGACGGACCACGACGGGCACCTTGACCCCCACTTCCTTGACCGCACCGATAATGCCTTCCGCGATCATGTCGCAGCGCACGATGCCGCCGAAGATGTTGACCAGCACCGCTTTGACGTTGCTGTCGGAGAGGATGATCTTGAACGCCTCGGTCACCCGCTCCTTGGTAGCGCCGCCGCCGACGTCAAGGAAGTTGGCCGGCTTGCCGCCGTGCAGGTTGACGATGTCCATGGTGCCCATGGCCAGACCCGCGCCGTTGACCATGCAGCCGATGTTGCCATCGAGGGCCACATAGTTGAGCTCCCACTGGGCGGCGTGCGCTTCGCGGGGGTCATCTTGTGACGGGTCGTGCATCTCGCGCAGCTTGGGCTGACGATACAGTGCGTTGGCGTCGATGTTGATCTTGCCATCCAGGCAGTGCAGGTTGCCCTGCGCGGTGATCACCAGCGGGTTGATCTCCAGCAGCGCGAAATCGCAATCCAGGAACATCTGGCCCAGACCCATGAAGATCTTGGTGAACTGTTTGATCTGATCGCCGACCAGACCCAGTTTGAAGGCCAGTTCGCGGGCCTGATAAGCCTGCGGACCCACCAGCGGATCGATAGCCGCCTTGTGGATCAGATGGGGGGTTTCGTGGGCGATCTTCTCGATATCCACGCCACCTTCGGTCGAGGCCATGAAGACCACGCGACGGGAGCCACGGTCAACCACGGCGCCCAGGTAGAGCTCTTTGGCGATGTCGGTGCAGGATTCAACCAGGATCTTGGTGACCGGCTGGCCGTTGGCGTCGGTCTGGTAGGTCACCAGATTTTTGCCAAGCCAGTTCTGGGCAAAAGCACGGATCTCATCCTTGCTCTTGGCCACTTTCACGCCGCCCGCTTTACCGCGGCCACCGGCATGTACCTGGCATTTGACGACCCAGGTATTGCCGCCAATCTTGTCGGCCGCTTCGGCTGCTTCTTGTGGGGTAGCACAGGCATAACCTTCGGAGACCGGCAGGCCATACTCGGCAAACAGCTGTTTTGCCTGATATTCATGCAGATTCATAGATGCTCTATCCGTGTTGTAGGTATTTCCGTCCGGGGCTGGTGTTTCTCAATCCCCTGTGAATGGGGGCCTAGGCGGCCCCTCGTTATCTTTCAATCGCTCGGGTATTACTCAAACGTCCAGCAGCACATCCGGCTCGGGGCGCAAACCCCTTGCCCGGGTGCCACAGACTTAGACGTCCAGCAACAGACGGGTCGGGTCTTCCAGCAGCTCCTTGACGGAGACCAGGAAGCCTACCGATTCGCGTCCGTCGATGAGACGGTGATCGTAGGAGAGCGCCAGATACATCATCGGCAGGATCTCGACCTTGCCGTCAACGGCCATCGGGCGCTCCTGGATCTTGTGCATGCCCAGAATGGCGCTCTGGGGCGGGTTGATGATCGGGGTGGACATCAGGGAGCCGAACACGCCACCGTTGGTGATGGTGAAGTTGCCGCCAGTCAGTTCATCCACGGTCAGCTTGCCGTCACGGCCCTTGCCCGCCAGATCCTTGATGGCCTTCTCGATGTCCGCCAGGCTCATGTTGTCGCAGTCGCGCAGCACCGGCGTCACCAGACCACGGGGGGTGGAGACGGCGATGCTGACATCGAAGTAGTTGTGGTAGACGATGTCGTCACCATCCAGCCCGGCGTTCACTTCCGGATAGCGCTTGAGGGACTCCACCACCGCCTTCACGTAGAAGGACATGAAGCCGAGCTTGATGCCGTGCTTCTTCTCGAAGATCTCGCCGTACTGCTTGCGCAGATCCATGATGGGCTTCATGTTGACCTCGTTGAAGGTGGTCAGCATGGCGGTGGTGTTTTTCGCTTCCAGCAGACGCTCGGCGATGCGCTTGCGCAGACGGGTCATCGGCACCCGCTTCTCGCTGCGACCGGCCAGCGCGGCAACCGGCGCGACCGGGGCAGCAGCAACCGGAGCGGCTGCGGCAGGCTTGCTCAGCGCCTTGATGTAGGCTTCCACATCATCCTTGGTGATGCGACCGCCCTTGCCGGTGCCGGTCAGCTTGGCCACGTCGATGTCGTGCTCGCCAATGAGACGACGCACGGAGGGGCTCAGGCCATCGGCGCCATCATCGGCAACCGCTTCGGCCGGTTTCTCCTTGGTCTCTTCACCGGCCACGGCAGCCGCCTTGATGGTGGCGATCAGCTGGCGGGAGAGGACTGTTGCCCCCTCTGCCTGCAGGATGTCGCCCAGCACGCCAGCTTGCGGTGCCGGCACTTCCAGCACCACCTTGTCGGTTTCGATGTCGACCAGCACTTCATCACGGGCAACCAGATCACCCGGCTTCTTGTGCCAGGTGGCAATGGTGGCATCCGCCACTGATTCCGGCAGGTCCGGTACCTTGATCTCGATAGTCATCTAATCAGTTCCTTGTTACTTCTTGTTCAGGGCTTAGGCCAGAGTAAGGGCATCTTCCACCAAGGCTTTCTGCTGCTTGGCGTGGACGGACATGTAACCAACCGCCGGCGAGGCGGACGCCGGACGACCGGCATAACGCAGGGTGGCTCCGGTCGGCAGCACGTCATCGTAGTTGTGACGGGTGCAGTACCAGGCGCCCTGGTTTTGCGGCTCTTCCTGACACCAGACAAAATCGGTGACGTGGCTGTAATCGGCCAGAATGGCGCGCACTTCCTCTTCCGGGAAGGGGTAAAGCTGTTCGATCCGCACGATCGCCACATCCTTCTGCTCCGCCTTGCGACGGGCTTCGAGCAGGTCGTAATAGACCTTGCCGGAGCAGAAGACCACCCGCTTGACCGCTTTCGGATCCAGCGCGTCGATCTCGCCAATGGCGTTCTGGAAGGTGCCTTCCGCCAGATCTTCGAGCTTGCTCACCGCCAGCGGATGGCGCAGCAGGGATTTGGGCGTCATCACGATGAGCGGACGGCGCATCGGGCGCACGACCTGACGGCGCAGCATGTGGAATACCTGAGCCGGGGTTGAGGGCACGCACACCTGCATGTTGTGCTGGGCGCACATCTGCAGATAACGCTCCAGACGGGCGGAGGAGTGCTCCGGCCCCTGCCCCTCGTAACCGTGCGGCAGCAGCATGGTCAGGCCGCACATCCGGCCCCACTTCTGCTCGCCAGAGGAGAGGAACTGATCCACCACTACCTGAGCGCAGTTGGCGAAGTCGCCGAACTGGGCTTCCCAGATGGTGAGGCCAGCCGGCTCGGCGCTGGCGTAACCATATTCAAAGGCCAGTACCGCGTTCTCGGTCAGCACAGAGTCATATACCTCGAACGGGCCCTGCTCGTCGTGCAGGTTGCACAGCGGGGTGTAGGTGCTGGCATCGGTCTGGCTGTGCAGCACGGCGTGGCGGTGGAAGAAGGTGCCACGGCCGGAATCTTCACCGGTAAAGCGAATGCGGGACCCCTTGTCCACCAGAGTGGCGTAGGCCAGGGTCTCGGCAAAGCCCCAATCCACTAGCTTCTCGCCAGCGGCCATCAGACGGCGGTCTTCGTAAATTTTCTCGACCTGACGCTGCAGCACGTGGGTCGCCGGATACTGGCTCACCCGCTCGCCGAGGCTCTTGAGATGATCCATCGGCACGGCACTCTCATAGGCCATGTTCCAGTCGTGGCCCAGATAAGGGGTCCAGTCGACGGAGTGCAGCTCCATCGGCCGCCACTCCTTGCTCACCCGCTCGCCGCGATCCAGCGCTTCACGATACTCGTTGACCAGTTCGGTCGCCCGCTCCTGAGCGAGGCTCCCCTCGGCCACCAGCTGATCGGCGTAGATCTTGCGCGGGGTCGGGTGCTGCTTGATCTTCTGGTACATCAGCGGCTGAGTGGCGCTCGGCTCGTCCGCTTCGTTGTGACCGTGACGACGGTAGCAGACCAGCTCGATCACCACGTCGCGTTTGAAGGTGTTGCGGTAATCCAAGGCAATCTGGGTCACCAGCACCACGGCTTCCGGATCATCCCCGTTGACGTGCAGCACCGGCGCCTGCACCGCCTTGGCGATGTCGGTGCAATATTCGGTGGAACGCAGGTCACGGATATAGGAGGTGGTGAAACCCACCTGGTTGTTGATGACGATGCGCACCGTCCCGCCGACACCATAGGCACGGGTCTGGGACATGTTGAAGGTCTCGGCCACCACGCCCTGACCGGCCATGGCCGAGTCACCGTGAATGGTGATGGGCAACACGCTGGAGCCATCCTTGTCACCGCGACGATCCATACGGGCACGGACCGAGCCGATGACCACAGGGTTGACAATCTCGAGGTGAGAGGGGTTGAACGCTAGCGCCAGGTGGACGTTGCCACCCGGGGTGGCGAAGTCGGAGGAGAAGCCCATATGGTACTTCACATCACCGGTCCCCCAGGATTCACCATGCTTGCCGGCAAACTCGTCGAACAGATCCTGAGCGCGCTTGCCCAGCACGTTGATCAGCACGTTGAGACGACCGCGGTGGGCCATACCGATAACGGCCTCTTTGCAGCCCTGCTCACCGGCGCGACGGATCAGCTCCTTGAGCATGGGGATCATGGCGTCGCCACCTTCCAGCGAGAAGCGCTTGGCTCCCGGGAACTTGGCGCCCAGATATTTCTCCAGCCCTTCGGCGGCGGTCAGGCTCTCGAGGAAACGGGTCTTCTCTTCGAGGGTGTAGGTCCCCTTCCCTTCAATGGATTCGAGACGCTGTTGCAGCCAGCGCTTCTCTTCCGTGGAGGTGAGGTGCATGTAGTCGGCGCCGATGGAGCCGCAATAGGTCTTCTTCAGCGAGGCGTAGAGGTCGGAGAGCACCATGGTCTCGCGACCGATGGCGTAGGAGCCCACATTGAAGGTGGCCTCCATATCTGCGCCCTGCAGGTTGTGGAACGCAGGATCCAGTTCGGCAACGGTTTCACGCTGCCACAGGCCCAGCGGGTCCAGATTGGCATTCTGGTGACCACGGAAACGGAAGGCGTTGATCAGCTGCAATACCCGCACCTGCTTGGCATCCACTTGCGGATCGGAGACGGGGGCACTGTAGCGAGAGGGATCCTTGGCCAGACGACGGAAATAATCGCGGACCTGGGAGTGGGGTTGTTCAACCGCATGGCCATTGACCTGGGGCAGCTCGCTAAACAGGCTGCGCCACTCGTCGGACACGGAGTCAGGATTTTCCAGGAAGGATTCGTACAAATCCTCGATATAGCTTGCATTCGCACCAGCCAGGTGAGATGACTCCAACCAGGCCTTCATCACGCCGTTATGCATTTCTATCCCTTGTACTTCTTGTTACTGCTGCGCAGCTTGTAGGGGTCAAATAGCCATCCTGCCACGGGTGGGATGGCTATCCAGAGGTCGGGCCAGCACGTGGCCGGCCCTGATACTAAACAGCCCGATTGAGCAACATCGACTTGATCTGACCAATCGCCTTGGTCGGGTTCAAGCCTTTCGGACAGACGTTCACGCAGTTCATGATGCCATGACAGCGGAACACGCTGAATGCGTCGTCCAGATTCCCCAGTCGTTCGGTGGTCGCGGTGTCGCGGCTGTCAGCCAGCCAGCGGTAGGCGGCGAGCAGCCCGGCCGGACCGATGAACTTGTCGGGATTCCACCAGAAGGAGGGGCACGAAGTGGAGCAGCAGGCACAGAGAATGCACTCGTACAGGCCGTCAAGCTTGGCGCGCTCTTCGGGGGATTGCAGGTGCTCACGCACCGGCGGCAACTTGTCATCATTGATGAGGAAGGGTTTGACCTTCTCCCACTGGGTGTAGAACTGGGTCATGTCGATCACCAGATCACGGATCACCGGCAGGCCGGGCAAGGGGCGGATAACGACGTTATTGCCCTTCTTCAGCAGGTCGGAGAGCGGGGTGATACAGGCAAGACCGTTCTTGCCATTCATGTTGAGACCGTCTGATCCACAGACCCCTTCGCGGCAAGAGCGGCGGAAGGCGAGCGTGGGATCCAGCTCTTTCAACTGGATCAGTGCGTCGAGCACCATCATGTCGGAACCTTCAGGAATATCAAGACGATATTCCTTCATATGGGGGACGTTATCAACATCCGGATTGTATCTGTAGACAGAGAATGTGACGTTCATAGGGCTGGCTCCGCAATCAGTAAGTCCGGACCTTGGGCGGGAACGCCTCACGGGTCTTGGGTGACATGTTGACAGCGCGACGGGTCATGGACTCAGTGTCCGGATGATAGAGGCTGTGGCACAGCCAGTTCTCATCGTCGCGATCCGGGAAGTCGAAGCGGCAGTGAGCACCGCGACTCTCGGTACGGAAGTTGGCGGCAACCGCCGTGGCAAAGGCAGTCTCCATCAGGTTGTCCAGCTCCAGGCACTCGATGCGCTGGGTGTTGAACTCTTTGGAGGTGTCATCCAGACGGGCTGACTTGAGGCGTTCGCGGATAACCTTGAGCTCGGCCAACCCTTCTGCCATCGCCGCACCTTCGCGGAATACGGAGAAGTTGTTCTGCATGCAGCGTTGCAGGTCTTTGCGGATCTGCACCGGGTCTTCCCCGTCACGGCAATTTTCCCAGCGGTTGAAGCGGGCCAGTGCGGCATCCAGATCCGACTCGGAAGCATCACGACCGTGCTCCATCTCGCCCAGAGTGTTGACCAGATGCATGCCGGCCGCGCGGCCGAACACCACCAGATCCAGCAGGGAGTTGCCACCCAGACGGTTGGCGCCGTGTACGGAGACGCAGGCAATCTCGCCCACCGCAAACAGACCGACTACCGGCACATCGTTGCCGTTCTTGTCCTGGGTCAGGCACTGGCCATTCACGTTGGTCGGCACGCCGCCCATCATGTAGTGGCAGGTCGGGATGATCGGGATCGGCTCTTTGACCGGATCCACGTGGGCGAAGGTGCGGGAGAGTTCGCAGATCCCCGGCAGACGGGATTCCAGCACCTCTTTGCCGAGGTGATCCAGCTTCAGCTTGATGTGCGGGCCCCAGGGACCATCGCAGCCACGGCCTTCACGGATCTCGATCATGATGGAGCGGGCCACCACGTCGCGACCGGCCAAGTCCTTGGCGTTTGGCGCGTAACGCTCCATGAAGCGCTCGCCATCTTTATTGAGCAGATAGCCACCTTCACCACGACAGCCCTCAGTTACCAGCACCCCTGCCCCGGCGATGCCGGTCGGGTGGAACTGCCACATTTCCATGTCCTGCACGCCGACGCCGGCACGCAGCGCCATACCGACACCGTCACCTGTATTGATGTGGGCATTGGTGGTTGACTGGTAGATACGACCGGCACCGCCAGTCGCCAGCACGGTGGCCTTGGCCTTGAAGTAGACCACTTCACCGCTCTCCATATCGATGGCGGTACAACCCACCACATGGCCATCCTGGTTTTTCACCAGATCCAGCGCATACCACTCGGAGAAGACGGTGGTCTTGTTCTTGACGTTCTGCTGATAGAGGGTGTGCAGCAGGGCGTGACCGGTACGGTCGGCGGCCGCTGCGGTACGAGCAGCCTGCTCGCCACCGAAATTCTTGGACTGACCACCAAATGGACGCTGGTAGACAGATCCGTTGTCGAAACGGGAGAAGGGCAAGCCCATGTTCTCCAGCTCATAGATAGCCTCGGGGCCGGTTTTGCACATGTACTCGATGGCTTCCTGATCACCGATGTAATCGGAACCTTTTACCGTGTCATACATATGCCACTGCCAGTTGTCGTCGTGGGCATTGCCCAGCGCAACCGTGATCCCGCCCTGAGCGGAGACAGTGTGAGAACGGGTTGGAAAAACCTTGGACAACAGAGCGCAGCTCTTGCCGGACTGGGCAATCTGCAGCGCGGCGCGCATACCGGCACCACCGGCACCAATCACCACCGCATCAAATTCACGAGTTGGAATAGTCACCTTACACACCCCACAGCACGACGAAACCCGTCATCAGATAGACAAACAGCACCACGACCAGGGCAAATTGCAGCGCCCCGCGCAGCCCTACCGGCTTGATATAGTCAGTCAGCACCTGCCACAGACCAATCCAGGCGTGGATCAGTACGCAGAGCAGGGTCAACAGGGTGAATACTTTGGTGAATGTTTTGGCGAAGAAGCCTGCCCACACCTCGTAGGTGATGTCGTTGAACGCGACAAAGCCCACCAGATAGAGGACATAACAGGTCATGATGAGGGCGGTGGCGCGGATCAGGATGTAATCATGAACGCCGCTGCGCCCGAAGGTTGCAGAATTGGTTACCATACAAGCACTCCCGCCAATACAGCCAGGATCGCGGTGATCATGAAGGCCACGCGGGCGCTCTGATTGCCGGATTCCAGCTCTTCCCAATAGCCCATATCCATGACCAGATGACGCAAGCCGCCCACAATGTGGTATGCCAGCGCAGTCAGGATCCCCCACAGCACGAGTTTGACCAGGAAGTTGTCCATGATGGCAACCACGGTTGCAAACCCTTCGGGAGAGGCGAGTGAAGTACCAAGCATCCACAGCAAGATGCCCAGTGCAACAAAGGTAATGACCCCTGAAACACGGTGCAGGATGGATGCAATGGCAGTGACAGGAAAGCTGATCGTCTGTAGGTCGAGGTTGACCGGTCTCTGTTTGTTTTTCACGCTTGCCCACTCAGCTCCATTGAGCACGTTAGTTATTGTTTTAACTCACACTTGAGGGCACGGAATGGTGATTGTTGGTTTTTTGTTACCAAAACACTCTGAAAAAGCCAAAACGCGAGTTTTCGGTTTCACATCAGGCTTTGCCAAAGCGTTTCAAACACCCGCAGCCATGACCCACGTGGCGCAGTATATCGGCGGCCTTAACCGAAGACAATCAATTAGCTACAAAGAAAACACAAAACCGCAAACTCGATCGCATATTTAATTTAACATTTCATTAATGCCATTAATGGGGTTCCAGCAAAATTGACATTGATAAGGAACTCTGTTTCAAATAAGGCGCTCCAGCCACTTCGGTATGGGTAACAACCTTTGCCAGCGTCATAAAAGTCGTAATAGAGTAGGACTGGAACCAAATTATAAAGAGCAAAGGAGACGTGCTATGGCTGATAAGATAGCCACCCTACACCTGCCCGGAAAAGATCCGGTCGAACTGCCGATCCTCTCCGGCACCATCGGCCCGGATGTCATCGATGTCAGAAAATTGGGATCACAGGGGTATTTCACCTTTGACCCCGGTTTTATGGCGACCGGTTCTTGCAAATCTGCCATTACCTACATTGACGGGGATCAGGGTGTCTTGCTGCACCGTGGTTACCCCATCGCCCAGTTGGCCACCCAGGCCACCTATCTGGAAGTCTGCTATATCCTGCTGTACGGCGAAGCGCCGACCAAGGCCCAATATGCCGAATTCGAACGCCTGGTCACTCGCCACACCATGGTGCACGAGCAGATAGCCTTCTTCTTCCGCGGCTTCCGTCGTGACTCCCACCCCATGGCCATCATGTGCGGTGTGGTCAGCGCCCTCTCCGCCTTCTATCACGATGCCCTCGACATCAACAACGAGCAGCATCGCGAGATCTGTGCCTTCCGTCTGCTCTCCAAGATGCCGACTCTGGCAGCCATGTGTTACAAGTACTCCATCGGCCAGCCGTTCATGCAGCCGCGTAACGCCCTCTCCTATGCCGGTAACTTCCTGCACATGATGTTTGGCGTGCCGACCGAAGAGTACAAGGTCAATCCCATCGTTGAACGCGCCATGGATCGTATCTTTACCCTCCATGCGGATCACGAGCAGAACGCCTCCACCTCCACCGTTCGTCTGGCTGGATCCTCCGGTGCCAACCCGTTCGCCTGTATCGCCGCGGGGATCGCCTCCCTGTGGGGACCGGCCCACGGTGGTGCCAACGAAGCCTGCCTGCGCATGCTGGAAGAGATCGGCTCGGTGGATCGCATCCCCGAGTACATCGCCAAGGCCAAGGACAAGAATGATCCGTTCCGTCTGATGGGCTTTGGTCACCGCGTCTACAAGAACCACGACCCTCGTGCCACTGTGATGCGCGAAACCTGCCACGAAGTACTGACCGAGCTGCAGATCAAGGATCCGCTGCTGGACGTAGCCATGGAGCTGGAGCGTATTGCGCTCTCCGACCCCTACTTCGTCGAGAAGAAACTCTACCCGAACGTGGACTTCTACTCCGGCATCATCATGAAGGCGATCGGCATCCCGATGAGCATGTTCACCGTGATCTTCGCCATCTCCCGCACCATCGGCTGGATTGCCCACTGGAACGAGTTCCACTCAGACCCGGACAGCAAGATTGGTCGTCCACGCCAGCTCTACGTGGGCCACCCGCTGCGCGAGTTCACTCCGCTCGAGCAGCGCTAACCACTGCGCTGATATGGTTTGTTACAAAGGCGGTCATTGACCGCCTTTTTGTTTGCCGCTCTAATGCCCCCTTTCGCGTTAAGGAGTCCATTATGAAACCACTGTTTATCAGCGCAGCCTTGCTGCTGACCGCCTGCCAGAGCGCCCCCGCCCCGTCACAGGAAGAGACCCTCTATATCAACAGCCAGTTGGTCGATTGCGTTGGAGTTGGCCCGATGCAGTGCATGCAGGTTCGCAGTGATGAGCAGCAGCCCTGGACGCTGTTCTACCAGAATATCGAAGGTTTCCAGTTCGAGCCGGGCTACCGGTATCAGCTCACAGTCAGCAAAGAGCAGCTCACCGATGTACCGGCCGATGCCCCCTCCGTGCGCTATCAGCTGATCAAGGTGGTGAACAAGGTCGCCAGCAAGTAACAAACACGATCAAAAAAACGGGGGATGGCTGATGCCATCCCCGTTGGTTTATGGGTACTGCGCCTCATCAGGCACGATCAGGTCGGCGCCAACGCCATATGCAGCAGAGGATAGGGCTTGCCCTGACCATCCAGCGGCGAACGACCCGTCACGGTGAATCCCATCTTCAGATAGAAGCCCACCGCCTGTTCGTTCTGCTCGTTGACGTCAACCTGCGTCGCGCCGCCCTGCGTGATGGCATGGGCCACCAGCAAACGCCCCACGCCACTACCGCGCGCCCCGGGAGCCACAAACAGCATCTCCAGCTTGCCCTCTGACTCTCCGCTAAAACCCGTAATCTGCCCCTCTTCTGTGCGGGCACTGTGCAGTGTCACCGCATCGAAGTAGTGCTCCAGAATAAGCGGTTTGAGCGCCAGGATCTCGGCCTCGGGCAGGAAGTGGTGGGTCGCCCGAACAGAGGCCTCCCACAGATCGATCAGGGCCGGATAATCGGCTCGGGATACCGGAACAATCGTCATGAAATAACTCGATATGATAACCAGCGGGAAGAGACACCTTCCCGCTGGCAACGGTGATTAGCGCGCCTGCACCGCCTGCAGCAGCACCGACATATCAGCGCCAAAGTTGCGGCTGCGGATCGCTTCGCGAATATCCGCTTCGCTATAACGGCTGCCCGGATAGACCACCACGCAGGAAGTGTCGCCCGGTTTGAGGAAGTGGGTCTCGCCAAACGGGGTATAGCGAGTGGCACCGATACTGATGAGCGCATGGGGAGGATGTCCCGCCTGCGCCAGCAGTCCCTGAATGTGCTCCGCCGGCCCCTCATCCTGCTGATGATTGAACTTGTCGATAGCCCAGTCGAGCAGCTTGCCATGGAAGTAGCTGTAGTCGATGGCGGCGCTGTCTACCCCGTAAGCGTGCAGCTCGCCATCGCGCTCCAGATAGCAGGCGATACGATAGTCATCGAGCTCGCAACCGGCGGCAAAACCGGAAAGCGGCAGCAGGTTGGCCGCCAACCCCTTGCTCTCTTCGCCCCAGTTCTTCTTCTCGCTAATCTTCTTGGCGTTGGGCCGGCGGATGGAACAGTCGTTATAGGCACCAAAGGCGCGGGGATGGATCGCCACCACCTGCTTGTCGGCATACTCCAGCTCACACCAGAGGGCTACTTCCGGCTCAATCTGCACCTTCTCGTCACCGCTGACCGCCGCTTCCGGCAGAAAGATCGCCTTGTCGCTCAACGGGAATACCCCGAGCTGACCCGGATGGCCCGGCACGAAGAAGGGGAACAGCGCTTTGGGCGCCGTGGTGTCGCGCACGACTACCGCTACGAAGTCCGACGCTTCACCCGCCTGCTCCAGATGACCGGCGAAATTGCCCGCGACCCCGAGTCCGATAAACTTGTTCTCTGCTGCTATCTGCATCTTGCTCACCTGCATCTTGCCAACGCAAGGTAGCAGGCTCGTCGCCTACTACCGCTAAAGTGGCAAGATTAAACCACAAGGACCCCGCCTTCGCCCAGTCCGGCCCTGTCGTGATGTGCGCCAGTCCGCTTTTTTGGGGACGAGAAAGCTGTGGCGAACCAGCCCTTGTGCACTCTTTCAGCTACGTGGTCACCGCGCTGGAAACAGTGCGTTTCCGGCCTATCCCCTCTTTCTCCTTGGGACTCAACTTCATCTTTGTTAGGCTGCCGGCATGCAAAACAACTGTGCGCTTGAATGCGCCACTGCTCATCACGGCAACCCCATTGGAGAGAAAACGGATGATCGACAAACTCGCCTGGCTCACCTTTAAAGATCAGCAACTGCTCTGCGCCCGCTCCCACGGCAAGGGCATCTATTACATCCCGGGCGGCAAGCGGGAACCGGGCGAGAGCGACGAGGCGGCACTGATCCGCGAGATTGAAGAGGAGCTGGCTGTCACCCTGCAGCCCGATACCCTGCGCTTTGCCTGCGAGCTCAGCGCACAGGCCGATGGCAAACCGGCAGGAGTCGAGGTTCGACTGCGCTGTTACACCGGCGAAGCGAGCGGCACCCCAATCGCCTCGGCAGAAATTGCCGAGCTGCGCTGGCTCGACAGCTCTCACCTCGATGAGCTCTCCCCCGTCTCCCGCCTGCTGTTTACCTGGCTGGTTGAGCAGGAGCTGATCCGCTGACAAGCCGTACTCGCGGCGAGCATACGTATCCACCTCAAATTCACCAACGGTGGCTATCAGCCACATAACAGCGCAACGACAAGGATGTCAGATGAACATTGTGGAAGTTAAGAGCGCAGCAACCTACCAAAGTGCGCTCATCAACCTGCTGCAAGATTGTGTCGATAGCGGCGCCTAGGTCGGTTTTTTACCGCCGCTGACCACGGCGGAATCTACCCGCTACTGGCAAGGAGTTGAAGCGGATCTGGCGGCAGGTCACCGAAAGCTGTGGCTTGCGCTTGAGCAACAACAGCTCGTGGGAGCGATTCAGCTCGCGCTCTGTGGCAAGGCCAACGGTCGCCACCGGGCCGAAGTGGAAAAACTGATGGTACTGCAAACGGCGAGAGGTAAAGGTGTCGGTCGTGCGCTGATGCAGGCCTTGGAACAAGGCGCCCATGCCGCGGGCCGTTCGCTGCTGGTGCTGGATACTCGCGCCGGTGATGTGGCCTCCCACCTTTATCGTCAACTCGGCTATCTGGAGGCGGGCCAGATCCCGAGCTTTGCACGCAACGCCGATGGCTCCCTTGCTGCGACCGCAATATTCTACAAACTGCTCTGACCATCCCCTATCCCTTATCCAAATACAGCAGGGCCGCACCAAGCGGTCCTGCTTGTTGCTGCGTGACTGTTTGTTGCAGCAATATGGCTTGCAACAAATTGCCACGATAGAGCCATTGCTCCTGTATGCCTCAACACCGCCAATCGCCGCCCCAAAATACAGCCAAATAAATAGAAAGATTAATTAATGATTAAAACGCCCCCCTTTTCTGCTTCATCTATTGCCTCATCAGGCGTATCGTGAGAGACCCATTTGATAATCAAATCTATGTTGTTCACTGCCTTGAGGAATAATGGATGCCCACTTTGCCCCGTACAGTTACCTCCCCCAAAAAGTTCATCATCGGTCAACACCTTCTCCCGCAACTCCATGAGCACGTTAAAGATTTTGGTGACTATGCGTTGCTCATCAGCGATGAGTTCATTCTGGAGCGGGTACGGGAAGAAGCTTTGGCGGGGCTCCTGCAGGCAGGCCTCAGGGGAGTGGTCGACAAGTTTCGCTATGAATGCACCGAACAGGAGATCCACCGCCTGACCCACCTTGCAGAGCAATATGGTGCGAACGTGATTGTCGGGATCGGCGGCGGCAAGACGCTGGATGTCGCCAAGGCCGTGGCCTTCTATCTGCGCCGTCCGGTTGTACTGTTCCCGACGATTGCCTCCACGGATGCCCCCTGTACGGCGCTGGCGGTGATCTACAACCAGGCGGGTGAATTTGAACGCTATCTGTTCCTGCCGCAAAATCCGGACGTGGTGCTGGCTGACACGGCCATCATTGCCGCCGCCCCTCCCCGCTTCTTTTCCGCAGGCGTTGGCGATGCCCTGGCCACCTATTTCGAGGCGCGCGCCTGCTATCGGTCGGACGGGCTCAATCTGGTCGGCAAGCGTCCTTCACGCACTGGCCTTGGTCTGGCACAGCTCTGTTACGAGCTGCTTGGTGAGAACATCGAGCTGGCCATGGATGCAATACGCCACCATGTCTCGACTCCGGCGCTGGAGCAGGTTATCGAGGCCACCATCTACCTCAGCGGGGTCGGCGCAGAAGCCGGTGGACTGGCCGCCGCTCATGCCGTCAACAACGGCATGTCACTGATCGCGGAGCTCCATCGTGCCCAGCATGGCGAGAAGGTTGTCTTCGGCTTGCTGACCCAACTCGTGCTTGAGCGCGCCCCGCAACATGAACTTGATGAGGTGTTTCGCATCATCGACTGTGCAGGTCTGCCCATGACGCTGCAAGAGCTGGGGCTCACCCACTTTGATGAAAGCGAGTGGCGCAAGGTGGCGCAGCTGGCCTGCGATCCCCTCGATACCATGGGCAACATGCCGATGACAGTGAGTGAACAGGATGTCTACGCCGCCATGGTAGCGGCCAATGCCATGGCTGAGCGTTATCGCCTCCGCCATCCCCGCATCTGATTGCTTGCCGCACTAAATAGGCAAACAGTGAAAAGGCTTGCCCATTGGCAAGCCTTTTTCATCTGCATCCCACCCCCTTGTCGGGATAGACGAGAGTTCGCGTTGACTCAGGGCAGTTTCATCGCTCGCACTTCAACCTCTGGCAGGGCGAAGGCATCTTGCGCGGTGATGAGTTGCAGCTCGTAAGCCTGCTGGCGCCAGGTCTCCTGCAGCACCGCATCCACCGAGGCGTTGGTGCGCTCGAACGCGCTGACCGCATCGTGACCGGCCAGCAAATTGGCCAGCATCAGGGCGCTGATAAGATCGCCCACCCCCACCGGCTGGCGGGCAAAGTCATAGAGCGGACGGGCAATCAGATAATCCCCTTGCGGGGTGGCCAGCAGCATCTCGAAGCGGCTGGAGTCCTGCGCCGCACGACCGAGATGCTTGACCAGCACCAGCTTGACGCCGCGGGCCAGCAGCTGATGGGCAGCCGCGCGGGTCTGATCCAGATCAGCCAGATGGGTATCACAGAGGGTCTCCAGCTCCAGCAGGTTGGGGGCCATCATGTCGGCCACCGGCAGCGCCTGCTCGGTCAGGAAACGGGTGACGCCGGGGGCAACGATGCACCCCTTCTCCGGGTGACCCATCACAGGGTCGCAGAAGTAGATGGCATCGGGGTTGGCCGCCTTGACGGCGTTGACCACGGTCAGGATCTCGTCCCCCTGCTCGGCGGAGCCAAGGTAGCCGCTCAGCACGGCGTCACACTGGCTCAACACCTCGATATTGCCCAATCCTTTCACCAGCGCACTGATATGACCCGCCGGCATCGCCATTCCCTGCCACCCCTGGGCATATTGGGTGTGGTTGGAAAACTGCACCGTGTTGATGGGCCATACATCCATGCCGAGGCGGCGCATGGGGAAGACGGCCGCGCTGTTGCCGGCACAACCAAAGACCACGTGGGACTGAATAGAGAGAACGGATTTCATCGGGAATACCACAGCAAAGGATCAGCAAGGTGGGCAATATATCGGATGAAGATAACGATGCGCCACCTTGGCGCGGGATGAACAGGCAATTTCCTGACTAAAGACAGGTTTTTTGCGCCATTTGGCCCGCGTCGACAGGATGAGCGGCGCCATGATGCGCCGCGTCACCGTCCATCACATGCCGTTGTGCTCAACGCCATGACGAGCAAAGTGATAGACCCATCCCTCATCACACGGCATGTCACTGGGTGGCGAAATCAGCTCAGGCAATACCGTCACCTTGCCACCAGCGGCATATTGCAGCGCCATCAGGGCACAGAGCGCCGCATCGTAGCGATCAGTGCCGACCAGCACATCCGCAGGCAGCTGCGCCGCCAGCTCGGGCCGTGCCGGGGAGGCCTTGCCGCCCACTTTGGCCAATGCCGGATAGACCTCCAGCACGGCGCGACTGGCCTTCGGGGCAACGGTCGGCACCAGTTGCAGATCCGAGAGTCGCGGCAGCATGGAGAGCGCCAGGGTCGCATTGTTACCGAGCCGGTCGAAGGTGGCCGAGAGCGGCTTCTTGCCGTACTGCTGATACAACCAGCGCTCGCAGTCACGATAGGCGTAGGGGTTGTCTATCTCCCGCTCGGGAGCGGCGCAGCTATGTGGCTGGCCGTTGAGCAGATCCCGCAAGGCGCGGGGAAAGGCGAGCGGCGCATCGATACCGAGCGCCAGTTGCGGGCAGGCTTCTACCTGCACCTGGGTCAGCTCATTTTGCAAGGCGGGACGCAACAGGGCGGCCAGATCCGGCGCCACCCGCGAGCTCAGGCGAAACAGCGGCGACACCCCGAGCCAGTGCAGGCGGTTGGATTCGGCCTGCCAGCCCACCACAGCCACCGCCTGGGCACTGCCCTGCCAGCCACGCACATCCCAGCCGATCCCGATTGCACTCATTTGCCCTGCCGTCATCAATTACCTCTGTTCGCCTATCACAAGTTGCAAGAGGCACAGGGTAATCAGCAGAGGCCCTTAACGCAAAGCGAACTGCCTTGGTCAGAACGATTTCTGGAAGTTCACCAGCGGCAGAATGGGGAACACGCCGTTGGCGGCATAGTTGGCCAGCCCGATCTGCAAGCCGTCGAGGTGCTTGGTCGCATTGATAAAGCCAATCTGGAAGGTGGTACGCTCGGCATAGTTGACGAAGCCGACGTTGGCCAGCGCATTGCCCTTGGCGATATTGACCGCCCCCCAGTTAAGCCCCTGTACATTGTTGGTCAGGTTGACCAGCCCCAGATTGACGCCGGTATCCTGCCCTTCGTGCCAGTTGATGGCGTTGATAGCGACCCCGCCAAACTGGTGACGCACCCGACCAGCACCGAGGAAAATCCCGAGCTGCAGACCGCTGAACTGATCCACATCGGAGAGGGCGAAGATCGGCAGATCAATGCCCTTCACCTGACCGGTCCGACCGTAGAGCAGCGAGGCGCGCGCCCCTTCCACCTGATGGGACGCGGGCAAATTGACCCCGGGCAGCGAGACCTGCACCGGAGTACTGGCCTGCGCAACACCGCACAGAGTAAGGGCGCTGCATGCCAGCAGCAGGCGGGAGAGTGTCATGGAAAGTTCCTTGGGCCATTGAGAGTGGCCCGATCCTAACAGTCAGGGGCGAGTGTGGGCACACCAGCAGGGACGAGGTGCGTCACGATACGTCACGGGTGGCCCTCTCACCTCTCCATCAGGTCTTGCGAAAGCGCCACCTCAAGGACAATCGGCCACTTTTTCGCAGCGAGTGGCCCCTCTTCCTTTCTTTGCCTGAGCGAACTGCCTAAAATAGTCGCCCTGCTGTATCCGGCATTCATCCATCTAGAGGATTTCCCATGGAGACGTTTCTGCTCGAAGGTCACCCCTTCGTTGCCTTGTGTGACCTTATCAAACATCAGGGGTGGGCCGATTGTGGCGGCGCCGCCAAAGCCCTCGTTGCCGAAGGGCTGGTCGAGGTGGACGGTCAGGTGGAGACCCGCAAGCGCTGCAAGATCGTGGCCGAACAGGTGGTCAACTTCAACGGCATGAAGGTCGTGGTGAAAGAGGGCGTCAGCCCGGAGATTGGCTAAACCCGTTTCGGGGAGCCACTCTCCGGCAACCCGCTAGCTGGCCTTGATCGACAGGGTCAGCACAAAACGCGCCATCGCCTCATCCCCGTTCAATGACGGACAGGTTGCCACCACTTGGATGGGGCGATTGATGCGCTGACCGCTTGCCAGCGATTCGTTGATCATGGCGTCAATCTCCTCCCCCGCTGCGCAGTCGAACTGCACATCCCCCTCCGGTCGTTTCAAAAACTCCCCCTGCACATCCTTGAAGGCGAAGTGCACCTTCTTGCGCCGCTGCCGCCCCTTCTCCATCACCAGTAGACCACCCACCAGATCGGCGCCGGTCGCCAGCGCGCCAAAATACATGCTGCCCAGGTGGTTGCGGGTACGCCAGCCAAGGGGAATGCGAATGCGCAGCTCCTTGGCGTTCATCTCTTCGATGATCGGGGCACAAAACCCGATGACGGGAATATAGCGCCAGGCAAACAGCCGAAGTGCCAGATTGGCTTTGAAGCGTTGCAAATCCATATGCGAACTGATCCGATGAGTTAATGTAAACAACATGTTGCCTGCATCTGCGCCATTCGACAAGCACAGGGATCACGGTTACGACCTTTTGCCCAACCCAAAAAAACAGAGGGAACCGCACCGGTTCCCTCTTTTCGCTCATGTCGCTGTTACAGCAAATGTGCCGATCAGGCGCGCTTCTCTTCGAGCCAGGCCCCCTGACTCTGCATCTCGAACAGCTGGGCATAGTGACCGCCGAGGGCCATCAACTCACCATGGGTACCCCGCTCGCTCACCTGACCGCGGGAGAGCAGCAGGATCTCGTCCGCATCGACGATGGTCGAGAGGCGGTGGGCGATGGCGATGGTGGTGCGGCCACGACGGGCAGCAGAGATCGCCTGCGACAGCGCCAACTCGGTCTGGGAGTCCACGCTGGCCGTCGCTTCATCCAGAATGAGGATACGCGGATCTCCCACCAGTGCACGGGCAAAGGAGAGCAGTTGCCGCTGACCGGCGGAGAGGTTCTTGCCACCCTCCTCCATCAGGGTGTTGATCCCCTGTGGCAAGCTGCGCACAAAGTCGGCCAGCTGCACCTCGCTCAGCGCCTGCCAGAGCCGCGCGTCATCTATGCCGGCGCGGCCGAGACGCAGGTTCTCCGCCAGGGTGCCGACGAAGATAAAAGGATCCTGCTGCACCAGCCCGATGCTGCGGCGCACCGCCGCCAGCGACAGGGTATCCAGTGCGTGATCATCGAAGCGGATCTGCCCCTGATCCAGCGGATAGAAGCCCATCAGCAGGCTGATAATGGTGGACTTGCCGCTGCCGGTATGGCCCACCAGCGCCAGCATCTGGCCCGGTTTTGCGGCAAAACTGACCTCCCGCAGCACCTGCTGCTCACCATCGTAGGAGAAGCTCACCTGCTCGAAACTGACCCGCCCTTCCAGCGGGCGCAGCTCGCCCTCGGTGCTCTCGCGGGTTTCATCGAGCAGGGCAAAGACCCGCTCCCCCGCCACCATCGCCTGCTGCAGCTGGTTGAGCTGGTTGGTCATCTCGATGAGCGGCTCGATCATCCGCCCCAGATAGCTGATAAAGGCGTAGAGCACCCCTACCTGAATAGCACCCGCGTGGCTCCCCCCCCTCATGGGCAAACAGCGCCAACAGGCCGATCAGCACCATCATGTAGAAGAGATCGATGAGCGGACGCAGCAAAATGCCGTTGATCTTGAGGCTCTTGATCCGTGCCGACCAGTGTTGCTGGTTCACCTCGGCAAAGGCGTTGGCAAAGTGGCGCTCCTGCACCATCGCCTGGATCACCGGCATCCCCTGCAGCGACTCGTTGAGGCGGCTGTTGATGTCGGAGAGCAGGCTGCGAGTCGCTCGCACCACCGGCACACTCAGTTTCTGGTAGAGCCACATCACCCCGCCCACGGCGGGCAGCAGCAGGGAGCAGACCAGCATCAGCCGCAGATCCAGCAGCGCCATGGAGATGAGGATGCCGCACAACAGCACCACCTTTTGCACCAGCAAGCCGATCACCTGCACATAGAGGTTCATGATCGCCTCGGTGTCGTTGGTGATGCGGGAAATCAGCGAGCCGGAGCGATGCTTGTCAAAGTAGCGGGCCGGCAAACGGATGGCGGTAGCAAATACCTGCTCGCGCAGGGTTTGCACCACCGCCTGAGCAATGCGATTGAAGCGCAGGGATTGCAAATAGAAACCCGCCGCCGACAGCACCTGCAAGCCCAGATAGCCCGCAGCAATCAGGGCTATGGTGGGCAGCACGATATTGCGAGGCGCCAGATAGTCATCGATAAAGAGCTTGATCAGCAGCGGCCCGGCCACTTCGGCGCCGGTGGCAAGCAGCAAACAGATCCCCGCCTGAATAAGCCAGCGAGGATACTGGGCGCAGTAAGCGAGCAGTCGTTTAATGGTCGGATTCACAGGCTCTCCTCCACCGCTTCTTCGAGACGCTGATAACGCACCATATCTGCATACCAGCCATTGTGTGCCATCAGGGCACCGTGATGACCCCGTTTGCTAACGGCCCCCTGCTCCAGCACCAGGATCTCGTCGGCCTGCTCCACCGCCGTCATGCGATGGCTGACCAAGATCAGGGTGCGACGATGGGCTTTGAGAGCGTGCAGAATTTGCTGCTCGGTGTGGGCATCCACCGCCGAGAGCGCATCATCGAGCACCAGAATGGGCGCATCCAGCAGCAGGGCGCGGGCAATGGCCAGCCGCTGTTTCTGACCGCCGGAGAGGGTCACCCCTTTCTCCCCCACCTCGGTCTCATAGCCTTTGGGGAAACGCACAATATCATCGTGGACACAGGCAATGCGCGCCACCCGTTCGACCTCCTCGCGGCTCGCATCGGGTTTGCCGAGGGCGATATTGGCGGCGATAGTGGTGGAAAACAGGAATGGCTCCTGCGGCACATAGGCAAACTGGCTGCGCAGTGTGGCGAGCGGCAACTGGTCAATCGGTACGCCCCCCATGACAATCGAACCGTGAGTCGGATTGGCAAGGCGCATCAACAGCTTGAGCAGGGAGCTCTTGCCTGCCCCGGTGCGCCCCACCACCCCGAGCATCCCCCCTTGCTTGAGGGTAACGTCGATATCCGCAAGCAGGATGCGCTGCTCAAGTTGATAGCTCACCCCTTTGATCTGCAAAGGAAAGGCAGAGGTAAACACCGCCGGCTGGGCGGGCTCTTCGATATCGCTGCGCTCCCCCAGCAGGCTTTCGATACGGGAGTAGGCGGCGCTACCCCGCTCGATGATGTTGAACAGCCAGGCGATGGCAAACATCGGCCAGATCAGCTGGCCGAGGTACATGGTGAAGCTGGTGAGCTCACCCAGAGTCAGCTCACCCTGCAGCACCAGCACACTGCCCCCCACCACCGCGAGGAAGTAGGAGCAACCGATACAGAGATAGATGACCGGATCGAATTTGGCATCGATGCGGGCCACCGCCATATTGCGCTCCCCCGCCTGTTTGGTCAGCTCGGCAAAGCCTTCATCTTCCAGCGATTCAACCGCATAGGATTTCAACACCCGCACACCGGAAAGGGCCTCCTGGGTCTTGTTGTTGAGCCTGGAGAAGGCCCCTTGCGCCGCCTTGAACTGGGTGTAGATCTGGGTGCCGAAGCGGTTCATGAAATAGGCCATCACCGGCAGCGGCAGCAAGGAGACCAGCGTCAACTGCCAGGAGTACTGGCTACACATGATGGAGAGCACCAATACCCCGACCATGATGGAGTCCACCAGAGTCAGCACCCCTTCGCCAGCGGTCATCTCTACAGCCTGAATGTCATTGGTGGCATGGGCCATCAAATCGCCAGTACGGTGGCGCTGATAAAAATCGGGGCTCATCCGGGTGAAATGGCTGAAAAGGCGATTGCGCAACACATAGGCCAGACGGTAAGAGGCACCAAATAGCATCACCCGCCAAACGTAGCGCAGCAGATAAATCAGCACACCCAGACCAAACAGCCCCGCCAGATAGCGCATCAGGGTACCATTGTCGAGACCGCCCTTGGTGATGCCATCCACCACCCAGCCCACCACTTTGGGCGGAATCACGGTCAACAGGGCCACCATCAGCAGCAGGGAGATGGCGGCCAGATAACGGGGCCACTGCTCCTTGAAAAACCAGCTCAATCGTAGAAATACGCTCACACCACCAACCTTTAGCGCTCTCTGCCCGTGACCGCTCCAAGGAGCGGCCATCAGAGAAGCCACGCAGAAATAGAAGAATGAAAACAATCGCCTCCGGCTGGAGGCGATTCGAACGAAAGCTCATCATATCCCGAACCGGGATGGTTGAGAATAATTACTATTTAATTCACTGTGACATGCGATCATCCCCTGATGAATAGGGATTATACGAATTTTCATGCTGCTCACCGGTCAACAGGAAGTGTGACACCTCTTCTCGGGTTTGGCTAAAGACCTGTTGCAACTGCTC
The DNA here is from genome assembly GCF_041402345.1 of Aeromonas sp. S11(2024). Lineage (NCBI taxonomy): Bacteria > Pseudomonadati > Pseudomonadota > Gammaproteobacteria > Aeromonadales > Aeromonadaceae > Aeromonas > Aeromonas sp. S11(2024). The sequence continues at coordinate 139,830 of NZ_JBGLRC010000001.1, read as the reverse complement.
CAGATCCGTCTCGCTTAGCACCTCGTTTTGCCGCAGGCGCCACTCCAGCTCGCCAGCCACCAATTGCAGACGGGACGCCGAGATATTGGCCGACACCCCCTTGAGGGTGTGCAGTAGCTTGCTGGCCACCTCGGGCTGCTGACGGCGCAGGGCGGAGCGGATCTCCCACAGATCGTCCTTGTGCTCCGACATGAACAGCTTGAACAGGATCTGCAATGCCTCCTTGTCCTGCTCCAGCCGCTTGAGGGCATCCTGCAGATCGAGGATCCCGATCATATCCGGCGGTTTCACCTCCATGATCCCCGCCTGCTCCACCCCTTGCGGCTTTACCCACTGCAGCAGGTTGTTGTAGAGATCCAGCTTGCTCACCGGCTTGGTGACATAGCCATTCATCCCCACCCCCAGGCAACGCTCCTTGTCACCGGGCATGGCACTGGCGGTGAGGGCAATGATGGGCACATCGTGTTTGTCGACCATCTTGCGGATCTGGCGGGTGGCATCGAGTCCGTCCAGCACCGGCATCTGCAAATCCATCAGGATCACGTCAAAAGGCTGCTCGGCGACCCGCTCCACCGCCTCCCGACCATTGCTGACCACACACACCACCGCATCGACGCGCCGCAGATATTCGATGATGAGCTGCTGATTGACCCGGTTGTCTTCCGCCAACAGCACTCGGGTACCCTGCAACAGGGATTTGAAGTGTTGCTGATCCCCCTGTGCCTCGGCCTTGCGCAGGTTGAGCTCGTAAGAGCTGCCGTTGAGCAGCTCGTCCACCTTGGCCAGCAGGGCATTTTCGGTCATCGGTTTGGGCAGAAAATGGGTCAGCCCCATGCTGTCCATCCGGGCGTGCAGCCCCTCTCTGGCCCAGGCACTGATCATCAGGATGGGGATCCGCCGCCACTGGCTGTGCTGATACATCTCCAGCGCCAGATCGAGCCCATCCTCCTGACCCATGCGCCAGTCGAGGATCGCCAACCGCAGATTCGGTCCCTCTTCACGGAGCAGCTGACGGGCACGGGAAAGGGAGTTGACCGGCAGCACTCGCACTCCCGCGCGAGTCAGAATGTCCCGGGCCAGATCCAGCACCAGTTCGTTGTCATCCATCACCATCACCAGCGGCTGGTTTTCGAAGAAGACTTTCCGTCCAGCCACACCGTAGACCGCCTGCGCCATCGGGATATCGAACTTGAACAGAGAGCCGACGCCAGGTTTGCTCTCTACGGTGATCCGCCCCCCCATCAGCTCCACCAGCCGCTGGGAGATATTGAGCCCAAGACCCGAGCCGCCATATTTTCGGGTATTGCCCGCCTCCAGCTGGGTAAACGCCTGAAACAGTTGGGTCTGCTTCTCTTCGGCAATGCCGATGCCGGTATCGCGCACACTGAAGCGGATCCGCATTGGGTGAGGATTGGCCAGCTCGATGCAGACTTCGACTTCACCGCGTTCGGTAAACTTGATAGCGTTGTTCACCAGATTGACCAGCACTTGTCCCAATCGCAAGGGATCCCCACGCAAGAAGACCGGTACCTCCGGTGACTTGCGAATAACCACCTCCACGTGCTTGCGCTCCGCCAGATCGGCAAACATGCCCGCCAGCGAATCGAGCTGCTCGCTGAGATCGAAGTCGATCTCCTCCAACGTCAGCTTGCCGGACTCCACCTTGGTCAAATCAAGGATGTCGTTGATCAGCAGCAGCAGGGTATCGGATGAGGATTTGATCTTGCCCAGATAGTCCCGCTGTTGTTGATCCAGTTCGGTCTGCAGTGCCAGCGAGCTAAAACCTATGATGGCATTCATGGGGGTGCGGATCTCGTGGCTCATGTTGGCCAGAAAATCGCTTTTGGCCTGGGCCAGCAAGCCGGTCTGGCGCGACAGTTCGCTCAGCTTCTGGTTGCGGCGCCACAGGGTGAAGGCCACCAGCGCAAAGCAAATCAAAGCCCCGCACAGCACCATCAGATAGAAGCGGTTCATCAAAGAGGAGGCGCGCTCCAGCTTGTCGAGTTTCCAGCGCACCAGACTCTCGATCACATGCATGTCGATGAGCTGGTAACGCAAGGTGTGATAGGCCATCACCTGCTGGCTCATCTCCTTGCTCAGGCGGGTCAGGGTAGCGATCTCCGGCAAGTTGCCATAACGGGATTGCAACTGCTGTTGCAGCTGGTCCAGCGTAGTCTGTTCACGTTTGTCCCAACTGCGCTGCAGATAGTTGCTCAGTTGCGCCAGCTCCTCCAGGTCGCGATGGAGAGCACTGTCTGACGGGATTATCCCCCGCACCTTTTTAATCTGGGCCTGCAGGGGCGCATTGAGATACTCGATAGCCATCTCAATGGCATGAAGCCTGGCCAGCGCCATCAGATAGGTGTCCATGTCCTCAAGCAGTGCCTGGGAGAGATCGTCTTGCACCAGCTCGGGATCGCTTCTGACTTCCCGTACAAAACCGTCAAGGGTGATGGATAACTGGTTCAGGCGCTGCTGGACATTGCTGTCATTGGCCTGCTCCCGCCCAAGCAGATAGACGGTATCGGCGTTGATCCGGTTCAGCACCACCTCGGCCGCGTCGTTCAGGTCGTGGGCCTGTTGCTGCTGACTGAGCGACTGCCAGCAGTAGCCCGAAAAGGCGAGCAGCAAGGCAACGATCAGCCCTGGCACAGCACGGTTTTTCCGTGATCCTTTATTCATCCCGTCTCGACTCTCATCTGGTGGTCGCTGAATTATCCGGTCAGGCAATGAACCCTGGGGGAATTATCCACTCCCGCTGGGCACTGTGTTACCGTTATTGCTCTGATATTTCGCTATTGTTTCGCGATTGCTTCATTCTGGCTTTTCATCATATCCCCGGCCAGAGCTGATTTAGAAGGAACCAATTATGTCATTTATCACTACTTATTGTAGCCACTGCTTTACCAGGAACCGCCTGCCCGTTACCCATACCGATACATCTGCCAAATGCGGGCGCTGCAAAGCCCTCCTGTTCAGCCAGACCCCTTGCCTCGGGAATGCGGATAACTTCGATACCCTGATCAACTCAGACATCCCGGTCGTGGTCGATTTCTGGGCCAGCTGGTGCGGCCCCTGCCAGCAGTTTGCTCCGGTATTTCATGAGGTTGCCCATGAACTCGAACCACGGATGCGCTTTGTCAAAGTCGATACCGAGCAGCAGAGCACCATTGCCGCCCGTTACGCCATTCGCAGCATCCCCACCCTGATGGTCTTCCAACAGGGCAAACTGGTGAACCAGATAAATGGCTCCTTGCCCAAGAGCATGTTCAAGCAATGGCTGGAACAGTTCATGGATGTTTGATTTATATTTCGCACATGTTTTATTTATGTGTTCATTTCCTCATTTTTATCAATGAGTATGTGAGTAGAGGCTGATTTTCAACATGTGAGTCTGTTTCAAACAAGTGAATGGATGTAATCTCGGCAACACAAAAACAACCATAAATTAACCGAGAGAACATTATGCACACATCAGCTGTACCCTCTGCTCCATCTCGCTGGCTGGACATCAAATCAGGGATCGTCATCCTGGATGTTTTGCTACTTTGTGCCATGCTCGCCTGGCTCCCGTTTGATCCCATGGTCAACAAGGGGCTGGGCATTCTGGTCTTTATCGCCATCCTCTGGCTGACCGAAGCACTGCACGTCACCATCACCGCCCTGCTGGTGCCCCTGCTGGCTACCGTGCTCGGGGTGTTTGACATGAGCAAATCCCTCACCGATTTTGCCAACCCGATCCTGTTCCTTTTTTTTGGCGGTTTCGCCCTCGCGGCAGCCCTCTCAAAACAGGGACTGGATACCCTGATGGCAGGCAAGGTGATGCACCTGGCCAATGGTCATCTAGGTTGGGGCGTCATCCTGCTCTTTACCATCACAGCCGCCATGTCGATGTGGATCAGCAACACCGCTACCACCGCCATGATGCTGCCACTGGCGATCGGTATGCTGGCACGCCTCGATAGCAAAAAAGAGCGCGCCACCTTCGTCTTCGTATTGCTGGGGATCGCCTACAGCGCCAGTATCGGCGGCATCGGTACCCTGGTGGGTAGCCCACCCAACGCCATCGCAGCCGCCCAGATGGGGATTGGCTTCACTGACTGGATGAAATTCGGTGTTCCAGTCGTGCTGATCCTGATGCCCTGCGGCATTGCCCTGCTCTATCTGGTGACCCGCCCGCGTCTCAGCCACCGCGTCGAGATCCAGGATGTCACCATCAACTGGACCCGCGAGCGTAAAGTGACGCTGGCAATCTTCCTGACCACCGTTGTGCTCTGGATCGGCTCACAACCCATCTCCAACGCCTTTGGCGGTATTCCGCAACTCGACACCCTGATTGCCATGGGTGCCATCGTAGCCATCGTGGTCAGCCGTGTCGCCAGCTGGGATGACGTCAACCAGAACACCGACTGGGGCGTGCTGATGCTGTTTGGCGGCGGTCTGACCCTGAGCGCCATTCTCAAGGCCACTGGTACCAGCGCCTTCCTGGCCAGCCATCTGTCGGCCGTGCTCTCCAACGCCAACATTTTTGTCGTGTTGCTTATGCTGGCCGCCTTCGTGGTATTCCTGACCGAACTGGTTTCCAACACAGCTACCGCCGCGCTGTTGGTTCCCCTGTTTGCCGGTGTCGCCGAGGCGCTGGGTGTATCACCTGTGGTGATGTCGGTGTTGATCGCTATCGGTGCCTCCTGTGCCTTTATGCTGCCAGTCGCCACGCCGCCCAATGCCATCGTCTTTGCCAGTGGCCACATCCGCCAGAGGGAGATGATGAAAGCCGGTATGGCTCTGAACGTGGTCTTTACCGTGTTGCTCGCCCTGCTGGCCTACTTCGTTGGCGATATCCTCTGATCCACCTCCCCCCCAATAAATAAAAGGCTATGTCCTAAGGAAGGTGCGAACAAGCTGCTCGCACCTTCACCACGAACTCTTTGTCCGCATTTGAAATGCCCATCACTCCAAAAACCTGACTATTTACCGCAAGCATTCGGCTATTAAGCGCCATTTAGCCTCATTTTCGAGGCTTATGTCGATTTTTGGGCACAGCTATCCCATGCCCGTATCATCTGGTCCACGCGAAACAGATTCGCCAGCGTAAACAACATCGCCAGTTGGTTGTCGTTCTTGCGCAGCCCCTTGAACCGCACCTTCACAAAGCCAAACTGACGTTTGATGATCCGAAACGGGTGCTCCACTTTGGCGCGGATGCTGGATTTGAGCCTCTCAAAGGCAATCACAGCCTTGTTTTTGCGCGGATGCTTTTTGAGTTCCTTGAGCCTGCCAGGTCACATCGCAATCGCCCATTGTGCCTTTACATCTGCCAGCTCTTCACGGTTTTCTGCACCCTGATATCCGGCGTCAGCGAACACAAATGCCTCCTTGCCATGGAGCAGATTTCCCACTTGATTGAGGTCGTGCTCATTGGCTGCCGTGGTCTCCAGACTGTGCGTCAGGCCACTCTTGGCATCGACACCGATATGAGCCTTCATGCCGAAGTACCATTGATTACCTTTCTTGGTCTGGTGCATCTCGCCGTCACGCTCGCCACGCTTGTTCTTGGTCGAGCAAGGGGCCTCAATGAGAGTGGCATCGACCAACGAGCCTTGCTTCATCATGATGCCAGCGTCAGAAAGCCACTGGTTGACGGCGTCGAAGAGCTGCCGGGCCAGCCGGTGCTGCTCCAGCAGATGGCGGAAGTTCATGATGGTGGTACGGTCGGGGATGACCTGGTCCAGTGAGAGCTTGGCAAACAGACGCATCGAAGCAATCTCGTAGAGCGCATCCTCCATGGCGCCGTCGCTAAGGCTATACCACTGTTGCATACAGTGAATACGCAGCATGGTATCGAGTGGGTAGGGACGACGGCCATTACCTGCCTTGGGATAGACGGGCTCGATGACCTCCAGCATCATTGCTCATGGGAGCAACGCCTCCATACGAGCCAGGAATAACTCCTTACGGGTTTTGCGGCGTTTGCCATTGAACTCGCTATCCGCGAAGGTGAGCTGATGATTCATGCTGAACCTTCTCCCTTATGCCAAGTGGGGCTCATGATCTCACATAAGGGACTCGTCCCCCCCCTATGCAGTGACCGAGCGGATGGCGGAGCATAAATAGTCGAGCTTGATCACTGTGCTTGTTCAGCCTTGATTCACCAGCAATACAATTGATAACACTTTTCATTACTCTTACTGCGTTATAAACTTGCTCCCCCCGGGCTGCCCCGCCCGGGTGCTGGAGCCTTTATGACAAGCCTTTCTCTCTCACCCCGACAATTCTGGCAGTGGCTGGCCTACCACCATCAGGCCGCCGAGGGCACCCTCTATCTGATGTTCTTCTCCGGCCTGCTGCTGTGGGAGCCGCTGACCCCGCTCTGGTCGCTGGCACGCTGGAATCTGTTTTTCCATGTGATGCTCTCGCTCACCCTGTTTCCCCTGCTGTTTGGCGCCTTCTGGCTCTCCCATCGCAGCTTGTTGAACCGCAGCAACAAACCCTTTTTACGCACCACGGGGCGGATTATTGAAGCCCTGCTGCTGATCTGTTTGGCCAGCGGCCTGCTGCTGGTGCTGCACGGCACTCCGGGCGATGCAATGGGCAACCTCGCTAGCTGGGCCCACTGGCTGAGCGCGTTGGCGTTAACTCCTCTGGTGCTGCGCCACGCCTGGCGCTGGACCATCTTGAAATGGCGCTCCTGATCCCATGTTGAAGTCATCGTTCTCTGCATATTTGTCACCCCTGCTGGCCCTCGTCCTGCTGCTGGCCAGCCCCTTCGCGTTGGCCCAGCAGATGGGCGCCGGGATGCTTGCCTATGAGGAGGGAAGCGCCCCGCGCCTCGTCACCGCCAACCTGAGCGCAGGATCTGTCACCCTGCTTGAGCGCGATAGCGGCAAGCGGCTCAAAGAGGTGCCGCTGGGCGGCGATCTGCGCCAGCTGGCCCGCGCCGATGATGGCACTCTGCTGGTCACCGACTACAGCGGCGATCGCCTGCTGCTGCTGGATGATGATCTCGATCTGGAAAAGGCGATCCCCACCGGCCATAGACCCTATGGGGTCATCTTCGATGCCAAACGGCAGTGGTTCTGGGTCACGCTGTTCGAATCCGCTCGCCTGCAAGCCTACGACACCGCGGGCAACCTCCAGCTGGATGCAGAAACCGCCGAGACTCCCCGCGGGCTGGCATTGACCAACGACGATCGCCTGCTGCTCACCCACGCCATGACCGGCCAGCTCGCCATCTATGATCTCGCCAAACTCGGCAATAGCGCCAAGGGAGCTTCGCTTCCCAAACCCAAGCTTATTACCCTGGCCGAGACCCATAGCGACACGCCGAGCGACTCGCAGGGCTTGCCGCGCCTGCTCGACGGCATCGCCCTCTCTCCCGATGGCAGCGAGGCCTGGTTGCCTCATGTGCTGTGGAGCTTCGATCACCCCTTCCAGTTTCAGAGCACCGTATTTCCGGCCGTCTCCATCATCGATCTCGATGAGGAGAAAGAGCGGGTCGATGAAAGAAAACAGCTCTTTTTGCAGATCAACCTGCCAAGCGTCGGCAACCGCAGCCAGATCGTCTCCAACCCGTTCGCTGCACGCTTCGCCGCCGACGGCAAGCGGGTCTATCTGACCCTGGCGGGCTCGGAAGATCTGCTGGTGTTTGATCTCTCCCGCAGCGGCAAGTCCAACAACAACCGTCACCGCCGCAAGAAGTTTCAGGGGGGCGCCAAGGCGACCCAGCTCTTGCGTCACCTGCCGGGCCAGAATCCGCGGGATCTGCTGATCGACGGTGACCATATTCTGGTGCACAACGCCATGGGGCAGGATCTTACCCGCCTCAATAGCGGCGGCAGCGGCCCGTTTGCCCGGGTCACCGTCGATGTGCCCCACTTCGCCAAGCTGGTAGAGACAGATCCGCGCCCCGCGCCGCTTCAGCGCGGCGAGCGGCTATTCAACCTTGGTAACACAGCGTCCAACTCACGCTTCCCCATGGCGGGGGACAACTGGATGAGCTGCAACTCCTGCCATCTGGACGGGTTCAACTTCACCAACCGCTATCTGATGGCGGCTCATCGCCAGAAGAGCGGCGACAACGCCATCAACGGCCACGCCAACCTCACCAACATGGTGGCGGGGGATTTTGTCGGCGAATACCTGCGCATGACCCAGCAGACCCAGGGCGGCATGGGGCACGACACCCGCGATGGGGCCGAGGCAGTTGACCCCGCGAGGCCCCAACCGGAAGTGAAAGCGATGATGGAGGACTTACACGCCTTCGTCACCGCCGATGGCAACCTCCCCTATCTCGCCAACTGGCTGCGGCTCGGTGCCCCGCGCACGGATCCCGCCAAGGCGCCGACTACCCACCCGAAAGAGTGGCTCAACTCTGCCTCCTGCCAGAACTGTCACAGCCAAGCGTTCAAGGATTGGAGCGAGAGCAACCACCGGCTGATGGGCAACTCCCACCCCTACTACAAGGTGGTGCAGGCATTGGCCCGCGAAACCGAAGGGGAAGCATTCGGTCAGTGGTGTCAGGGCTGCCATATGCCCCAGCAGGTGATGACAGGCCAGCAGGATCTACCCAAGGGCTCCCACATGTTCGAGCAGGGTGGCGCCTCGCTGATTGCCGCCCACAAAGCGGGCGAACCTGTGGTGGAGGAAGGGACCGGCTGTGTGCTCTGCCATCGCATCACCAAGGTAGAAGACGCGGGCGGCAACAGCGCCTTTACCGTGAATTTGAAAGACCGCGAGAGCTATGTGTTCGAGGATGCCCCGGGCGGCAGCCTCCAGCACTGGCTGGCCGAGCGGCAGATCAATGCCCGGCCGGCGGCCCACAAAGCCTCCTATCAGAAGGATTTTTACCGCGACGCGGCTCTGTGCAAGTCGTGCCACAACGAGTTTGCCCCCGGCACCGGTGCCAACATCGTCAACACTTGGGACGAGTGGGAAAAATCCAGCTTCGCCAAGGCAGAGGATCCCGCCAAACGACGCACCTGCATCGACTGCCATATGAACCCGGAGCCGGGCAATGGCGGCGCACCGGTGGCGGGCCAGTCCACCGAAAACGGCACCATGAAAGCGCGGCTCTATCGCCACAACTTCACCGGCGCCCAGCACCAGCTGGTGGGGCTGCGCAACCCCGACCTTGAACAGGAGAGTCTGGCCCTGCTGCGCTCCAGCGCGACCCTCTCCGCCCGTATCGAACAGGCTGCCGATAGTCAGCGGTTGGTGGTGCGGGTCGCCAATACCGGCGCGGGCCATGCCCTGCCCACCGGGGTGGCCGATTTTCGTGAACTCTGGCTGGAGCTGACCATCACTGACGCCAGTGGCAAGGTGGTGCTTGCCAGCGGCCAGCCGGTGGATGGCGCCGTCCCAGAAGATGCGCGGCTGTTCAGAAAAGTGTTCGGCGATGCCGAGGGCAAGCCGGTGGGGCTCAAGTTCTGGCGCTACGCCAAACTGCTGGAAGATACCCGCATTCCGGCCGATGGCTGGCGCGATGAAGTCTGGTCGCTGCCCGCAGATGCCCAAGGGCCCTTCAAGGCCGATATCAAACTCAATTTCCGCACCTACCCCAAGTGGGTCAATGATGCGGTGCGCGCCGCCGAGCCAAGCTTGCCGGAGCCACCCATAGTGCAACTCAATCGGCTGCAACTGACCCTGCGGCCTCTCCCCGTCACGCCTGCAACGGAGCCTCAATCCTGATGTTTGCAAGTTTTCTCATTACCCTGCGCGAGGGGCTGGAAGCCTTCCTGCTGGTCGGCATCTGCCTCTCCTACCTCGCTAAGCTGGGGGCGAGCCGCTACAACAAGTTCATCTATCTGGGGGTGGGGCTCGGCCTTATCGCCTCCCTTGTCGTCGCCTTCCTGTTCCAGGTGGTGGTGAGCCAGTTCGAGAGCGAGCGCTACAACCACCTCTTGATGGCGGGGATCCTCATCTTCGCCACGTTGGTGCTCACATATATGGCGATCTGGATGCAAAAACAGGCCAAATCCCAGGTGGGGGCCATGACGGCGCGCATCGATGCAGCCATCGATGGCGGCAACCTGTTTGGTCTGGTGCTGCTCGCCTTCCTTGCTGTGATGCGCGAAGGGTTTGAAACCGTGCTCTTCTTCTCCGCTCTGCTCTACTCGGGCCAAGGGGTGGATCTGCAATCCGGCCTGATGGGCGCGCTGGCGGGGCTGCTGGTCTCCATCGCGCTGGTGTGGGGGCTGCTGCGCTCCACCCGCAAGGTGGCGCTGGCCCCCTTCTTCCGCTGGACCGGCCTGCTTATCATCATCATCGCCGCAGGCTTGCTCTCGTCTGCCGTCAACATGTTGCAGGCGGCAGAGATCATCACCTTCTGGACCACGCCGGTGTTCGACATCAGCCACATTCTCGACGATCAGGGGGTATTTGGTACCTTCCTGCGTGCCCTGTTTGGCTACAATGCCTCACCCGCTGGCTTGCAGCTGCTGACCTGGGCCCTCTATCTGGCGATCTTCGTTACCCTCTGGCAGCGCAGCTATCGTCCGCAGGTGAGCGCCGCATCCAGCAAGGGCTGAGCCCGCACGCCCTGTGGCAACAAGGCCACGGGGTAACAACACTATTCGAGAGCCGCGCCTTGGCGCGGTTCCCTTATCTATCAAGCAGTTTCGGAATAGGTCATGAGCGATAACAACAAGAAAAGCATTGCAGTGCTGGGCGCTGGCCCCGCCGGTTTGATGGCGGCCTGGCGCCTGCGCCGCGCCGGTTTTGCCGTCACCCTGTTCGAGCAGGAGCCGGTGGTCGGCGGCATGTGCGCCACCCAGACCTTCAAGGGGCGCGATGGGGAGTATCGCTTCGACTACGGCGGTCACCGCTTTATCACCAAAAACCCCGAGCTGCTCGCCTTTATCGACGAGCTGATGGGGGATGACCTGCTCCACGCCGAACGCAAGAGCGTGATCCGCTTTGGCGGGCGCACCTATGACTACCCCTTGAACCTGCCCAACCTGCTCAAGACGGCGCCGCTCGCCCTGATGGCCGGTGCGGTGAAAGACTTGCTGCTGTTGCCTTTTGCCAAGAAGCCCACCGATTTTGCCAAGGCAAGCTTTGCCGAGTGGATCCAGAGCCACTTTGGTCGCACCCTCTACCGCCAGTTCTTCGAGGGCTACACCGGCAAACTGTGGGGCATCAACCCGGACAAGCTCTCCGCCGACTGGGCCGGTCAGCGCATCAGCCTCATCGACCTCAAAGATGTGGCGCGCCGCCTGCTGCCAAGACGCAACGGCAGTATCTCGGTGCGCACCTATGCCCGCAAATACCGCTACCCCAAATATGGCTTCGGCCAGATCTTCACCACCCTGGGGGAGCGGCTGGTAGCAGAGGGCGTTGAGCTGAAAACCGGCGCCACCATCACCCGCCTTGAGCAGGCTGATGGCCGCATTGAACGGGTGTATTGGCAACAAGATGACGTGGAGCTGAGCGAGCGCTTTGATCAGGTGATCTCCACCCTGCCGCTGCCGCTCACCTGCCAGCATCTTGGCTTGCCGTGCGATCTGCATTACCGCTCGCTTCGCTTCGTCAATATGCCGCTCAAACAGGAGAACCTGTCGGACAACACCTGGCAGTACCTCTCAGACCCCCATATTCTGGCGACCCGTCTGCAGGAGCCGCGCCGCCGCAGCCCCTTTATGGCGCCACAGGGCCAAACCTCGGTGATGCTGGAGATCCCCTGCAATCCGGGGGATGCCACCTGGCAGGCGCCGCTCTCTGATCTGCGCGGTCGGGTTACCGCCGATCTCGCGAGCCTCGGTGTCGATACCGCCAAGCTTGGCGATGAGACCTTCGAAGCCCGCAGCGAGTACGCCTATCCGCTGATGGATCTCGGCTATCAGGCACGCCGCAACGAAGCGATCAAGGCGCTGATGCCGATCAGTAACCTCATCATGACCGGCCGTCAGGGAACATTCCGTTATATCTTCACCGATACCGCCATGGAGATGGGGATGATGGCCGCTGACATGGTGATCGACGGGGTGGACAGACGCCACGCCATCTTTAACCATCGCAACGAAAACACCGTGATCGAAACCCAGAGCGTGGCGTGAGGCTTGTCGGTGTCCAACAGGTAGACAGACGCCGCAACACCTTTAACCATCGCAACGAAAATACCGTGATTGAAACCCAGAGCGTGGCCTGATGGCCGCGCAATTGGCATAAGTAAGGAGAACAGGATGACCATACGCCCGGGTTTACTCGGCCTCACCCTGCTGCTGACCCTGAGCGGGCAGGCGCAGGCTTACTCCTACGCCGCCGCCGGCAAGGAGCCGCTGATCGACGCCCGCGAAGCGCTGCTTGGCGCCGCCACTGGCGGCAAGGATGCCAGCGCCACCTTGAGCGAGATTGCCGACGAACTGACCTATCTGGAACAGCACCACAAGGTGGAGCTGCAAGGGCCGCTGGCCGCCGCCATCAAAGCCAAAGACGCAGCAGCCACCGCTGCCCTGCTCAACCGCGCCTACAAGGCGGAGATCGAGCGCCGCCTCGAAGGAGCCAGCCAGAATCTTGGCGACTACCAGACCGCCAAGGTGCTGGTGGTCAAGAGCAAGCGCTTCCTCGATTTGATCCTCCCCTCTCTCAACGAAGGGGATCGCAAGGCGGCCGAACAGGCGCTGGCCAAGGTGCTGGATGCCATCGGCAACCCGGGGGTATTCGGGGTGGGCGCCAAGCCCGCCGATGCCGCCGCCTTTAGCGATGCAGAAAAAGCGCTGATGGCCGTGCTGGCACCGCTTTGATGGCCTCTCATCGATGATGACAGCCCCCCTCATCCCCAACCCTTCTCCCGCAAGGGGAGAAGGGGGGCGTCACCACGGCCGATTACGCTTCGCTAATCGACCCTACTTACTGCTCCTGTTACTGCTCCTGCTGCAACTGGCTTGGCTCGGCTGGCTGCTGGCCTTCCCTGTGGCACTCGATTCCGACGACGCCCTCAATTTCGCCCACGGGGTGACGCGCTTTAGCGTGCTGGAGTTCTCCCCCCACTTTCCGGGCTACCCCGCCTTTATCTGGCTGGCGCGGCTGCTCAATCTGCTGGTGGACGATCCGGCCCGCGCGGTGCAGTGGGCAAGCCTGTTGGGCACAGCCCTGCTGGCACCGCTCGCCGCCTTGCTGGCGATGAGATTGTGGCAACGGCCAAGCCTGCTGGCACCCGTCTGGCTGCTGGTATTGACCCTGCCGCTCACCCCGACGCTGGCGCTCTCCGGCCTTTCGGACGGATCCGCGCTCGCCGCCTGGCTCGGGGCGCTCTTGACCTTGCAGCAGCGCAGAATTGCACTGGCGGGCCTCATGCTGGGCCTTATGCTGGCGCTGCGTCCCTCCTATTTTGTGCTGGCCCTGCTGCCCCTGTGGCTCGGGCTGGCGCAGCAGGGCACGCGCGTCAGGTTTGTGCTCCCCATCGTGCTGGTGGGGCTAGCCTGCCTGCTGTTTGTCTGGCAAGCCGATGGCTGGGCCTACTTCAGCGAGGGGCGTCGCTTTACCGACGGCCACTTTACCCTGTGGGGCAACACGGCAGCGGCCCACGGCGATCGGCTGCTTAGCTGGGCGAGCACCTTCAACGATCAGCTCACCCCGCTTTGGCCCTTGGCTGTCGGGGCGCTGCTGGTACTGCCGCTTTGGCAAAGATCAAAAAACAACCCTACCGCCCTCCCCCCGCTCTGGACGCTCTACTGGTTTGCCCTGCTGCTCTGGACCCTATTTGGCCAGAACCCTGACAATCCCCGCCATCTGGCCCCCGTCACCCTGCTCGGTATCGTGCTGCTGGTGGGTTGGCTGCCGCGCAGTGGCGAGTGGGTGGTCGCGGTGGCCGGATTGCTGCTGCTCGGCGCGATCTTCACCCTGCCCCGTCCGCCCGCCATGGTGCAGGCGGCAAAACTGGCAGAAAAAGCGTGCCCGGCACTGGTGACCCAGTGGGGCGTGCGGCTGCTGCGGGAGACCACGGCCTTGGCCGTCACCGATGGCTGGTACAAGGGGGATGCGGCGCTGGCGCTCTCTCAGGGAGCCTGTCGCCTCAGTCGCCGCCCCATCGCCGCGAGCGAAATGCCCACTGCGGTGCACCAGCACTGGTTTGCCCCGCGCTTTGCCGCCGAGTCCGGCCTCTGGATCGCCATTCCCTCGCTGCAGACACCCCATGGGGAAAGTGACAAGAAACATAGAAAGAGCACAGAAATCCGCCAAGGCAACTAAAAAAGAGGGGAACAACTCGGGTACACTCACTGCGCATCCATAACAGACGAGTCTCCTTATGCGTGTAACCAGAGAGTGGCTGTGGGTTTTGTCGGTGCTGACCGGGGCCTGTTCCCTCCTGTTGCTGCCATTCTGGCTGCGCGGCGGCAGTCAGGGCCATGATCTGTTTCACCACCTGCTCTCCGGTCACTTCTTTGCCGTGCAACTGTGGCAAGGTGAGCTCTATCCGCGCTGGTTGATGGAGATGAACGGCGCCTTCGGCAGCCCGGTCTTTTTCTTCTATCCCCCCTTGCCCTACTATGTGAGCGCCCTGTTCGCCGGCCCCACCCCACTGGCCCACGAGGCGATGACGCCGCTGCTCTGGAGCAGCAGCGTGGCACTCTGGCTCTCCGGCCTGTTTGCCTATCTCTGGTTGCGCCCCTTTGCCGGCCACGGACGGGCGCTGGCGGCCAGTTTGCTCTATATGGCGCTGCCCTATCATCTGGCCATCGATATCTACGCCCGCTTTGCCCTGGCAGAGAGCTGGGCCTTCGTCTGGGCACCGCTGGCACTGCTGGCGCAGGATCGCCTCTGCCGCGGCGCCCCCTTTGCGCTACTGCTGCTCGCACTGGCCGTCTCCATGCTGACGCTTTCCCATCTACCAAGCACCCTGCTCATTCTGGGCTTGCTCACCCTGCGCAGCCTGCTGCTGGTCTGGCGCTACAAGGGGAGCACAGCGCTTGTCAGTGTCCCTGTCACCGCCTCCCCGCTTATCGGCACCCTGCTGGGCCAGCTCTGGGGGTTGGCGATGGCCAGCCTGTTGCTGCTGCCCGCTCTGCTGGATCAGGGGGGGATCTCCATGGAGCAGATGCGCACCGGCATGTTCGAATTTCAGCGCAACTTTCTCGATCGTTTGCCCCAAAGCCGTGATGACTGGCGCTTTCGCGGCCATCTCGCCTGGCTGACGCTGCTCACCCTGGCTCTGCTGCTGGTAGCTTGGGCGGCTGCCCGCGAGCCGCGCCATCCCGAGTTGCTGCTCTGGGGGGTCATTGGCACCCTGAGCTTTCTGATGATGCTGCCACCAAGCGAGCCCCTGTGGCGCCTGCTCACTCCGTTGCAACTGGTGCAATTTCCCTGGCGCCTCAATCTGCTGCTGGTCATCGCTACCGTTGCCGTGGTGGCGCTGGGTACCCCCACCTATCGCCCGTGGCAGTGGGTCTGGTGGTTACTACTTGCCCTCACCCTGCTCTCGCAGGGACTCTATGTACGCGAGGCGCCGCTCACCCAGGCTCCCGTAAAGAGTCAGCTCGACGGGGAGTTCGACAGCAAGCGCAGCGCCCGCGAATACCGACCAAAGCAGGTGCCACGCGGCATGTTTTCCCCCACCCTGCTGGCCTGGAAAGAGGAATTCCAGCCCGCCATCACCTGCGACCATCAGGGGGTGAACTGGCAGATCCAGCGCTGGCAGCCTCGTCATATCGAATTGACGGTGGATGCCCCGGCGCCCGCCAAACTGATCCTGCACCAGTTTGATTACCCGGGCTGGCAGGCAAGGCTCGACCAGCGCCTGCCGCTGAGCGTCAGCAGCACCCGCAACGGCCTGGTGCAAGTCTGGGTGCCCGCCGGACAACATAATCTCACCTTTACCCTCACCGCCCGCTGGCCGGAGCGGCTCGGTTACGCCATCTCGTTGCTGGCCTGGCTGCTCTGGCTGGGGGGAGTGATCCGCGCAGTACGCCCACATGACCGCAAGCGTGATTCCCAAGGTGCCTGAGCGGCCGGGCACCTCCCCCTTTTGAGGGGGCAGGAACGTCATGCCGAGCGGGGGCAAACCTGATAGACTCGCCCTTCTCCCTTTTTCAACCAAGGTTCACCAGCGGATACCCTATGCCCCAATCGCCAACAGCTCAGGCTGCCGCCCTCTCTCCCCGTTTCCTGTTTATCCTGCTGGGCGCCCTGGCGGGTCTGACCCCGCTGGCGGTGGATATGTATCTGCCCGCTATTCCGGCCATCGCCCGGGATCTGGCCACCAGCATCGACGGCGCCCAGCTCACCATCAGCGCCTTTCTGGGCGGCTTTGCCATCGGCCAACTCTTCTACGGCCCGCTGGCCGACAGCTATGGCCGCAAGCCGGTGATCCTGGCGGGGCTGGTGATGTTTGCCATCGCCTCGGTGGGCTGTGCCATGGCGGACTCCCTGCCTGAATTGCTGGCCTATCGGATGTTGCAGGCGGCGGGCGGCGCGGCCGGCTCTGTGGTGGTCAATGCCCTGCTGCGCGACCTGTTCGAGAAAGATGCGTTTTCCCGCGCCATGTCGTTCGTCATTCTGGTGATGACCTTGGCGCCGCTGGTGGCCCCTGTGGTGGGCGGCTATATCAGCGCCCACGCCGACTGGCGGGTGATCTTCTGGCTGCTGGTGGGGATCAGTCTGCTGATCTGTCTGGTGATGCAGTGGAAAATTCAGGAAACCCTGAAACCGGAGCACCGTCAGCCGCTCAAGATCGGCCAGATCCTCAAGAACTACTGGGGGGTGCTCTCCCATCGCGGCGCCATGGGTTATGTGCTGTGCGGCTCCCTCTCCAGCTCCGGCATGTTCGCCTTCTTAAGCGGCTCCCCTTACGTCTATATCGAGTACTTCAAGGTGCCGACCGAGCACTACGGCTGGCTGTTTGGCCTCAATATCCTGCTGATGATGGTGGTCACCTTCGTCAACAGCCGACTGGTCAAAGGGGTGGGCGCCGAGCGGATGCTGCAATACGGCCTGCTGGTGCTGCCCTGCGCGGGCGCCCTGCTGGTCTACAACGCCTGGAGCCAGACCGGCGGCCTGTGGGGCATCGTCATTCCGGTGGTACTGTTTGTCGGCCATATCAGTCTGGTGGGCGCCAATGCCATGACCGGCCTGATGGGCCACTTCCCGCAATCTGCGGGCACCGCATCGGCACTGGCGGGCACCCTGCGCTTTGGCATCGGCGCCCTGGTCGGCATTCTGGTCAACCTCAATCCGCCCCACTCGCCGCTGCCCATGGCCATCGCCATCGCCTGCTGCGGCGTGGGTTCCACTCTGAGTTACTGGCTGCTGACCGGCAAGCGAGGCGATTGATCCCCCTCCCCCCTGTCAGGAAAACGAAAGAGGCTTCCGTCAACGGAAGCCTCTTTTCGTACTGGCGCCCAGACGTTCAGAACTGGGCGCTGTTGAGCCAGAGGTGCGCCCCTATGCTCACCAGATAACCGAGCAAGATGGCAGGCAGCCACTTCAGGTGGCCAAAAAAGGTATACATGCCGTGGGCCTGTCCCATCAGGGCCACCCCGGCCGCAGAGCCGATGGAGAGCAGGCTGCCGCCCACTCCGGCGGTCAGGGTCACCAGCAGCCACTGCCCCAACGCCATATCCGGGTTCATCGACAGCACGGCAAACATCACGGGAATGTTGTCGATGACGGAGGACAAGACCCCGATGAAGATGTTGGCCATGGTGGGATCCCCAGCGTCATACAACCAGTGTGATACCAGCTCCAGATACCCCATAAAGCCCAGCCCACCGACACACATCACCACCCCGTAGAAAAAGAGCAGGGTATCCCACTCCGCCTTGGCCACCTTGTTGAACACATCAAATGGCACCACAGAACCCAGACTGCGCAACCGTACCTCATCCCCATTGCGTTCGTAGAGCGCCCGTTTGCGTGCCAGCGAGCGCGGTAACGACTTGCGCAGATAAAACCCGAAAAACTGCAGATAACCGAGCCCCAGCATCATGCCCAGTACGGGTGGCAGATGGAGGAAACTGTGGCATAGCACCGCCGTGATGATGGTCAGCAAGAAGAGCGCGACGATGCGGCGGGCACCCCGCTTGAGATCGACCACCTCGTTATCAGCCTCCGGCACATGACGCGGCACCATCAGGCTCATCAGGATGGCCGGCACCAGAAAATTGAGCAGAGAGGGAATAAGCAGGGTGAAGAACTGGCCAAATTGCACCTTGCCCGCCTGCCACACCATCAGGGTGGTGATATCGCCAAAGGGACTGAACGCCCCTCCGGCGTTGGCGGCGATCACTATGTTGATGCAGGCAAGATTGACAAAACGCCGATCTCCGTTGGCCACTTTCAACACCACGGCGCACATCAAGAGCGCTGTGGTCAGGTTGTCTGCCACCGGCGAAATACAA
Organism: Aeromonas sp. S11(2024); assembly: GCF_041402345.1. Lineage (NCBI taxonomy): Bacteria > Pseudomonadati > Pseudomonadota > Gammaproteobacteria > Aeromonadales > Aeromonadaceae > Aeromonas > Aeromonas sp. S11(2024). Next base: position 121,498 of record NZ_JBGLRC010000001.1, on the reverse strand, counting down.
AAAGCAAGCCCACCGGTCAACCAGAACAGGGTGCGCAAGTGAAAGCCGGATCGCACCAGCCAGGCGCGCAGGGCATCGAACAGCCGCCGATCCTCCATGGCGTTGATATAGGTCATCGCCACCAGCAGGAACAGCATCAGCTCGGCATATTCCAGCAGGGTATGGCGGAAGGCCTGCTCGGCGACAGGGCTCATCCCCTGCTGTGCATAGGCGATACCGATCAGGATCCAGATCACCCCGGCGGCCACCAGCACGGGTTTGGACTTGCGCAGTTGCAGATACTCTTCAGCCATCACCAGGGCGTAGGCCAACACAAACAATCCGACACAAAAAAGTCCGATTGAGGAGGATGTCAACAGAACAGGGCCACTACTGGCATGGGCGGGAGGGATAAACAGGGACAACAACAAAATAACAGGGGTGAGCGCAGACATGGTCTCTTCCTTTTAGAACCATCTGGCAATGATGCTAGCACCTGGATGAAAAGAAAAATTCATCCAGGTCAATTAACGCTTAATTGGTTGGCTGTCGAAACGCGGGATTATTTCTTGCCGAAACCCGACTGCTTGAGGGTATAGCCTGCGCTGTTTTGCCAGGCATCCAGACCGCTGCGGTTATTGCCCGCCACCAGACTGGCGGCCAGACTCGGGCTGTTGAACAGCTGATCGGCGGTAAAGACAAAGCCGCCCTGACTGCGGGGCACTATGACCCCCTTCTCCAGCAGTTCGTGACGCAGCTCGATCACCGCTTCACGCAGGGAGGCGGCATCCTCGCCATTGGCGGTGGAACCGGCCAGCACCATAAAGCCCGGATTTTGCCGCTTGCCCACCGGATAACCGTGGGCCTCTGCCCCTTTGCCGTTGAAGTGGTAGAGCTCGCGCTCCCCCGGCCGGTTGTCGGAGAGTGCCTTTTGCAGGGTCATCAGCTCGTTGTAGATCTCGATGGGGACGACGGCAGCCTGCTTGTTGCCCTTGCTATCGATGATAAAACTGACTTGCTTGTGTAACATCCTTGCTCATCCTGTGACCCATGGAAGCCCCTATTCTAACCACCTCGGGCAAGCGGGATCCAGCGAGGATCCACTGCTCTTTTGCCGCCTTGATCACTAACTGGCACTCTTGATCAACCGTAAGGGGTGTTGATCAATGCTGGCCGTGCTAGCGTACCAAGCATGATGAAAGCCATTGACCATCAAACGGTTACCCCATGCTGACCCTGCGCAACCTCTGCAAGAGCTTCGATAACGGCAGTGAACGACTGCCGCTGTTCCACCATCTCGATCTCGCCCTCCCCGCTGGCGAGATCACCCTGCTGCTGGGCCAAAGCGGCTGTGGCAAGTCGACCCTGCTCAATCTGATCGCCGGGTTGATTGCACCGGACGAAGGGGAGATCTGGCTGGGGGAGACCCGTATCGACACCCGCTCTCCCGACGAGCGGGCGCGCCTGCGGGGCCGCCATTTCGGCATCGTCTATCAAGATTTCAACCTGCTGCCGACCCTGACGGTGTCCGAGAATCTGGCCCTACCGCTCGCCATCAATGCGCTGCCACCGGATGAAGCCAGGATTGACCAGTTGCTGCAGCGGCTCGATATGAGCCACAAGCGCCATGCCTGGCCGGAGCAGCTCTCCGGCGGCCAGCGACAGCGGGTGGCGCTGGCCCGCGCCCTTATCCATCAGCCCAGTTGGCTGCTCGCCGACGAGCCCACCGGCAGCCTCGATGAGCACAATGCCGAACAGGTGATGGCGTTGATGGTAGCGGCAGTGCGAGACACAGGTGCAGGCTTGCTGCTGGTGAGCCACAACCCCGCCTATGCTGCGCTGGCCGACAGGGTGCTGCGCCTCGAAGGGGGCCAACTTATAGAACTCAAGGGACCCCGTCATGACTAAACGGCGACTGCGCCTGCCGGGAGCACGCTGATGCTGCCACTCAAAGCGCTGCTGCGCCTCTATCGCAGCCACCCCTGGTTGCTGCTGATGAGTCTGGCCGGGCTGGTATTGGGAGTATCGCTGGTGGTGGCCATCGAGCTGCTCAATCACAGTGCCCGCACCAATTTTGTCGCCGCACGCAGTCAGCTGGCAGGGGAAGCCAACTATCGGCTGGCCCCCGCTGGCGGGCTGGATGAACAGCTTTACGTGCAACTGGTGACCAGCCAGCCCGCCCTCGATGCCATGCCCCAGCTCCATGGCTGGCTCAAGGATGAAGAGGGGCGCAGCTTTCAACTGCTGGGAATGGATCTCTTCAACCCCGGCCCCCTGCGCCAGCTGTTTGGCGCCCAACCCGCGAGCGAACCCGCCTTTTCCCTCAACCGTGCCGACAGCATCTGGCTGGCAGCCCCCGAAGCGGCGCGCCTTGGCTGGCAAGCGGGCCAAAGCCGCCGCTTTGTCTTGGGCGGCAGCGATGGCGCCAGCGCCAAACCCCTAACCCTGACGCTGGCAGGCACGTTTGAACCGGGCGCCGTGCCCATGGAGCGGCTGCTGATAACCGACATCGGCCTCGCCCAGCCGCTGCTGGATAAAGCGGGTCGGCTCGATCGCATCGTCTTCAAGCTAAGCGACGCCGAGGCTCGCACCCTGCAGGCCACCCTGCAAACCGATTACCCGAACCAGCCCTTGTGGCTTGAGCCCATCAGCCCGGCGCTCGATGCCAGCCAGCTTGGCGATGCGCTGGCCCTTAATCTGACGGCGCTCTCATTGCTCGCCATGGCGGTGGGATTGTTTCTGGTGTTCAACGCCCAGCGATTTGTGCAGAGCGTGCGCCGCCCCCAGCTGGCCCAGTTGATCATTCTGGGAATGGGGCCGAGTCGGGTGCTTCGCTGGCTAATTCTGGAGCTGCTTATTCTCGCCACCCTCGGCACCTTGCTCGGGGTGCTGCTCGGCAGCCTGTTGGCGCTGGCCCTGATGGGGCAACTGACCCAGGTGCTGGCCGATCTCTATGGGCCCAACCCCATCGATCTGCTGCGCCTCTCCCCTGTGAGCCTGCTCAAGGCGCTGTTGATCGGGCTGCTCGGCACGCTGGCCGCCAACCTGCCCGGCTGGTGGCAACTGCTGCGCCAATCCCCCCTCGAACTGCGAGCGGGAAGCAGCCGTCCCCCCGCTCACCCGTGGCGACGGCGCGTGCTGGCCATCGCCATCTTGCTGCTGTGCGCTCTGTGCCTGTGGTTGCCGCAAACCGGTTTGACCGGCGCCCTCTTTATCGCCGGCGGCTGGCTGCTTGCCATGGCGCTCTGGCTACCCGATGCCCTGCGCGGCCTGCTTGGCTGGTTGCGACGGCGCGCGGGCGGCCCCCTCACCGCCCGGCTCGGGGTGGCCGAGACCCTCTATCACCTCGACCGCACCGCCATCGCGGTGATGGCGTTGCAGCTCGCCATCGCGGCGGCCATCGGCATCGGGGTCATGGTGTCGAGCTTTCGCTCAAGCGTGGAGATCTGGCTCGGCCAGCGTCTGGCCGCCGATCTCTATGTCACCGCCCCCAAGGGGGTGGCGGGCAACAAGGGCACATTGAGCGACGCCACCCTTAAGACCCTGCTCGCCAATCCGCTGGTGAGCGCCGCCTCGCGCCGCTCGGTTCACCCTGCCCGCTGGCAGGGGCAGCCCATCGAGTGGGCGCAGATGGATTTTATCCCCCAGCTTAAAGCGGCCTATCCGCTGCTGGCCGGACGCTGGCCCACCCATCCCGACGAGGTGCTGGCGAGCGAACCGCTGACGGTACGCCTCGGGGTCAAGGTGGGCCAGACATTGGCGATCAGCGGCGAGCAGGGGCCAAGGCAGTTCACCGTCACCGGCGTCTATCAGGACTACGGCAGCGACAAGGGGCAGATCCTGCACGCCTTCGAGGCAGGAGCGGTGCAATCCCTCGCCCTCTTTAGCAACGACCCCGAGCAGCTGGCCGACCGCCTGCGCGAGCGCTTTGGCGAGCAGCTCAATCTGCTCTCCGCCCCCGCCATCCACAGCGCGGCGCTCAAGGTGTTTGACCAGACCTTTGTGGTGACCGAACTATTGAAACTGCTGATCTTGGGCATCGCCTTTGTCGGGGTCGGCTCGGCCTTTATGGTGCTGGGACTGGCGCGCCGTGGCGAGTTGCAGATCTTGCAGAGTCTGGGCTTGAGCCCCCACCACTGCCGCCAGCTGCTGGTGTGGCAAGGAGCGGGATTGGGGCTGCTCACCGCCCTGCTGGCCCTGCCGGTGGGGTATGGCCTCGCCTGGGTGCTGATCGAGGTGGTTAACCCCCGCGCCTTTGGCTGGCGCCTCGCCTTCGAGGCCGCCCCCCTTCATGCGGTCACCGCCCTGTTGCTGGCGCCGGTATGTGGCGCACTGGCATCCTGGTATGCGGCAAGGAAAATTGTATGAAACAGATCAAAGGGTGGCCGCTGGCGCTGGGTATGCTCTGGACGCTCTATAGCGGGGCTATCGCTGCCAGCGATCTGGGCGCCCTGCTCGGCGGCGGCAGCGACAACTTTAAAAAGGTGCAGCCGGGGCAAACCATCCAGCTGCCGGAGGATCACGCCGCCCACCCCGATTACCGCTCCGAGTGGTGGTATCTCACCGGCAACCTCAAGGATGAGCAGGGGCGCGAATATGGCATGCAGTGGACCCTGTTTCGCCAGGGTATCGAGCAAGCACTTCGCACCAGCAACCCCTGGCTCACCCCCCAGCTCTGGCTGGCCCAGTTTGCCATCACGGATCTCGACCGTGGCAGCCACCAGCAAGATGAACGGGCCAGTCGGCAGGGGCCGGGGCTGGCGGGGGCCAGCGGCGGCCAATATTGGCTCAGGGAGTGGCGGCTTGCCTCCCAAGGGGCTGCGCTCTTCCCCGCCACCCTCAAGGTGCAGAGCAAGATTGGCGAGCTGAACCTCACCGTCACTGCCGCCAAGCCGCTGGTGCTGCAAGGCAAGGCCGGTTACAGCGAGAAGAGCCCGGGCAACGCCTCCTTTTACTACTCCTACCCGCGCCTGCAGCTGAGCGGCACCCTGACTCGCGATGGCGAAACCCGCACCGTCACCGGACAAGGCTGGTTTGATCACGAGTGGAGCAGCTCGGTATTGGCCGAATGGCAATCGGGCTGGGACTGGTTTTCGCTGCAACTGGCCGATGGCCGCGAGCTGATGCTGTTTCGCCTGCGCACCAAGGCGGGCCGCGCTAATCCCGAAAACCAGCCCGAAAACCGCTACGGTATCTTGATTGAGCGGGATGGCAGCAGCCGGGTGCTCGCCCCCGACGCGATTCGCCTCAACCCGGGCAACACCTGGCGCGGCCCCAAGGGGCAGGATTACCCCGTCGAGTGGCAATTAAGCGCCGCCGGAATGAACCTCACCATCAAGGCCCGTCAGCCCAATCAGGCCATGACAGGTCGCTTTGACTACTGGGAGGGAGCGGTCTCTATCTCGGGGGATGCCAAGGGGGTCGGCTATCTGGAGATGACCGGCTACTGAACACCCTCGACAAACGTGGCCGGTCTGATCGATGACCTAAAAACAAATCGCCCTGATAACAGGGCATCACACTGATTTTGCCCAGCCCCCCCTGTCACTTGGCATCAGTCGTCAAGGATGCCTTTTCTGTTTGTTTATCGAACAACCCTCCCCCGTTCAACCCGCAGCCAATTTGGCACTAGTCTGATCCTCGTCAAAAAACCTTTCAAAATCCGAGCGATAACTAACTTTTTACTCACTTTTGTTGGTAGGTGTTTGATACCTTGCTCATCTGGCCCTCACAGCCCCAAAAGCAGCCGAGGTAAGCCCATGATTTACCAATTTTCATTCTGGTTAAAGGTCGCACTCGGGGAGCTGTAACCCCGTGCGGTAGCTATTTTTCATCACTATTTATCTTGCTAGAGATTCAATCAATTCTATCCATGACCATTTTATATGCAGCATTTCTATACATATGAAAAACTCCAAAAAACTGCGGCTAAATGCGCATGACCGATCATCATAAACACTGTAATTTACTAAGTTATGTTTCTACTTACCCCACCATTCCGTTCCAGATTTTTGATACTGATGTCATTTTTAATTAGATAATTATCTATTAAATATGTGGATGTGCACTCGATACTTTACTTCTTTAAAGCATATTCGTTCTTGGAGGTGATGTTGTATAAAGAATTAACAGAAAAACAAATTAGAATTATCAACAGAGATCTCAAGTTAATTTTTTCAATCAAGGGGATATTATTACCTAAAAATATTGAAGGCATAATAAAATTAGGGATTTTCTCACCAAGAGTAAAGCTCAAGGATCGGGAATTATATCTATCTAAGGAAGGGATTACTGCATTAGAAAGAATTTGCGAGATAATTTCAAACCTCAATAAATACAAAGGGCTTCTTAATTACAATGACATATATCAATCCGTTATATTAGAACTTGGGAAATGGTTTGAAATCATATTAATGCCAGACGCATATGATTTTTTTGTATCGCTAGACACGGCATTATCGAAGAATATCCAAACATCCAACTTTATTTGTCGAATAGATGGTATATCCCTTAATGGGTTGAACAAAACTAATATCGGAGGCAAAACAATAAAGATATATGATAAGTCTGACTTGAATGGTGCTAGCGACGTCCACAAAAATATAAAATCCCATATCAATCGTGAATACCATGAAAGCCTCATAATAATAGGAAGCGAACACGGTAGTAACTCTGTAGCAATGGAAAAATTCTATTTCAACGCAGAGCTATCCCTTTCGATTATAAGACTTTATTCATGCGCACTGTATAAAAGGTCTATACATAAAGTTAATATAAGATTGATAAATGATTGTACACATTCATACGGTTCAGCAAGTTGCATTCGTCAAGATGAATACAGCCACGATATAACATTCACCAGTTATGGAAAATCAACCCAAGATTTTAAAATAGATAATGAGTTATTAACTCTCTTGGATAAGGAAATGTTTTTCGAGACTATTTCTTCGTTAGTCAGTAAAGACTACAGGAATGAGCTAGAAAATGCGATTATTAAATCACTATATTGGATAGGAGAGTCTCAAAAGGATCAATCCAATCCGTCTGCATTCGTAAAACTTTGGTCTGCTTTAGAATGTTTTTTCACTCTAGAAAAAGGAGATATTACAGAGCGCAACGCGCGTGGAATCGCATCAATAATAATGTATGGGGACTTTCATCATATAGATTTTAAAGATTATAGTCAGCTTAAGCAAAAAATAAAAAAACACTATAAATCTCGTTCTAAGATAGTTCATCACGCAGAGTTCTCTCAAATAGATAACATTCAACTTGAAGAAATGGCATTTATTGCCTGTTGGGTAACCATAGCCATGGCGGTCTTGCTAACGCGTGGATATACGAAGCTATCTGATATTGAACGAGAAGCGCAGAGACTAGATGCGATGCATCATAATTAATGAAAGCATACTTTAAATATTATACGTATGGTGCATATAACCTCCATATATACACCACAGGTGTATTAATCCAGCTAGATTTTCATTTTTTTCGCCGCCAGTTCTACCAGATGTAGGCATCTGTGATAGGGAATACCTTTATATTTGTTTAAGCTCCAACACTAAGTTACTGACATATGGATCAACAGATTACTTCCTCCCGCCCCCCAGCGATTGAATAAACGCCAGGGTACGACGATTAAACTGCTCCGGCTGTTCCACATTGCAGACATGGCCGCACTGCTCGATTACCGCCAGCGAGGAGCTGGCATCGCGGGCCACCTGTTCGCGCACCGGTGCCAGAAACATATGATCCTCCTCCCCCATCACATAAAGCGTGGGAATGGGCAGGGAGCGTTCGCGAAAATAACGCATCAGCGGGTTAACCTCGGTGGCGAGGCGGAACCAGCGTTTGAACTCTTTCTGGCAGAGCTTGCGGGCTTCGCGCACAAAGAGGTTGCGCGACTCCTGATGGTGCTGGCGCGGCATGATGATGAAGGCAAACAGCCGGTAGAGCCACATATAGGGCAGGAAGTGCTGGCCGAGTCGGCCCAGTTGCACCAGCACCCGCGAGCGGATATCGAGCCGCAAAATGGCGCCCCCCAGTACCATGCTTTTCACCCGCTCCGGGCAGAGCTCGGCCAGATGGCGAATAAGGATGGTGCCAAGGGAGATGCCGACAAAGTGGGCGCGGCGGATATCGAGATGATCGAGCAGCCGAACGATATCTTCGGTCACTTCCCGAAAGCTGTAGTGGCCTTTGACCACCTGTTGCAGCTGGTGGGACTGGCCGTGGCCGCGCAAGTCCAGCAGCAGCACGTTGAAGTGCTCGCGATAGGCGCGCAGCTGCTTGAACCAGATGGAGGAGCTGCCACCGGCGCCGTGGACAAACACCACCCAATCCCGCTCGGGACCCAGTTCGAAAGTCTTGTGATACAACATCCAATAGGCTCCCTTGGTGATGGGGGGTATACTCGGCTGCGCGCATATTAACAGAACAGGCCCGCCGATAGATATGCGCCTGACATGACCCGGATCACCCCTTGCGCGAGAACCCACCATGGATTTGACCCGTTTGCGCCACTTTCTGCTCTCCCTGCCGGGCGCCACCGAAGATACCCCGTTTGGCCCGGAGATCCTGGTCTACCGCATCGCGGGCAAGATGTTTGCGCTGGTGGATTGGCAGGCCGAGCCGCTTACCATCAACCTCAAATGCGAGCCAGAACTGGCGTTGCTGCTGCGCGAGATCCACCCCGAGGTCAAACCGGGCTGGCATATGAACAAGCAACACTGGAACACAGTGACCCTGAACAGCACCTTGCCGGATGATCTGTGGCAGGGCTGGGTGCACCACTCCTATGAGCGGGTTGTCGCGGGTCTGCCCAAAGCCAAACGGCCACAGGCGCAGCGCCCCCTCTCCCCCACTGACGACCCAACCTTATGACCCCAGCACTTAGTCCAGCACTTTGTATTGTCCCCCTTGGTGAGGCACATATCCCCGCTCTCGTGACCCTGTTTGAGCAGGCGGTGCGACGCAGCGGCCCCGAGCACTACAGCGCCGAGCAGGTGGAGCAGTGGGCCCTCGGTTCACAACATCCAGGCTTTGTCAGCCAGCTGCGTGAACACCACGGCTGGGTGGCGGAGCTGGCAAATGTGCCCCTCGGGTTTGTCACTCTGAGCTCCGATGGACACCTCAGTCTGCTCTATGTCAGCGCCGACCATCAGCGCCAGGGACTGGGCAATCTGCTGCTCACCACGGCGCTCGCGGGGGCCAGAGGGCTCGGTATGACCCTCATCACCACCGAGGCCAGCGCCTTCAGTTATGAGCTATTTTTACGACATGGCTTTACGTTGACCGGGCTGGAGTGCGTGGAGCGGGGCGGAGTCAGTTTTACTCGCCATCGCCTGCACTGCTGCTTGCCAAGCTAGGGCAAGCCACTAAAATACGCTTAATTTTCGTATTGTTACTGTATTGAGGCAGCAACCATGGTGGTAGAAAGTGAAGGCTATATCTCGCTGATCGAGTATCTGGTGGAGAGTTTGGGATTGTTTGAATCCCAACAGCAGAACGATGGTGAAGAGACCATCGAAGATCTGGTCAGTGGCCGTGTTGCCAGCAATCTGATGGCCATTTGCGAGCAAAACCCCCAGCTCGATCCCAAGGTGCGTTTCGCCATCATGCAGGAGGCCGACGCCGTGGTCGCCGATCTGGAAGAGGTGCTCTCCGCCGTCTGGCTGCGCGCCCCGACCCCGGAACAGAAAACCTTCCTCATCGAGTTTATCGATCTCATCAAGAACCTGTTCGACAGCGCCATCGGCTGATCTGCCGTCCGGCTCTCCCGCCCAACGCAAGATTGCAAAACAGCAGATAAGGAAAAGGGCCGCCTTGGTGGGCAGCCCTGCTTGCTATCATTTTCAACCCGCCAGTGCGTTCATTCATCAGGCGGTTATCAAGGCAAGAAACGTGTCTGGACTTTGCATCCGATCCCTGGACGCTACCTAGTTAGTCCCGACTGGTCGCAATAAGTTCCCTCCTCCGACCATTTATTTTCACTTTTATTAAGAAATCGACTACAAACCTGTTCAGCGGTTCAGGCTGGGCGGCAAACAGACTCCAATGCCACCCAATCCGCAGTAACCATCCGGGTTTTTCTCCAGATATTGCTGATGGTAATCCTCGGCGTAGTAGAAGGGCGCCAGCGGCAAAATGCGGGTGGTAATGGCACGACTGTCGCCGCTCGCCGCCATCGCCTGCTGATAGGCCGCCATGCTCTGCTGGGCAATGATCTGCTGGCTCTCATCGCCATAGAAGATCACCGAGCGATACTGGGTGCCAATGTCCCCGCCCTGACGCATCCCCTGCGCCGGATCGTGCTGCTCCCAGAACAGTCTGAGCAGATCGCCGTAGCTGATCACCGCCGGATCAAACACCACCTGCACCGTCTCGGCATGGCCGGTCAGGCCGCTGCACACCTCTTTGTAGGTGGGATTCTGGGTCACGCCGCCCTGATAACCTGCCGCGGTGGAGTAGACGCCAGGTTGCTGCCAGAACAGACGCTCCACGCCCCAGAAACAGCCCATGCCAAACCAGGCCACCGCCATCCCTTGTGGCCATGGGCCCTGAGTCGGGTTGCCATTCACCGCATGCTGCTGACCAATCACCATCGCTTCGCGTCGTCCCGGCAGGGCATCTGCCGGTGAAATAATCTGTTCCATGAATTCTGTCCTTGTATAAAACCCTGTGAAATCACACAGCTGACGAAAAGGAGCATCGAAGATAGCAGTTTATCGCGCCGGATCAACCGGCGGGCCCCTCCCCGCTCGCTCCGGCGGCTATCTGCGCTTCCAACCATCCTTTCCCGATCCGCACGGCCAAGCCGCCCCTCGTAGACCAGAAACAGCCAAAATCAATATTTAATCTTGATTTGTGAATTAATTTTCATATATTGAGCCAATCGCTGTTTTTTTATGGAAGAAATATCAAGTGCGTGAACGCGAACCCAGTCTGGTCAATGCCTTCCGGCAATCCACCCCCTATGTCAATGTGCATCGGGGTGCCACCTTTGTGCTGATGATGGGGGGAGAAGCCATCTGCCACCCCAACTTCGCCAATATCGTCAGCGATATCGCCCTGCTGCAGACACTAGGCATACGCCTGGTGCTGGTGTTTGGTTCACGTCCGCAAAACGATGAAGCGCTGGCCCGCGCCGGTATCGAGGCCCAGTATCACAAGCGGATCCGGGTCACCGATGACGAAAGTTTCACCATCATCAAACAGGTGTGTGGCGGCCTGCAATATGACATCACCGCCCAGCTCTCCATGGGGCTCGCCAACACCCCCATGCAGGGGGCGCGGATCAGCGTGGTGAGCGGCAACTTCGTCACCGCCCAGCCGCTGGGGGTGGATGATGGCATCGACTTTTGCCATAGCGGCCGGGTGCGCCGCATCGACGTGGAGGGGATCACTCGCCAGCTCGACCAGAAGAGTCTGGTGCTCATCTCCCCCATCGGCTGCTCGGTCACCGGCGAGAGCTTTAACCTGAGCTCCGAAGAGGTGGCCCGCCGGGTGGCGGTCGATCTCAAGGCGGACAAGCTCATCTGCTTCAGCAGTACCCAGGGGGTGATGGACAGACGCGGCGAAGCTATCTCCGAGCTCTTCCCCGAACAGGCCGAAGAGCTGCTGGTGGAGCTGGAGCAGGCGGGGGAAGAGATGTCCGGCACCGCCCGCTACCTGCGTGCGGCCATTGCCTCCTGCCGTGGCGGCGTGCCCCGCTCCCATCTGGTGAGCTATCAGGATGATGGCGCCATGTTGCAGGAGCTGTTCAGCCGTGACGGCCTCGGCACCCAGATCGTGCGGGAAAGTGCCGAGCAGGCCCGCGCCGCCACCATCGAAGATATCGGTGGCATTCTGGATCTTATTCGCCCGCTGGAGGAGGAAGGCATTCTGGTGCGCCGCTCCCGCGAGCAGCTGGAGATGGAGATCGACAAGTTCACCATCATCGAGCGCGATGGCCTCATCATCGGCTGCGCGGCCCTCTACTGCTTTATGGAAGAGGCGATGGCGGAGATGGCCTGCGTTGCCATCCACCCCGACTATCGCAACTCCAACCGGGGGGATCAGCTGGTGGCCAAGGTGGCCGAGCGGGCCAAACGGCTTGGCATTCGCCGTCTGTTCGTGCTCACCACCCGCTCCATCCACTGGTTCCGGGAGCGGGGCTTTGATCCGCTGGAAGTGGAAGATCTGCCGGTGGCGCGTCAGCGTCTCTACAACTGGCAGCGCCGTTCCAAGGTTTTGTCAAAGACCATTGCCTAAGTCATTGATCCTGGGTTGAGTTAGCCGACAATTTGAACTTTTTCACAAACTCGATTGACAGTGCAATCCAACGCAGGGTATTTCTAAATGCACTCCACCGCCCTGGTGGAGCCAGAAGAGGAGCGCTGCCCAGGCAGCCCAAGGGAGGACGCCAGCGTCCGGTGAACTTGGGTTAGGGGGAGCAGCGCCGAGACGAGTGAGGAGACTGGTGACCTCAACGTCGGCTGCGGGGGCTGAATCCCCCGGGTTGTCATCGGTAGTGATCATCCCACACCGCGCCCTGTCAGGGGCGGTACGGGATGGGCTCTGCAGGTGGAGTGCTTCTGGCCGGGATAGCTACGTTCATTCCTGCCATTTTCAGCCTCCTCCTCTCTTTTTTGCCCGATGGAACCGGAATCTTAAAATAAGACAGGAGTAAGCAATGAGCCCGATCAATGTCGCCAAGTTTGGCGGAACCAGTGTCGCCAACTTCCCGGCCATGAATCACTGCGCCGACATCGTGCTGGCCAATCCCGCCACCCGGGTGGTGGTACTGAGCGCCAGCGCCGGCGTCACCAACCTGCTGGTCGCTCTGGCTCAAGGGGAGCTGGACGAAGCGGGCCGCGACGAGCAGCTGGCCAAACTGGCCGGGATCCAGCAGGCCATTCTGAGCGATCTCGGCAACCCTGTTGATGTGAGCGCCCTTATTCATGGCCAGCTGGACGAAATTCGCCTCATGGCCCAGCAAGCTCACCAGCATACCGATGCGGAGCTGGCCGACCGCCTCATTGCCTGCGGCGAGTTGATGTCTACCCGCCTCTTTACCGAGCTGCTGCGCCAGCGCGGCGTCAAGGCCCACTGGCAGGATGTGCGCCAGCTGATGCGCACCGACAGCCGCTTTGGCAAGGCCACCGTCGATCTGGCCACTACCCGTACCCTCTGCCAGCAGACGCTGGGCCCGCAGCTTGGCGACAGCCTGATCATCACCCAGGGCTTTATCGGCGCCGATGGCGATGGCCGCACCACCACGCTCGGTCGCGGCGGCTCTGACTACAGCGCAGCCCTGCTCGCCGAAGCGCTCGATGCCGCCAGTATCGAGATTTGGACCGATGTGCCCGGCATCTACACCACAGATCCGCGCCTCGTCACCCGCGCCCGCCCCATTCCCGAAATCAGCTTTGTCGAGGCGGCCGAGATGGCCACCTTCGGCGCCAAGGTGCTGCACCCGGCCACCTTGCAACCGGCGGTGCGCCAGAATATTCCGGTGTTTGTCGGCTCCGCCAAGGACCCCGCCGCCGGTGGTACCTGGATCCGCGCCAGCACAGATTCAAGCCCGCTGTTTCGCGCCGTCGCCCTGCGCCGCCAGCAGGTGCTGGTGACCCTGCACAGCCTCAACATGTTCCACGCCTACGGCTTTTTGGCCGAAGTGTTCGGCATTCTGGCCCGTCACCGCATCTCGGTCGACCTCATCACTACCTCGGAAGTGAGCGTGTCATTGACGCTGGATCACACCGGCAGCCAGAGTAACGGCGAACCGATCCTGAGCGACAAGGTACTGGCCGAGCTGGGCCAGCTCTGCAAAGTGGAAGTGGAAACCGGTCTGGCACTGGTGGCGCTCATCGGCAACCGGATGAGCGAAGTGAACGGGGTGGGCAGTCAGGTCTTTGACGCCCTGCGCGAGCACAACATCCGGATGATCTGCTATGGCGCCAGCGCCCACAACCTCTGCTTCCTGGTCAAGGAGAGCGAGGCGGGCAATATCGTCAACCGCCTCCATCAGGAGCTGCTGGACTGACCCTCACCGCGAGGCGAACCAGACCATGCAACAGGGCGCCAGCAAGGCGCCCTGTTCATTTGTACTCCGCAAAGGTATTGGCTCAGGCAAAGCTGGTGGCAGGCAACTGGCAGGCGACGGCTTCCCGGCGCAGCTGCTGCAAGCGGGCCAGCAGCCCGGTCTGGCCGAGCTCCGTCTCCTGAGGCGAGAGATTGTCCACCAGCAGCGGATAGTGATCCGTCACCGCCTGCATCAGCCAATCGAGGCGACGCAGGGTGAGCGGGCCGCAGCTCTGGCCGCTCAGATCATCGGCCACATCGAGCCGGTGGCTGCGATACATGTCCCGCCACCAGTTGGCGACCAGCGCCTCGTCGCTCGCCAGCGCGGCGCTCCACTCCCCTTGCAGGGCGTGCAGGCGGGCCAGCACGGGCGCGCTGGCCCCTTCACGGATCAGGTGGTGGATCTCCCGTTTGACCCATTTCAGGCAAAGCTCGCGCCAGTAGCGAAATTGCGGCAAAGGATCGGCCTCATCGAGCCAGAGTCCGGAGAGGGTACGGGTCTCCAACCGCTCCGGTACATGGAACTGCGGGTCGACCAGACCGTTGGAGTTGTATTCAAAGCGGGGATCGAAGGTCCACATATAGCCAAAGTCGAACACGCAGATCTGCTCGCCGTCATCGAGCAGGTTCCCCGGGCTCGGGTCCCAGTCAAACCAGCCCCAGCGGGCCAGCTCACCCTGCACCTCCAGCATCTGGGCCAGATTGCGATCGTTGAGCTGATGGACCGGCACACCCCGCAACCAGGGGGAGACCAGCACCCCGGCCCGCGCCGAGCCAAAGCTGGTGCAGACCACGTGGGAGAGGACAGTAGGGTGCAGCTCGCGCAGCGCCTCGATTTCGCGCCGCCGCTCCAGCTCGGTCAGAAAGGCGGTCTTGCCATCGAGGTTGGCCACCAGTGAATCCTGACGGCGCCGCTTGAGGCACCAGTGGTGCCCCTCCACCTTGAGGTGAAACACCTCGGCGGTGAGACCGTGGCGATAGACCTTGACCACAGCCGGATGGCTATCCTTCAGCTTGACCAGTTGGGCCAGCGGCAGCGGGCAGTCGCGCTCGCGTCCGATCCGGATCTCTTCCTTGCTCTCCAGCATGCGCAGCAATCTGGCCTGACGTGCCATCACTTTGGGATTCATACATGTACCTCCAGTCGCTATCGAGAGACTAAACAGCAGATCCCTCCCAAGCCAGTGGCAAAACCCCATGATGACGCTTTCATCACATATTCCGAACAACCCCTCGATCGGGATCACAATTTGCAAGGTTGAGCTGTAACCAAATATTCATTAAGTGGTCATTAAATTGACAAGCTGAAACAAGGCCCGCACCATCGGGTCAAACTCTATGCGGATGAACGATCTCTCCCTCACTCGCTCAAAGGATGAGCTTATATGAATCGCCCCTCCTCAGGCCGCCCCCGCGTTCTGAGTCTGCCCTCTCTACTGCTTGCCCTGCTGGGCGGATTGCTGCTGCTGACCCTGTTGTTGCCGCTGATTAATCCCGGTAGCTGGCTGGGCCGTGCCCAGCCGCTGGTGCTGGGCCCCGCCGACAATCCGCTGGCCACCCTCACCCGCCACGCCCTGCTCTATAAAAGCGACAGCCGCGGCCTCTATCTGGTGGTGCGCAGCCAATGGCAGTTGCGAGGGCCATTGCAAGCGGGGGACAAGGTGCGGGTGGAGCTTCTCAACGACAAGGGGGAGCGGATCGACCAGCTGAGTCAAGCGGTGGATAAGCGTCAGGTGTGCCGCAATAACCGCTGCTCGCTGGATCTCAACAGTACCCTGCGCGCCCCAGATGACGCGCTAGCAAGCCGTTATCAGTTGCGCATCGGTCTGCTGCTCAAAGATCGCCCCGAGAGCGGCGATTTCAGCCAGATCCTGCAAACCCTGCCCGAGCAGGGCTTCAACCTCACCTATCTGGTGGTGAGCCTGACCCTGGTGCTGGCCCTGAGCGCCGCCGTGCTCAAGACGGTGCTGCCAAAGCTGCGCCGCAGCCTGCGCTGGCGGATCATCGGCAGCCTGCTGCTCGGCAACCTCACCTTCGTGCTGCTGCACGGCTTCGTGGTGTTCAAGCTGGGGGAGTTTCTGCTCTGGTCAGGCTTTCGGCCGGAGCACTACTATCTCGCCTGGGGCAGTATGGTGCTGGGCTGGAGCCTCTGCGCGCTGGCTGGCTTCAACCTCTATATGGGGCTGGTCTTTACCGCGCTGTCAGGCATAGGTCTGCTGGCCAACTTTATGAAGATCGCCATCTACGGCGTGCCGCTCGGGGGAGACGATTTTGGCAACCTGCTGGCGCTGCTGCGGATCCTGCTCGACCAGCACCCCATCCTGCCCATCTTCACCGTGTTGCTGGCTCTGTTGCTCTGCTGGCGCTTTGCCCTGTCACGCTGGGTGTTGCGCACTGCCGCCGCCACCGTCGCCTTCTTTGCCCTGTGCGTCTTTGCCACCCAGACCGGCAACAAGCTGCTGGGGGCCAACATTCGCTACGTGGATCGCGCGGTCAACTACCACAGGGACATCATCCGCTCCGGCCCCGGCCTCTATCTGTTCAATCTGGTGGACGAGATGCTGCAAAGCGGCAGCGTGTTTCGCTACCCCTTGCAGATCAACGAGCTGGCCCCGCAGCTGAGCTATCCGCCCCAGGGCATAGCGCCGCGCTGGGATCTGGTGATCGTGCTGCAATATGAGTCGCTCTGGCTCGACTGGAAGGGGCGGATCTGCGCCCCGGCTCCCACCCTCTCCCTGCCCGCCAGCGTGCAGCAGTGGCAAAAGACCATCCACTCCCCCACCACCGGCGGCATGACGGTGCTGGCGGAGTTCGAGATGAACACCGGCCTGCCGGTGGGCTTGCTCAAGCAGGGCGTGGTGCCCTACTACTACCTCTCGCAGCAGGTGCCGGGATTGGCCCAGAGCGCCAGACAGAGCGGCTACCAGACCTTGTTCGCCCACCCCTATGTAGAGAAGTTCTGGGGCCGCGCCAAGGCGATCCCGGCGCTGGGGTATGATGAGCGCTGGTTCGATACCCGCTTCACCACCCTTGAGCACAAGGGACTCTATATCTCCGATGATGCCCTCATCGACCACCTGCTCAAGCGCAGCGAGCAGGATGACAAACCGCTGTTTGCCTATGCAGTCACCATGCAGGGGCACGGCCCCTTCGATGGCCCCCGCTATCAGGGGCAGGAGCGCAGCGGCGCCTGCCCGAACCAGAGCGAGAGCGACACCCAGCTGCTCAACACCTACTACACAGGGGTGGTGGATGCCATGGCCTCGCTGGAGCGGCTGCTCAAGACCCTCGACCAGTCGGGCAAGCGCTATCTGGTGGTGGCCTTTGGCGATCACCAGCCGTTTTTGATGTCCGCCGGCAAGGGGATTCACGGTGACAAGCCGGCGCGCGATGCCACCTACCAGATCCCCATGATGGCCTTCACCCGCGCCGATGACCCCCTCAATCTGGCGACCCAGTTTGCGCCGGTGCGCCAGCTCTACCAGATGGGTCAGGCCACCCGCCAGCTGCTGGCGGGGGATATCACCCCCATCGAAGAGAAGCCCCTTCTCCATCCGGTGCTGGGCGAGGAGAAAGGGTTCGACCCTTCAAGCCTGGTGCCGCAGATCCGCGCCAGCTTCCGGCCCGATGCCCTGCCCTGACAATGTCATCCCCCAACAACAGACAAGGCCGCATCAGCGGCCTTGTTGTTTGACATCCATTTTTGACATGCCTGTTTTTCACATCAATTGGACGCTCACCCGGCTTGCCACCAGGGCTGCAGCAAGGTGAGCTGCTGACGGTCGAGATCCAGCTCAGCCTCAACGCCCAGCGGCAACGTCAGCATGGGGTGGGTATGGGCGCAGTCAAACTCCGCCAGAATGGGGAAGCTCGGCTCCCCCACCACCTCCAGCAGGATATCGAGGGGGTGCTTGCCGCTACCCTGATCGTTGAACAGCTCGTGCTTGCCGAGAATAAGCGCGCCGATCCGCTCAAACACCCCGCACAGCTTGAGATGGGCAAAGGAGCGCTCCAGCGTCTCGGCAGATTTCAGGCTGTCCTCCAGCAGCAAAATGTCGCCGTGCTCGATGACGGGCATATAGGGGGAGCCCCAGATCCCCGCCATGGTGTTGAGGTTGCCGCCCATCAGTCGCCCCACTACCCAGCCTGAGCCCACCGAGATCAGCCGATTGGGCTGGCAGCGCTTGGCCCGGGTCTGGTTCTCCCAGTCCAGCCGTTCATCGCTCCACTTTGCCGGGGTGGGCAGCGTGCAGGGGACGCCAGCTTCGTCGGCCAACGCAATCTGTAAAAAACTGGCCAGCGTCTCATCCGCCAACGGCGGCAACTCGCCAAAGGAGGCCACCAGCGCCGGGCCATAAAAGGTAACCAGGCCAGTTTGGGCATGGATGCCGAGCAGCAACGCCGTCACGTCTGAGTAGCCGACGATGATCTTGGGATCGCGCCTCAGCGCCTCAAAATCGAGATAAGGGAGCAGGGAGTTGGAGTTGCTGCCGCCAATCACCGACATGATGCAGCGTACTTCTGGGTCGCGAATAAGGGCATTGAGCTCCTCGGCCCGCGCGGCGATGGAGCCGGATCGCCAGTGATCCTGCTGGCCGGTGAGACTGCCCGCCTTGAGCCTAAAGCCCTGCCCCTCAAGAAAGGCTTTTGCGCGGGCAAAACGGTTGGGTGCCCAGGCGGTCGCCGCGCTGGAAGGGGAGAAAAAAGCGATGGTATCGCCACGTCGGAGCAGCGGGGGAACCAATAACGTCATGACACACTCATCCTTGCCAATATCCAGCCATCACAGAGTCGTTGAGACTCCTACACAACCCCTTTGATCACAACGGGTTTATCACCATCGTTTAGAAATACAAAACACTTGATTCATTATTAACAGATATTCTAAACACTATCCCCTTCCTAGAATGACCTCATTGCGATGGCCAACCCCGGTTGGTTGTCAGAACGGTCGGCCTGACAGCCCGAACGTTCTCTTTCCCACTTTTTCTCTCTGACTTATCAATGAGGTGCCTGTCATGAACAAAAACGCATCCCCCAGCGCATTGGTTGTAGAAGGCGGCGCCATGCGCGGCATATTTGCCAGCGGCGTGCTGGATGCGTTTATCGAGCATGACTATCGCCCCTTTGACTTCGCCATCGGCGTCTCGGCGGGGGCCACCAACTTGCTGGCTTATCTCGCCAGCCAGCATGGCCGCAGCCACGAGATCCTGACCAAACTGGCGTGCAGCCAGCAGTTTATGGATCCCCTGCGTTTTGCCAAAGGAGGCAATTTGGTGGATATCCACTGGCTGTGGAACACCAGCTGCCGCAAGTATCCCCTCGACATTCACGCCTACCGGGAGACCGCCATCCCCTTCTATGCGGTGGTGACCAATACCCTGACCGGCAAGGCGGAGTACATCCGGGTCAAGCCGGAAAACATGAACGAGGTGCTGCCCGCCAGCTGCGCCATTCCCCTCGCCTCCCACGAATACCCGGAGGTACACGGGGTACCGATGACAGATGGCGGGGTGGCCGACTCCATCCCGGTGATCGAGGCCTACCGCCGCGGTGCCCGTCACCTGACGGTGATCCTCTCCGAGCCCCTTGGCTATCGGCTCAAGCCGATGCCCTTCCCCTGGATGATCCGCACCCTGCTCAAGACCCGCCCCGCGCTGGCACAGGCGCTGGAGCAGCGGGATCGCAGCTACAACGAGGCGCTCGATTTTATCGCCAATCCGCCGGAGGACTGCCAGATCGAGGTGATCGCCCCGGCCGACTACTTCCCCGTTTCCCGTTTTACCCGCGATATCAACAAGCTGGAGATGGGATACGTGATGGGCAAGTGCGCAGGCTATCAGGCCGCCCTGCTCAATTGATAAGGGTTTTACAGGCATGACCCGACCTGCCGCGACGCACGCGCCGCCAACACAATAACAATCGGGTCAGTTGAGCAACATGAGTCATAAAAACAGACCGTGGCGAGGCAAGCGCGGCCAGAACCGGTGCCAGACCCCCTGACCGGCCCGCTCCTCATCCCTATGCCAGGGCATCTCACCCTCATACAAGGTGTTTATTTATGTCGTTTCTTCTCACCCATCCCGCGCTGGCGCAGCTGTTCGAGCGGCTGCTGCCCGATTACCGGATCATGGCGCCCGCGGCCGAATATCGGGGCGGCCGCTTCTCCGACACCGACAACGTCACCTACCACAGCATCCGCCATCCGGCCGATCTGGTGTGGCAGGAGAAGTCCCACTTCTCCCCAAAAGAGGTGGTGCTCCCCATCACCCAGACCCTGTTCCACTTCGACAATCTGGAGCTGCGCGAATCAAAGGTGGAGGCCAAACCCACCCTGCTGTTCTTGCGCAGCTGTGATATCCACGCTCTGCGCAGGCTGGATCAGGTCTACCTGAAAAATGGCCAGAACAGCGACGTCTACTACGCCCGGCTGCGCAGCAAGCTCAAGCTGGTGCTGCTGGAGTGCCGCGAGAGCTTCGAGAACTGCTTCTGCGTCTCCATGGGCAGCAACGAGACCCAGGACTACGCCGCCGCCATTCGTCTGAGCGATGAGGGTGCCCGTATTGAGGTGAAGGATCCCGAGCTGCTCGGCTACTTTGCCGAGCTCGGTGAATCCGATGACTTCACCCCGGAATTTGTCCAGAGCAACCCGGTCAAGGTACGCACCCCGGACAGCGTCTGTGACGACCCCCAGCGGATCCGACAGATCCTCACCGCCCATCCGGTCTGGGCCGAGTACGACACCCGCTGCATCGGCTGCGGCCGCTGTACCACCGCCTGCCCGACCTGCAGCTGCTACAGCGTGCACGACCTCACCTATGCGGAGAACCCCAAGCAGGGCGAGCGCCGTCGCCAGTGGGCTAGCTGCATGGTGGATGGCTTTAGCGACATGGCCGGTGGCCACGGTTTTCGCGCCAAACATGGCGAGCGCCTGCGTTATCGCGCCCTGCACAAGGTCAACGACTACAAGGCCCGTCAGGGAGAGGAGCACATGTGCGTCGGCTGTGGCCGCTGCGACGATCGCTGCCCTCACTACATCTCCTTTAGCAACATCATCAACAAGATGACCGATGTGGTCGAACAGACCATCGCAGCCGACAACGCGCAGGGGGCGAACTGATATGTGCCAGTGCCAGCAAACCGCAACAGCAGAACAACAGCAGGAAGCAGTCGAAAACCGCCTGCTGCCCAAGGCCTACACCATTCTGGCCATCGAGCGTCACACCGAGCTGGAGTGGAACTTTCGGGTCTCCCGCGACTTTGATGTCCACTACGGCCAGTTTGTGGAGATCTCCCTGCCCACCGTTGGCGAGGCGCCCATTTCGGTCTCCGACTATGGCGATGGCTATGTGGATCTGTTGATCCGCAAGGTCGGCAAGGTAACCGATGCGCTGTTTGCCCTCGATGTGGGCGACAAGGTGTGGATGCGCGGCGTCCACGGCAACGGCTATCCGCTGGAGACCTATCGCAACCAGCACCTCATCGTGGTGGCGGGCGGCACCGGCGTCGCGCCGGTCAAGGGGCTGCTGCGCCGCTTCAGCAAACATCCGGAAGAGGTGAAATCCCTCGACATGATCCTCGGCTTCAAGAACGAGCAGGCGGTGCTCTATCGCCACGAGATGCCGCTCTGGGCCGAGCAGCAGAACCTCATCGTCACCCTGGACGAGGGCAAGGAGAGCGAGCAGTTTCGCATCGGCCGGGTCACCGACTACATCGACCAGCTGGATCTCTGTGACAAGGAGGATATCCAGGTGATCGTGGTCGGCCCCCCCATCATGATCCGCTTCGTGGTGCTCGCCTTCCTCGAGCGGGGCATCCCCAAGGATCGCATCTGGGTCGACTACGAACGCCGCATGGCCTGCGCCGTGGGCAAGTGTGGCCACTGCCGGATGGGCGACACCTATATCTGCGTGGATGGACCGGTCTTTCGTTTTGACCAGGCCCAGCATCTGATCGACTGAGGGAGAACACCATGAGTCTCGATATCGACATCATCAAGGCCCGCGCCAAGAACGAATACCGCCTCTCCAAGGTGCGCGGCGAAGCGATGATCAGCGTACGCATTCCCGGCGGGATCATGCCCGCCCACCTGCTGGCGGTGGCCCAGCAGATCGCCGAACAGTACGGCAACGGCCTGATCCACCTCACCACCCGCCAGAAGCTGGCGATGCCCGGCATCAAGTATCAGGACATGGACAAGGTCAACGCCGCCCTCGAACCCTTTATCAAGGAGATCGAGGTGGAGACCTGCGGCATCGAGGTAGAGGACACCACAGCCGGTTACCAGACCATCGGCGGGCGCAACATCGTCGCCTGTCAGGGCAACACCATCTGCCAGAAGGGCAATATCGACTGCACAGGGCTGGCCCAGCGGATGGAGAAACACCTCTACCCCAACCCCTATCACCTCAAGATGGTGATCGCCGGCTGCCCCAACGACTGCGCCAAGGCCAACATGGCCGACTTCGGCATCCTCGGCATCGCCAAGATCCACTTCAATGCCGAGCGCTGCATCGGCTGTGGCGCCTGCGTCAAGGCATGCAGCCACCACGCGGTGGATTGCCTCGCCATCAAGCATGGCAAGGCGGTCAAAGAGGAGAGCAAGTGTATCGGCTGTGGCGAGTGCGTGCTGGCCTGCCCGACCCTGGCCTGGCAACGGGATCCCAAGCAGCTCTACATGGTCAAGCTGGGGGGACGCACCAGCAAGAAGACCCCCCGTACCGGCAAGCTGTTCCTCAACTGGGTGACCGAAGAGGTGCTGCATGCGGTGATCAAGAACCTGTTCGAGTTCGAGGCCGAGATGCTGGATGGCAAACCCATCTACCTGCACATGGGTCACCTTATTGACCGGGCCGGTTATCACAAGTTCAAGGAGCGGGTGCTGCGCGGCGTCACCCTCAACCCGGAAGCCATGGTCGCTGACCGCATCTTCTGGGCCGAAGATCAGTACGTCGCCAACATGCACGTCAAAGCGGTGCAATAGGAAAAACCTCGTTTGGGGAAGCGTGATCAAGTGGCCGACACCGGTGGGGATCTGTCGTTGGCCCGGGCGTAGATCACCCTTCCCCTTTTTTATTCCCGTCGGGGGATCTTTCCCCCGACCATCCGGGGTGCGTCACGGCGCGCCCTGCTATCTCGCCCGGCGCGGCATTGCGAGCGGGCCTGCATCCGGAGCCTGTTATGGACTTTCTCCCTCTCTTCTGTCAGCTGCAAAACAAGCCGGTCCTGATCGTCGGCGGCGGTGAGGTGGCGGTGCGCAAGGCGCGCCTGCTGCTCGATGCCAAGGCGAAGATCACCATCAATGCCCCGCACCTGGAACCCCAGCTGATGAGCTGGGCCGAGCAGGGTCGCCTGACCGTCTGCGCCGCCAATTTTCATCCCGAACTGCTCGATGGCAAGTGGCTGGTGATCGCCGCCACCAATAATCCAGAGGTCAATCATCAGGTCTTTCACGAGGCGAGCCTGCGCCAGATCTTCTGCAATGTGGTGGACTCTCCCGCCCACTGCAGCGCCATCATGCCCGCCATCATCGACCGCTCGCCGCTGATGGTGGCCATCTCCAGCGCAGGCACGGCGCCGGTACTGAGCCGCCAGTTGCGGGAAAAACTTGAAGCCATGCTGCCGCAACACCTCGGCCAGCTCGCGGCGCTGGCGGGCAAGCTGCGCGAGCGGGTCAAACTCATTCCGGACAAGCTGGCCCGCCGCCGCTTCTGGGAGCGGCTCTTTAGCCATGAGCGACTGGCATGCCAACTGGCCCGCGGCCAGCAGCAGGCCGCCGAGCAGAGTGTCAACAAGCTGCTGGACGAACCACAGCAAAGTCATGGCAGCGTCACCCTGGTCGGTGCGGGCCCAGGCGATGCGGGGCTGCTTACCCTAAGCGGTCTGCAGCAGTTGCAGCAGGCGGATGTGGTGGTCTATGACCGGCTGGTGTCGCAGGAGGTATTGGCACTTGTTCGCCGGGATGCCGAGCGGATCTTTGTTGGCAAGGAGGCGGGCCGCCACTGTGTGCCCCAGCAGGCGATCAACCAGCTGTTGCTGGAGCAGGCGCAGCTGGGCAAACAGGTGGTGCGGCTCAAGGGGGGCGATCCCTTTATCTTTGGCCGGGGTGGCGAGGAGCTGGAAACCCTGGCCGAGGCGGGCATCCCCTTCTCGGTGGTACCGGGCATTACGGCTGCATCGGGTTGCGCCGCCTACAGCGGCATTCCCCTCACCCACCGCGATCACGCCCAACGGGTGCAGTTCATCACCGGGCATGACAAGGAGGGCAATATCGCCCAGGAGTGGTCGGCGCTGGCCGCCCCACGCCAGACCCTGGTCTTCTACATGGGGCTGGCCCACGCCGCCCGCATTCAGGATGCGCTGCAAACCCACGGCATGCCCGGCCACACCCCGGTGGCGCTGGTGGAGCAAGGCACCCAGCTCAGTCAGCGGGTGGTGCGCGGCGAGCTGCGGCAGTTGGCCGAACTGGCCCGTCAGGTGAAGAGCCCGAGTCTCATCATCATCGGCTCGGTGGTCACTCTGGCCGACAAGCTGGACTGGTATGGGGAAACCAACGCCATCCACGGCATCTAACCCCGCACGGCGATCAACCAATAGAGACAACAAAGCAGAGAGCGGCCATGCCGCTCTCTGCTTTTTGCATCAATGACCAAGCCGTGGCACGGCGCGTCTGTTACTCGAGCCGGATGGGGCCGGTGTTCTGAACATCGCTGTCATTCCAGTCGCTCTCATCGCGAATACGCGGATCCCCTTGCAAGGTGTAGAGGATGGTGCCCTGACGAAACTGCAGCGCGCCATCGGCCCGTTTCGCCTTCACCTTGACTCCGTTGACCCACACCTGCTCCTTGCCATCCACCTGAATATTGGCCACCGTGGCGCCTGTCTCGCGGTTTTTGGCGATCCACTTGCCCTGATAGGGCGAGTCCCCCTTGGCCATCGGCAGTGCGGCGGCCTTGCCCGCCGACCAGGCGTGCACGGTACAAAAGCCGTGGGCCCGGCGATCATGCTTGATGACGTAATCCAGGGTGGGTTCGCTGGCGGGCAGATCGAAGGTGATCCCGATGACCACCTTGCCGTTTGTGGCCGAATAGGCGGCGGGCGCCAGCGTTTTCAGGGTCGCCTTCTTGCCATTGATAAAGACATTGCCCCCTTGCGACTTGACCCGGATATCGGTGGGACAGGTGGCGCTGAAGTTGGGCAGCGCCGCGAGGGCACTGCCGGCATGAGCGGTCATGGCCAACATGACAAGGGTCAGCAGAGCAGGTTTTTGATTCATAGTGATACGCCTTCAAGAGAAGAGAACCTCGTCCGTGAGCGGTGTCGTTCCTGATGGCGGCACTCTAGCTTGACCCTCTCGGGCCACCCAGTTAAAAAAAATAAAACCGGCTAGGGGAATTATTAATAAATATAAATATTTAAAATCAATGGGTTGAGTGATAACCCTGCCAGCCGCCACGTATCAGACAGGCAATAAAAAAGCCGATAACCCGGTTATCGGCTCATTGCCCATGCAGAGGCTGGTGCCCGATCAGACCACCACGGCGGTGCCACTGATACTGACCATAAGCATGCTGCCGTTTTGCCCCACCACTTCGTAGTCGATATCGATGCCGACCACCGCATTGGCGCCAAGGGCGGCGGCGCGCTCTTTCAGCTCATCAAATGCGATCTCGCGGGCACGGGCCAGCTCTTTTTCATAGGCGCCGGAGCGGCCGCCGATGATGTCGCGGATCCCGGCAAAGAGATCCTTGAAAATATTGGCGCCGAGAATAGCTTCGCCAACCACGATGCCGCGGTATTCACGAATGGTTTTGCCTTCCAGCGTGGGGGTCGTCGAGAGGATCATCTTGAACTCCTGTGAGTAGCAGAAGGGCTCAGACTACCCCAACTGCCCGAAAATCCCAACCGGGGGGTGACCTGTACGACGCCGTCCTTAAAAATCACGACGGCCAGATAAAAAACACCGCGCACGGGGCGCGGTGTTTGTTTCAGAGGGCCATTGCCAACGGCAAGCCGTCACGGATTGTAAGAGACCACCGAGCCACTGAGGCCGGTCATCTGGGAGATCCGCCCCTGCATCCCCTGCAGTTTGGCCTTGGAGACATCCGGTCCGATAAAGACCCGGTTGAGCTGACCCTGCACCGGTGTGCGCGGCGAGGTGTGGGCAGAGTAGCCCGCCGCCCGCAGCTTGCTCACCAGCGCGTTGACGCTGTCGACGTTCTTGAAGGCGCCAAGCTGAAGGATCCAGCTGCCCTGCGCCGGTGCCGCAGCAGGCGCGGGAGTGGTCGGCTGGGTCATCTTGCTTTCAATCAGATCGTCGAGGGACTTGATCTGACCCGCCTGCGGCTTGGTCGGTGCGGGTGCCTTGGCCACTTCAACCGGTTTGGCTGGCGTCGGCTTGGGTGCTGGCTTGGGCGGTTCTACCGGTTTTTTGGCCACCACTTCCGGCTTGGGCTGTGGCTTGGGTTGGGCATTCTGTTGCGGCTGAACCGGTGCCGGTGCGGCAGGGGTTGTCGCCGGCTGCGCACCGTTGCCCTGACCGGCGAGGGTCATGGGGTCAGCCACCTCTTCCACTTGCCACTGCTGGGCCGCAGAGGCCTGTTGCTGGCTGGCCAGATGATCGGCTGGCAGGCTGCTGGCTGCCGAGACCTGCAGCGCAGGCTTGGCAGGCTCCAGCTCGGGGCGCAGCGGGATCTTGGCAAAGGCCTCCTCCTTTTGTGCCAGCTTGTGACCATCCAGCAAGTCCGGCAGGAAAATAACAACCAGGGCCACCAGGATGACGGTGCCCACCAGACGGTTTTGAAACTTCGAGGCCAAGTTGAATCCTACCTTTACGTAACTCAATATGCGATTTGGCTCCCCGCCCGAGGGCCGGGGAGCCGGGGTGTGGCCTAGACGGCGACACCCGCCAGAATGTCGGCGACAGTGTAAAACGAACCAAACACAATGACCATATCGTCCGGACTCGATGCGGCCAACGCTGCCTGATAAGCGGCGCTGACATCATCAAACTCCCTGGCAGGCTCCTTGCCCTCTCCCAACGCCGCAGCCAGTTGCGCAGCGGTGGCGGCGCGCGGGCCGGTGAGGCTGGCCAGATACCACTCGCCGATCAGACCATCGAGTTCGGCAAGGGACCCCGCAATGTCCTTGTCTTTGAGCATACCGACCACGGCGCGGCGCACACCCGTGCAGGGCATCTTGCGCAATTGCGCGGCCAGATAGGCCGCCGAATGGGGGTTGTGGGCCACATCGACGATCACCAGGGGCGCACTTTGCAGCTGCTGCATCCGGCCAGCCAGCCGGGCATTGGCAAGCCCGTCACGAATGGCGGACTCCGGCAGCGGCAAGCCTAGGGATTCCAGCGCCGCCAGCACGGTCACCGCGTTCATCAGCGGCAGCGCCGGTTTTGGCAGATCCCGCCACTGGTTGAGGCCGTGATAATCCCAACCGCTCTCGTGCTCATCGCCACGAAAATCGATACCGACCTGACGCAGGTTGGCGCCAAGACGCTGTGCTTCACTCGCGATAGTCGCAGGCGGATTGGGCTCACCGCTGATGGCGGGCTTGCCAGCGCGATAGACGCCAGCCTTCTCCACCGCCACAGCTTCGCGGGTATCACCCAGCCAGTCGCAGTGATCAAGGGCAATGGAGGTGATCATCGCCACATCGGACTCCACCACATTGGTGGCGTCGAGCCGACCACCCAGCCCCACTTCCAGCAGCAGCACATCGGGGGCGGCGCGGCAGAAGAGCCACAAGCCAGCCAGGGTGGCGAACTCGAAGAAGGTAAGGGCAATCTCGCCGCGGGCCGCTTCCACCTCGGCAAAGGCGGCGCAGTGATCGCTGTCGGGCAGCTCTTGCCCGTTGACCCGCACCCGCTCGGTAAAGCGCAGCAGATGGGGCGAGGAGTAGACGCCGACCTTATAGCCTGCGGCCATCAGAATGCTAGCCGCCATGGCACAGCTGGAGCCCTTGCCGTTGGTGCCCGCCACCGTGATCACCTTGAACGGCAGTTGGGTAAGCCCCATACGCCGGGCGACAGCACCGACCCGATCCAGCCCCATGTCGATATTGACCGGATGGATCTGCTCCAAATAAGAAAGCCAGTCGACAAGCGACCGGCTTTGGGATTGTTGCATGTTTGAACTCATCTTCACTCTTCGATGACGTGAGTATTCAGCATTTTGGCGAGCAGGCTGGCCAGACGGTTACGCATTTCACGGCGATCGATGATGATATCGATGGCACCCTTTTCCAGCAGAAACTCGGAGCGCTGGAAGCCTTCCGGCAGTTTCTCGCGCACGGTCTGCTCGATAACGCGCGGGCCGGCAAAGCCGATCAGCGCCTTGGGCTCGCCCACGTTGATGTCACCCAGCATCGCCAGACTGGCAGAGACGCCCCCCATGGTGGGGTCGGTCAGCACGGAGATATAGGGCAGGCCGGCTTTGGACAGACGATCCAGAGCAGCACTGGTCTTGGCCATCTGCATCAGGGAGAACAGCGCTTCCTGCATGCGAGCACCACCAGAGGCGGAGAAGCAGACCAGACCACGGCCTTCCTTGATGCACTCCTCGACGGCGCGCACGAAGCGGGCACCGACCACGGAGGCCATGGAGCCACCCATGAAGGAGAATTCGAACGAACAGGCGACAACCGGTACCCCTTTGAGGGTCCCTTTCATCACCACCAGCGCATCTTTCTCCGCCGTCTCTTTCTGAGCGGCAGACAAACGATCCTTGTAGCGCTTGGAATCCTTGAATTTCAGTACATCCTGCGGCTCCAGCTCGGCACCGATCTCGGTACGACCCTGCTCATCGAGGAAGCTCTCGAGACGGGCGCGGGCGCTGATGCGCATATGATGATCACACTTGGGGCACACTTCGAGGTTGCGCTCCAACTCTGCCCGGTAGAGCACCTGTTCACAAGCACTGCACTTGGTCCACACCCCTTCCGGAATGTTGTGACGACGGGGCGCAGTGATCTTGCTCTTGGGAAGAATCTTCTCAAGCCAGCTCATGGAATTCCTTAATGCTTTTGTGCCTGACAAAACGCATCGAGCCTAGATTGTTCAATGACTTAATAGCTCGATGGCAACAAATGACGGGTCATTAAACCACAATTTTTCGGGCGCAGTTACTAAAAACTGGTCGTACCCGGTGCCGAGTCCGGCAGCCACAGCGGGCCGAGCGGCAACTGCGGCAGAGCAAACTCGGCCGGGTAATCCACATCGACCAAATAAAGGCCACCGGCCTTGGCGGTCGGCCCGGCCAGATTGCGATCCTTGGCAGCCAGCACCTCGGCAATCCACTCCACCGGTTTGAGCCCCTGCCCCACCAGCAGCAGGGAGCCGGTGATGTTGCGCACCATATGGTGCAGGAAGGCGTTGGCTTTGATGTCGAGCACGATGTAGGGGCCGGAGCGGCTGACACACAGATGGGTCACATTGCGCCACGGGGTGTTGGATTGGCAGGCGACGGCACGGAAGGTGCTGAAGTCGTGCTCCCCCAACAGGCTCTGACCCGCCTGGTGCATCAACTCCGCATCGATGGTCTCGTGGTAGTGGCTGACGCCACTGCCGAGGATCGCCGGCCGGTAGTTGTGGTTGTAGATGACATAGCGATAGCGACGGGCAGTGGCGCTGAAGCGGGCGTGGAAGCTCTCATCCACCTGCTTGACCCAGCGCACGGCGATATCCGGCGGCAGGTTGGAATTGAGCCCCAGGGTCCAGGCCCCTTCGGCACGGTTCGCCTCGGTATCGAAGTGGATCACCTGACCGGTCGCATGGACACCGGCATCGGTGCGTCCGGCACACTGGATGGAGACAGGATGGTTGGCAATCCGGCTCAGCGCCGTCTCCAGTTCAGCCTGCACGCTGATCACTTCACGCTGACGCTGCCAGCCGAAATACCGGCTGCCGTCATATTCAATACCTAGGGCAATTCGCATGGATAAACTTGTCTTGTTGTGAAAACGCAGTGAAAGAAACGGGGCGGATTATACGCGCTCAGCCTGAAAAGTCCCACCACACGCGCAATTGGCCTGGATGGTCAGCCTGCGCGGCCATGATCCCCCCATATCAAATCGCCAAAAGAAGAGGGCAGCCTGTTGGCTGCCCCCGTTTTGCTGATCCCGTGATGGGAAATGCTTTAGCCCAACCGCTTGAGCAATTTCTCGGCTTCGGCGCGCTGGTGATCGCTGCCCTGCTCCGCCGCCTCTTGCAGCAGCTCGCGGGCGCTATCCTTGTCGTCAATCTCGAGGTAGGCACGGGCCAGATCCAGCTTGGCACCCACACCGCCGTCGTCGGCATCCACATCAAATCCGGTGGATTCCGGCAGCACCTCGGGGAAGCCATCGAGCCCCACATCCAGCGAGAAGCCCTGATACGGCTCCTGCTCAGGCGCGGTGGCATCCGCTTCGGCCAGCAGCTTGTCGATCTCGACGTAGCCGCTCTCCTGTGCCTGCTCACGGGGCTGGAGATCTGCCGGATGAGACTCCACCTCGGCGAACGCATCTTCAAAATCGGAGAGCGCCAGCTCGTTGGGATCCCACTCCAGATCCAGTTCCGCTTCCTTCGCCTTGACAGGCTCAAGACCCAGCTCGGCCAGCATGGCATCCGCACTCTCGTCGGCGTCCTCTGCGGCACTGAGATCAATGGCGTTATCATCTTTGCCAGCAGCAGGCTCGTCGAGGGCGTTGTCGAAATCACCGAGATCGAAGCTCGCCAGATCGTCATCAGCGGCGCCGACTTCGTCGATGGAGCTCAAATCGGGCTCGAGGTCGGCGGAGAGATCCGCATCCAGCTCGGCAAACAGGGCTGCCTGCAGCTCCTCTTCGCTCATGATCTCGTCAGCGGCCTTGGGCTTGGGGTTGAACTCGCTGGCCAGATCCATGGCGGGCTCGTTGGCCAGCGCGATGGGCTCATCCAGCGAGAGATCGAGATCCGGCACAAGATCCGGGTCACGACTGGCTGGCTGGGCCGCCATCCGCTCGGGCTCGAAGCCCTGCAGCTCCATCTCGCCCTCGTCGCTGAACACCAGATCGACATCCGGCTTGGCGGCCGGCTCGTCAGGCTCCATCGGCATAAAGCCATCCGGGGTGTTGAGATCCGGCACCGGGCGCACCGGCTCGTTGTCGGTCACATCGACGCTCAGCAGATCATCAAACTCGCTCTGCTCCTGATCCATCATCATGGCGGTGGATTCGGAGAGGCTCTTCTCCTGCTCTTCCAGTTCGCGGCGAGCACGGGCACGCAGCCACAGGGTCACCAGCGCCAATACCAGCAGCACCGGCAGCAGGATGATCATGGCGAGGTTGAGTGGCGAGGAGAGCAGGTCCATCAACCAGTTTTTCTCAGGCTCAGGCTCGGCTGCCACCGGCGGGACCGGTTGAGCCTTGAGCTCGGCAATCTCTTTTTGCAGCGCCGTCTGATCCTGCAGCTGGGCTTTGAGGGTCTCCACCTCTTCGGTCAGGGATTGCAGACGCAGCTTGAGCCTGTGGTTCATCTCGGTCACCTGGCCGAGCTGGGCATTGGCATCTTCCAGTGCCAGCGCCATCTCGGTAGCCGGTTTGCCCACCGGTTTATCCAGATCGGAAGGCAGAGGCGCCGGGGTGGTGCCTTCTGCAGCGCTCGGAGCAGGTGCTACCGCCTCTTTCGGCGCAGGCTCGCTCACCTTGGCCACTTCTTTGGTTTCAGCAGCCGGTTGCGGTGCCACCACCGGGGCTGGAATGGGGGCGGCTTTCGCTACTGGCAGCGGCGCAGCCTTCACCGGCTCGGTCTTGGCGGCTTCAACCTTCGCGGATTTGGCGGCAGCCGGTTTGGCGGTATGTGCCTGCTTGTCAGCCAGATATTTGGGGCTTAACCCCTTCCAGCTGGCGTTGTCGCTGCGGAACTTGGCGCGGGCCTGTGCATCAGTGATGACGCTCGCCTCGGCCGCGGTCGGCAGCAGAATGCGGGACCCCACCAGAATGTGGTTGATATTGCCATCGGCGAAACTGCGGGGGTTTTTCTCGTAAATCGCCACCATGGTCTGGTAGACGCTGACCCGATTGGAGGGGCGATATTTGCTCGCCAGGCTCCATAGGGTATCGGTCGGACGAACAGGGCCATAGCTACCGGCATTGGCAGTGACCTGACGCACCACCGGCTGGGCGGTTGTACGCACCGGTTGTGCCACGGGTCTGGCGACCGGCTGCGCCAGCGGCTGGGAATTGACGGCGGGAGGTGCGGGTTCGTCAGGGCCTTTTAGCTCGACAAAAAAAGGCTCCCGCGCCGAGTCTTCAGCCTGGACGGTGCCCAGCAGACCCAATGCGAGTAGCGTTGCCAATGTTATGCGGGAATGTCCCATATTCGTTCCTTCGTATGACGGCCCTATCACATTGAAAAATCTGGATAGTTACCCCAAAACAGTCGGTTCAATATAAATCAGGCTCGCCTGGCAAGCCAGCAGTCCGACACATTTAGCACCCAACTTGACCCTGAGTGTAGGAAAAAACTTAATCAGTTGATATCGCAACAGAATCTTGAAGTGACGGAGTGCGGCATGGGTCACACCCCTGTTTGATCACAGGCCGGATGCGCAGCACTCCCTGCTGCGCATCTGTGGCATCTGACCAGCCTTACAGATAGTCGCGAACCAGCAGCTCGGCAATCTGTACACTGTTGGTTGCCGCGCCCTTACGAACGTTATCGGCCACGATCCACATATTGATACCACTTGGATGAGAAATATCCTGGCGCACCCGACCCACCAGCACCTCATCCTTGCCGGTTGCGTCACGCACCGGGGTCGGATAGTCCCCTTCGTCATCAAACAGGGTCACACCCGGCGCATTGCGCAGCAGGTCCTTGACCTGTTCAGCATCGAGCGGCTGGTGCAGTTCGACGTGTACCGCCTCGGCGTGGCCGTAGAAGACCGGCACCCGCACGCAGGTGGGGTTCACGGCAATGCTGGCATCGCCGAGGATCTTCTGGGTTTCCCACACCATCTTCATCTCTTCACGGGTGTAGCCGTTGTCAGTGAAGCTGTCGATCTGCGGGATCAGGTTAAAGGCGATCTGTTGCGGATAGAGGGTCGGTTCCACCGGACGACCGTTTAGCAGATGAGCGGTCTGACCCGCCAGCTCGCTGACCCCCTCTTTGCCGGAGCCTGACACGGATTGATAGGTGGCCACGTTGATGCGGGCAATGCCCACTTCGTCGTGCAGCGGCTTCAAAGCCACCAGCATCTGGATAGTGGAACAATTGGGGTTGGCGATGATGTTGCGATTGCGAAAATCGGCCAGCGCATCCGGGTTCACTTCCGGGATCACCAGCGGGATATCTTCGTCGTAACGGAAGCAGGAGGTGTTGTCGATGACGATGCAGCCGTGTTCGGCAGCAATCGGCGCCCACTTGGCAGAGACCTCGGCACCGGCGGAGAAGAGTGCGATCTGCACCTGGCTCCAGTCAAACTCCTCCACATCGAGGATCTCGAGGTTCTTGCCGCCAAAGCGCACGGTATCACCGGCACTGCGGCTGGAAGCCAGCGGATAGAGGGTCGCTACCGGAAATTCGCGCTCTTCCAGGATCTCGATCATCGCCTGACCCACGGCGCCGCTGGCACCCAATACCGCTACGTTAAACTGCTGGCTCATTCTGTTCTCCTCTGATAATGCTGCAATGGCGCCGGGTGGCGCCATGGTCGGCAGGCGCTCGCACGGCGAGATAACGCTGCCTGATATGGCTGAGCCAGCGCAGTAGTATCTGCGCCAGCTCAGTAAAAAAATGGGGGCGAGGTAGCCAGTACGGCTCACCCCTTCCGGTTATCTTCCAACTCCTAGTCCCCGATTCAGGGGCGTGACAGCGCAAATCCCAGCTCGCCCAGCGCCTGGTCGGCAAAGGCTCCCTCAACCTGCAGGGAGGATAGTTCACGGCGCTCGGGATAGTGTTTGCGCTGCTCGTCAAAGCTGTCGGGCAGACCGAGTCGGGCCCGGAAACGGGCATCATCGCGGCGCACGTCATAGACCAGATGCACCAGTTGCTTGATCAGCGCCTGATCCGGTGCGCGGCCCGGCACCACCGCCTGCACATCGGGGGCTGACAGGAGCTTACTCAAATCCTGACGAGGCCGGCGTCCCAACTGCTGGCAGAGCGCCTGATAGAGCATCCAGGTACCGCGGGCCTTCCCCTCCAGGCTGTAACCAGCGATATGGGGGGTGGCAATCTCGGTATGGGGCACCAGCGCAGCCAGTGGCTCGGGCTCGTTCTCCCACACATCCATCACCAGTCGCAACGGCTTATCGCTCAACTGGCGCGCCAGCAGGGCCCGGTTATCCCACACCTCGCCACGGGAGGCGTTGATCAGGATCTGTCCGGCAGGGCGCGCGGCAATCTGTTCGGCATCGAGCAGATGGTAGGTGGCATCCGGCCCTTCACGGGTAATGGGCACATGGAAGCTGACAATATCGGCGCCAAGGGCGGTCTGATAATCGACAAAGCCCGCATCGGGGGTATTACGCGCCTTGGGTGGATCGCAGCGCAGTACCCGCATGCCGAGCGCTTGGGCCTTGCCAGCCACGCACTCGCCGGTATTGCCCGCGCCAATCACCGCCAGAGTCATGGCCGAGAGCTCGAGTTCGTAACGCTCCGCCAGCACCAGCAAAGCGGAAAGCACATAGTCCCCCACCGAATACTTGTTGCAACCGGGGGCGCTGAAGAAGGGAATATTGCGGCTTGCCAGCAGGGCCTTGTCCACATGGTCGGTGCCTATGGTGGCGGTGCCGACAAACCCGAGTTTGGGGCTGGTCGCCAGCAAATCGCCGTTGACGCGGGTGACCGAACGCACCAGCAGCACATCGGCATCCAGCAGATCGCGGGCCTGCATCTGCCGTCCGGGCAAGGGGATCACCTCGCCAAATTCGGCAAACAGCTCCACGGCATGGGGCATATTCTCATCAACGACTATCTTCATCGGGCTCTCTTTGGTCACAACCGCCACGGGGGCGCCATTCTAGCGCAAAGCCGCCAGAGATTTCAGCCTGTGATGCAATCCGGCGCGAAAGGGAACCACATTGCGCGGCAGCCGCTCCATCCGCCCGCTCAAACAGAGGATGTGGCCACAAAATGTGTAAGCAGAGGTAACAAACGTGCTGCTCGGCTTTGTCCGGGCATATCACGGTGGCACAATGCCCCTCTTTTTCGCGATCGCCCATACCCACCATGCCGCCACATGCCCCGTCGTTCTCAACCTCTGTCTGCTTACTGACCCGCAGTCAGGTGCTTGGCTTCACTGCCCTGTTGATCCTGCCCCTGCTGCTGCTCGCCACCCTGCCCTGGCAGCCTTTTCTGACCGGCTCCCTGCAATCAGGCTGGTTATGGTGGTCATACGCCCTCACCCGCATGGTCGATATTCCCGGGATCGGGGTCAGTGGCGCCCTCTTGCTGTTGCTGACCCGCTACAAACTGAAACTGGAGCTGACCCCCTTCATTGCGCTGGGATGCGCGCTGGCAGCCCTGCTCTCCAGCGACTGGGTGCTCAAAAGCCTGATCAAATACCTGACTGAAGAGCCCAGACCCTATCTGCTCTGGCTGGAGAGTCAGGCGCTGATCCCGGCCATCAAGAGCTTCTACGCCAGTAGCGTCGATGTGCGCAGTGAACAGGTTCACGCCGCCAGCCAGTTGCTGGCCCTGCCAGAGTGGCTCGGCCACCACTGGCAAAAGGAGGTAAATTACGCCTTCCCTTCTGGCCACAGCATCGCCGCCATCAGCCTGGCCCAGTTCTTTGGTCTGATCTGGCTGGCCCGCGCTCCCACGGGCGTCTGGCTGCTGCCACTGTGGGCACTGGGAATTGGTCTGTCGCGCATGGTAATGGGGATGCACTGGCCGGTGGATGTGCTGGCCAGCGCCCTGTTGGGAACGCTCACGGCGCTGATTGCCGCCCGCTGGTGGCTGCACAGATATTGAATCCTGCGCCATCTTGCCGCGGCTTACTGCAACGGGATGGGGGGACAAGCCTGTGCTTTTTTGCCATAATGCCGCCTCATTTTATCCCGACCGAGATCCCATGACCGACGCAGTTCATACCCTCAAGGGCCGTTTCCGTGGTTTTTACCCCGTCGTCATCGATGTTGAAACAGCCGGGTTCAACGCCAAGACCGATGCCCTGCTCGAAATCGCGGCTTACACCCTGAAAATGGATGAGCAGGGCTGGCTCGTTCCCGATCAGGTATTCCACTTTCATGTCGAGCCTTTCGAAGGGGCCAACCTGGAAAAGGCTGCGCTGGAGTTCACCGGCATCGACCCCTACAACCCGTTGCGTGGCGCTGTCTCGGAAAAAGAGGCGCTGACCGAGATCTTCAAGGGGATCCGCAAGGGGATGAAGGAGCAGGATTGCGGCCGCGCCATCATAGTGGCCCACAACGCCACCTTTGATCACGGCTTCGTGATGGCCGCCGCCGAGCGCGCTGGCCTCAAGCGCAATCCGTTCCACCCGTTTGCCACCTTCGACACCGCTGCTCTCTCCGGATTGGCGCTGGGTCAGACCGTGCTGGCCAAAGCGTGCCAGAGCGCCCGCATCCCGTTTGACAATAAAGAGGCGCACTCTGCCCTCTATGACACCGAACGCACCACAGAGCTGTTCTGTCATATCGTTAACCGCTGGAAGAGCATGGGGGGCTGGCCGCCAGCGCATCCGGATGATGACACTACCGATGCCCCTGCCGACGATGAGGGGGCAAGAATAAACGAATGAAGGCTGCCACTGGCAGCCTTTGCTATTTTGGGGAAGTGATTGATTGCACGGCGCACCGGAGATCGCTATCAAGGTCACTATCCACCGCTACGTACGGGATGCACGGAGACAAACAGGTTACAAACCCTCATGTTGAGCAACCTTGTGCCACATGCTGCTGCGATATGAGGGGTTTGACTGATTTTTTACTCGACATTTGTCACATTTTTCGCAAACTAACTCCCCTTCACATGACAGACAGCAATAACAAACTATAAGGAAATCAAATGAATCCAGTTGTTATCGCAGTCGGGCTGATGCTGGTGCTCAGTCTGCTGCGGATCAATGTGGTGGTCTCGCTGGCGCTGGGGGCCATTGCTGGCGGCCTGGTCGGTGGGCTGTCGTTGACCGATACCCTCACCACCTTCAGCGGTGGCCTAGGCGGTGGCGCCGAGATAGCCCTCTCCTACGCCATGCTGGGCGCCTTTGCGGTTGCCATCTCCCGCTCCGGGATCACCGACCTGCTGGCCCGCAAGGTGATCAGCCAGTTGGGCAAGGATGCCAGCTCGACCCGCATCATGTGGGTCAAAACCCTGTTGCTCTCTTCCGTGCTGGCCGTGGCGATCTCCTCCCAAAACCTGATCCCGGTTCACATCGCCTTTATTCCCATCCTGATCCCGCCGCTGCTGCATGTGATGGCGCAGATGCAGATCGACCGTCGTCAGGTGGCTTGTGTCATCACCTTTGGCCTGACCGCCACCTACATGGTGCTGCCGGTCGGCTTTGGCGGCATCTTCCTGAATAACATTCTGGCCAAGAACCTGATTGATAACGGTGTGCCCATCACCACCAGCCAGATCCCGCTGGCGATGGCTATTCCGGTTGCTGGTATGGTACTGGGCCTGCTGATTGCGGTATTCATCAGCTATCGTAAACCACGCCAGTACGATCTGGCCAAGATCCTGGATGCCGAGCCCGAAGCGGTCGAGCTCAACCTTACCCACATCTGGGTGGCTCTGCTGGCCATTGGCGTGGCGCTGGGGCTGCAACTGATGACCAACAGCATCGTACTGGGTGCACTGGCCGGTTTTGTCATCTTCACCTGCGGCGGCGTTATCAAGTTTCGCGAAAGCCAGGATGCCTTCACTCAGGGGGTGCGGATGATGTCGCTGATCGGCTTCATCATGATCTCCGCCGCCGGTTTTGCCGCGGTGATGAAGGCAACCCACGGGGTCGACTCTCTGGTTCAGGTGGTCGCCTCCGGCATCGGTCAGCACAAAGGCATCGCCGCCTTCCTGATGCTGCTGGTGGGTCTGCTCATCACCATGGGGATCGGCTCCTCCTTCTCCACCGTGCCCATCATCGCCACCATCTATGTGCCGCTCTGTCTGCAGCTCGGCTTCTCACCAATGGCGATCATCGCCCTGGTCGGTACAGCTGGCGCGCTGGGGGATGCGGGTTCACCGGCCTCCGATTCAACTCTGGGCCCCACCTCAGGCCTCAACGCCGATGGTCAGCACGACCATATCTGGGACAGCGTGGTGCCCACCTTTATTCACTACAACATCCCACTGGTGATCTTCGGCTGGATTGCCGCCATGGTGCTCTGATAGCCCCTCGGGCTGCGACCTCTGCACATCACAATGCAAAACAAGAAGGCGACCAGATGGTCGCCTTCTTCATTGATGCCAACCAATTACCCCACTCGATATGAATAATGGCTGCCAGCCAGACAAAGCCTCTGAGCGGCCAACTAGTCGCCACCCCTTGCGACCGCCGGAGTCAGCGGACGCAATGCGGTCACTCCCCATCCAACCATCCGCCCAAGTGCACACGTCCCAACGCTTGCCAATACAAAGAAACGGCTGCCAGCCCAGACCTATGGCAGAACGGCGGATGATACCCAACCACGTCACAACCGCCTGTCGAGTAGAAAAGGTATTCTCTCTTTCCTCGACATCCAGTCATCAAATAGTGGCCATCATGCGCTCCCCCATTTAACGGCTTATGCCGATCTGGCGTTCAGTAAGAACACAGGGTAAACCGCAGGCAGAAAAAAAGGCCGCTCAATGAGCGGCCTTCTTCATAACGGGATCAGCAATCAGCTTTCGCGACGCTTGCCACCGAATTTGCGATCTTTGTTGAAGCCACCTTCACGGCGCTCCCCGCTCTTGTTGAACGGACGGTCACCCTGGGGACGGCGATCCTTGTTGAAAGGACGGTCGCCACGGAACGGACGATCACCACGGGGCGGACGGCTGCTGGTGTTGCCACCGGCCGGCACTTCGGTGTAGCGGGTGATTTGCAGCGGACGCTGGCAAACACGGGCTTTCTTGATCACTTCCAGTACATCGGCGGTCATGCCTTTCGGCAGATCGACGGTGGAGAAGTCATCGGCTATGTCGATGTTGCCGATGAAGCGGCTCTCGATGTTCGCTTCGTTGGCGATGGCGCCCACGATCTGGCCCGGCTTGACGCCGTGATGGGCACCCACGTCTACGCGGTAACGCTCCATCTCCACATCCGGGTTGTCTTTCAGCGGACGCGGCTCCAAGGACGGCATGCGACGGGCAGGACGATCGCCACGGTCACCGAAGTCACGACCGCCACGGTCGTTGAAGTCACGGCGCTCGAAGCCACCACGATCGTTGCCAGCGTTCAGCAGCGGATCCGGAATGGAGTCATCCAGCAGCAGCGGTTGGTCGCCCTGTACCAGCTTGGCCAGTGCGGCAGCCAGCTCCAGCGGATCGGCAGAATCCTCTTCGATCAGCTCGTTTACCAGGTTGTGGTAGATCTCGAGCTCTTCACCCATCATGGTTTCGCGGATGCGCTCCTTGAACTTGGCCAGACGATGCTGGTTGATGTCCTCGGTGCTCGGCATCTTCATCGGCTCGATGGCCTGACGGGTTGCGTGCTCGATGGCGCGCAGCATACGACGCTCGCGGGGAGCGACGAACAGGATGGCTTCGCCTTTACGACCGGCACGACCGGTACGGCCGATACGGTGTACGTAAGATTCGGTGTCGTACGGAATGTCGTAGTTCACTACGTGGGTGATGCGCTCAACGTCCAGACCACGGGCGACAACGTCGGTGGCGATCAGGATGTCCAGCTGGCCCTGACGCAGCTTGTCGACGGTACGCTCACGCAGTTTCTGCGGGATGTCGCCGTGCAGCGCTTCACAGGCGTGACCACGGGCGGCCAGCTTGCCAGCCAGCTCTTCGGCAGCGTTCTTGGTACGTACGAATACCAGCAGGGCTTCGTAGGATTCCACTTCCAGCAGACGGGTCATGGCGTCCAGCTTGTGCAGACCGGTCACTTGCCAGTAGCGCTGGCGAATAGTGGTCGCGGTAGCAGTCTTGGAGGCGATCTTGATCTCTTTGGGCTGCTTCAGGTGCTTCTGGGCCACGCGACGGATCTGCTCCGGCATGGTGGCAGAGAACAGAGCAACCTGACGAGAGCTCGGGCACTGCTCCATGATCCAGTCCACGTCGTCGATGAAGCCCATACGCAGCATTTCGTCCGCTTCGTCCAGTACCAGTGCTTTCAAGCCGGAGAGGTCCAGGTTCTTGCGACGGATCAGGTCCATCACGCGGCCCGGAGTACCGACGACAACCTGGGCACCGCGACGCAGGGCGCGGGTCTGGGTTTCGTAGGAGGCGCCGCCGTAGATGGGCAGTACGTGGAAATCAGGCATGTGGTGGGCGTAGCGTTGGCACGCTTCAGCCACTTGCAGCGCCAGTTCGCGGGTAGGCGCCAGCACCAGGATCTGGGTGTTGCGGTTACCAGCTTCCAGACGAGACAACAGAGGCAAGGCAAAAGCAGCGGTCTTCCCTGTACCGGTTTGCGCCTGCCCCAGCAGATCGTGTCCCGCCATCAGGTGGGGAATTGCTGCGGCCTGGATCGGTGACGGGCGCTCATAGCCCACGTCCTGCAGCGCTTTCAATACAGGCGCGGCCAGTCCAAGCTCACTAAAAAGGGGCAGTTGTTCGGTATCAGACATAGATTCTTCCAGATTAAGGCAGGCGGCTAACACCGCGGAATAGCAAAAAGGCGGCGATTATAGCGCCACTTTGTTCTGCTGTCTTGAAAAATGTGATAAGCCTCTCAAGACGTTGGCAATTATAGAGGGATCTGACGAGTATGGCTTGCTTATTTTGCACTCATAGTGCGTTATTGCAGATCACTCCTCGCTGGAGTCCTTGCCCCGCTTGTGTTTGAGCACCGCCATGGTCAGTCGGCTGGTGCACAATAAACGCTCACGTTCGTCCCGAATTTCAATCTGCCACACCTGGGTTGTTGCTCCCAGATGGAGCGGCGTGCAACGCCCGGTCACCACCCCTTCCCGTTTGGCCCGCAGATGGTTGGCATTCACCTCCAACCCCACACAGTAGCTATCTGGCCCGACCGCCATATTGGCCGCCAGCGACCCAAGCGTCTCCGCCAGCACCACTGACGCGCCGCCATGGAGCATGCCAAGAGGCTGGTGGGTGCGGTGATCCACTGGCATAGTGGCCTCCAACCAGTCTGGGCCAAAAGCGGTATAGATGATATCGAGGTGGGCCATCAGGGTGTTGCGAGAGGTGGCGTTGAGCCCCTCCAGGCTCATGGGTTTACGCCAGATGGGCGCAATATCGTGACTCATTGCGAGCAGACTCCTTATGTTAGCGATGAATGCGTACCGATATGAGTGAAACGCCCTCCATCGGCAACATGGTTCGGTTATATGAGTTGTTGGTTACCGGGTGACGTGGTAACAACGCAGCCCCGACCCGGCGCTGCGTGTTACACAATCATGCCCTTAAGCGGGATGTCACCAAGGGTAGGTAACGCCGGGCCACTCGGACCAAGGCACTTCTCGCCCCGGCAGACGGGGTTCTGGCCACTGCCACACCTTGGCGAGCCACTCGCGCAGCTGAATCTCCAGCTCCTCATCCGTGATAGGCGCCTCGGCCACCTTCCAGAAGAAGAGCTCCACCGCTACCTCCGGCAACACCGAGGGGTAGAGATAAACCCCGCCCCAAAATTGCGGCTCCCGATCCGGACTCCAGAGGCCATAGGCAAAGGAGCGCTTGGCCAGAAACTCCGACTGCTGCCACTCCAGATCCCCTTCGTGCTGGCTCAGACTGAAATTGGCGGAGGGCCAGAGATCGTTCGGGCGAAACAGCTGATGGAGCTGCTCGCGCTCGCGCAACATGGCGACAAACTCCACCACCGCCTGAGCGGGAGTGGCGGGTAACAGTAAGAAACGCGGGTGCCGATAGGCCTTCGGCACCCGAAACCGCTTGGGAAACGTCAGCATCAGAGCAGCTCCAGCAGGGCTTGCAATGGATGTTTGAGCTTTTCCCCCTCCATCCGCTTAACCTGACTGCGGCACGAATAGCCGGTCGCCAGACAGCGCGCTTTGGGCAAACGGGCTAGCGGGTCAGCCCAGCTCAACCCATAAATGCCCTTGGAGTTCTCCACCTGTTTGACATCGTGACCATAGGTGCCCGCCATACCGCAACACCCCACAGAGACCGGCTGCAAACTGGCCCCGAAACGGCCAAACAGGGTGCTCCAGTCACCGTGAGTGGAGGGCTTGGCGGTCTTCTCGGTGCAGTGGGCAAAGAGATACCAGGGCTCGCTCCCCTCCTCGCTCTTGGTCTTGTCGGTTCGAGCAGGCAACTGATCTACCGGCAGCGAGAGCAGCCACTCCTGCGGCAGCAACACCTGAAAATCGCCGCGGGCCGACCCCAGCGCCTTGGCATACTCGTCGCGATAGCAGAGCACCATGGCCGGATCCACCCCCACCATGGGAATGCCAAGCGCCGCTACCTTGTTGAGGAACTGGGCGCTGTTGGCAGCAGTGCGGGCAAAGGCGCGCAGGAATCCCTTGATATGCTGGGGTTTACCGTTGGGTTTAAAGGGCAGCAAGTAGGGCTGGAAGCCGAGCTTGCTGGCGAGTTTCACCAGGTCGCGCACCACGGGGGCGTCGTAATAGCTGGTGAAGGGATCCTGCACGATGAGCACTACCTGCTTGCGCTGCTCGGCACTCATCCGCTCCAGACCCGGCAGATCAAAATAGCGGGCGCGGTTATCGTGCAGGCTCTCGGCCAGGGTCGGCACCGAGAGCAGCGGCACATCGACCATGCCGATACTCTTCTCGGTCGCCTTCTGGGCCCACTCTTTTTCGAGGAAGAAGTTGACCAGCTTCGGCGCCTTGGCAAGCAGCGGGGCATAGCTCTCCACCGTGCCGACGAAGTAATCCTTGGGGGCGCGCAGGTAGCGGCCATGATAAAGCTGCATAAAGCGGGCGCGAAAATCGGGCACATCCACCTTGATCGGGCACTGGCTGGTGCACGCCTTGCAGGCCAGACAGCCAGCCATCGCCTCCATCACCTCGTGGGAGAAATCATACTCGCCGCGCTGTTTGGCCCAGCTGTTGCGCACCTTGTCCACCAGCTGTTTGAAGCGCACACCACCGGATTGCAGCGCCACCTCTTCCGCTAGCGGATCGAAGCCCTGCTCCGCCAGCTGACGCAACCATTCACGCATCAGGCCCGCCCGCCCCTTGGGGGAGTGGCGGCGATCACGGCTGATCTTGACCGAGGGGCACATGGGGGAGTCGGTCTC
Organism: Aeromonas sp. S11(2024); assembly: GCF_041402345.1. Classification (NCBI taxonomy): domain Bacteria; kingdom Pseudomonadati; phylum Pseudomonadota; class Gammaproteobacteria; order Aeromonadales; family Aeromonadaceae; genus Aeromonas; species Aeromonas sp. S11(2024). Next base: position 78,134 of record NZ_JBGLRC010000001.1, on the reverse strand, counting down.
GAAGGTGAAGCAGAGACCATTGCCGTTGCAATCCATGGCGCGGGTGTAGCTGGTGCGCACCGCGAGCGGGATCTGGCGGTCATACTTGCCGCGCTTGGGGCCATCCACCGACACCAGCTCGGCGCCGCTACCGTAGGGGATACAGATCTTGCCCGGGTTGATGCGGTTGGTCGGGTCGAACGCCCCCTTGACCCGCTGCAGCTCTTCCCACAGCTCGCCAAAGAAGGCGGGGCTGTATTCGGAGCGAAAGCCCTTGCCATGCTCGCCCCACATCAGACCGCCATATTTGGCGGTGAGCGCCACCACCTGATCGGAGATGCGGCGCAGCAGCACCTCCTGCTCGGGATCGCACAAATCCAGCGCCGGGCGCACGTGCAGCACACCGGCATCAACGTGGCCAAACATGCCGTAGTCGAGGCCGTGGGCATCCAGCAGAGCGCGAAACTCCATGATGAAATCGGCCAGGGATTCGGGCGGCACGGCGGTGTCTTCAGTGAAGGCCACCGGCTTCTTGCGCCCTTCGGCGTTGCCCAGCAGCCCCACCGACTTCTTGCGCATGGTGTAGATGGTCTCGATGCTCGGCAGGTGGTCACACACCTGATAGCCGATGATCCCCGCCTCGCCCTTGGCCAGCAGCGCGTCGATACGGCGGCAGAGCTCCGCCACCTTGGCCCTGTGTTCTGCCTCGTCGGTGTCGGCAAATTCGACGATGTTGAGCCCCTGCAGATCCTTGCCGGGCACATCCTGAATAAGTTCTTTCACCGAATGCCAGATGATGTCGGCGCGGGCCAACCCCAGCACCCGGGAGTCCACCGTCTCCACCGAGAGAGCCTGCGCCTGCACCATAAAGGGGGCATTGCGCAGGGCGGAGGGGAAGCTGTCGTACTTGACGTTGACCAGAGTGCGATAACGCGGGATGGGGGTGATATTGAGTTTGGCTTCGGTGATAAAGCCGAGAGACCCTTCAGATCCGCACAACACCCGACTCACATCCAGCGTGTCGGTATCCGGTTGATATAGGTGCTTGAGATCGTAGCCGGTCAGAAAGCGGTTGAGCTTGGGGAAGGTCGCCTCGATGTCGGCGCGGCGCTCCTTGCCGATACGATAGAGGGTGCGATAGATCTCCCCTTCCCGACTCTCCAGCGCCAGCTTGTCGGCCAGTCGCTCACCGGTCAGCGGCTCGGTCGCCATGATATCGCCATTCTCCAGCACCGCTTTGAGACCCAGTACGTGATCCGAGGTTTTGCCGTAGACCAGAGACCCCTGCCCCGAGGCATCTGTGTTGATCATTCCGCCTAAGGTGGCGCGGTTGGAGGTGGAGAGATCCGGCGAGAAGAAGTAGCCGTGGGGCTTGAGATAGGCGTTGAGCTGGTCTTTCACCACCCCGGCCTGGGCGCGCACCCACCCCTCCTCCAGATTAATTTCCATGATCTGGTTCATATAACGGGAGAGATCGACGATAATGCCGCCGCCCAATGACTGGCCATTGGTGCCGGTACCGCCACCGCGAGGGAAAAAGCTCAGGGAGGCGAACACCGGCTCTGCGGCCAGCTTGAGCATTGCTGCTATGTCGTCCGCACTGCGCGGATAGAGAACCGCCTGAGGTACTACCTGATAGACGCTGTTATCCGTCGCCATCGCCAACCGGCTTGCATAAGACTTTTCGATATCACCACGAAATGCGCTGCGCTCTAGCAACTCAAGAAACTGCAGGGTTGCGGGTGACAAACTGTCCTGGTAATCGAGTCTCGGGATCATGAATCCTTGTTCCCATCCTTTGCTTGATGCCGGCACGCCGGCGACAACGACTGGCCAGCCGCCTGTCAATGGCAGTCAGGCCAGTCCGCTCACATGTGAGCGGGCAGTATATCAGCTAGAAAACCGCTTGCGCTTGGCAATATTCACCATTTGAAAGGAGGACTTTTATGGCTCACCACAGCCATGTTATCAGTACGCTGGTCACCACCGAAAAACAGGCGCTTACCCTGTCGCTGTTCGGTTGTATTACCTTTGCCATCTTCGGCATCGGCTACGGCCTCTTCGTCGGTTCCAACGCCATCATGCTCGATGGTATCTTCACCCTGTTCAGCATGGGTATGACGGGCCTTGGCCTCATCACTGCCTATCTCGTTACCCGCCCTTCCGATGCGCGCTTCCAGTACGGCTATGCCCACTTCGAGCCCATCACCAACGTCATCAATGGCACCATTATTCTGCTGCTCTGCCTTGGCGCTCTCTATAGCGGCATCACCACCCTGCTGGATGGCGGACGGGAGATCGATCTCGGCCACGCCCTCATCTATGCCGCCGTCTCCACCTTCTTCTGCGCCATCATCTATCGCATCGAAGCCCAGGTTGCCGAGCAGGTAGACTCCGAACTGGTGCGGGTCGACTCCAAAGAGTGGCTGGTGGATACCCTGCTCAGCGCCACCCTGCTTATCGGTTTCGTGGTCGCCATCGGCCTCGATGCCATCGGCTACGGCCAATACAACCGCTACATAGACCCGGTGCTGGTCTCGCTGCTGGCCCTCTGTGCCACCCTTATTCCCATCAAGGTGCTCGGTCGCAACCTGCGGGAAGTGTTGAAGATCGCTCCCAAGGGAGACGTGCCACGGCAAGTCGAGCAGGAGATCGAGGCGCTGCGCCAGCGCCACGGCATCGAGTGCTACAGCCATCTGGCCAAAAGCGGTCGCCGCTTCGATCTGGAATTGAACATTCTGGTGGCGCCGGGTCAGGAGTGGCCCGTCGAACGTCAGGATGCCCTGCGTCAGGAGCTCTGGTCTCGCCTCGGTGACACCCTGGGGGATGCCTGGCTGTCGGTCTGTTTCACCCGCGAAAAGCGCTGGTTGTAACGACCGCACGGGGGAGAGCGCCACCGCCGCCTCCCCCTGTCGCATCACAACCCCATCACGCCCCGCTGACACTGCGCTTGCCAAATTGGCGCCAGCCGCTATCATCAGGGCTCATTTTTCACCCGAGGTTTTATTGCCCATCATGGACAATCCCCGAAGTTGCCCTTCGTCTCTCTCTGTCAAAGCCTATCTTTTTCTGCTTAATCAGCGCCTCTGAATAACACCTTTGCCTTGCTGTTACTGCGGCCATCGTGCGCCGTGATCACTCTCTGCTCTGTCTGTTTTTATTGAGGTCATACAATGGAATTGCTGCTGGATCCCCACATCTGGATTGGTCTGTTTACCCTGATCATTCTGGAAATCGTGCTGGGGATCGACAACCTGGTCTTTATCGCCATCCTGGTGAAAAAACTGCCCCCCGCCCAGCGAGACAAGGCACGCGTCATCGGCCTGTCGCTGGCCCTGCTGATGCGACTTGGGCTCTTGAGCGTCATGTCATGGCTGGTCACCCTGACCACCCCGATTTTGCACCTGTGGGATCACCCCTTCTCCGGTCGGGACCTGATCCTGATGGGGGGCGGCCTGTTCCTGCTGTTCAAGGCTACCTCTGAGCTGCATGAACGGCTGGAAGCCAAACCCCACGATGACGGCCCGGTCGGCGCCTACGCCAGCTTCGGCGTGGTGATCGCCCAAATTTTGGTGCTCGATGCGGTCTTCTCGCTCGACTCCATCATCACTGCCGTCGGCATGGTGGAACACCTTGGCGTGATGATGGCCGCCGTGACCATCGCCATGGTGGTGATGGTGCTCGCCTCCAAGCCGCTGACCCGCTTCGTCAACGCCCACCCCACCGTGGTGGTGCTCTGTCTGAGCTTCCTGCTGATGATCGGCTTCAGCCTGGTGGCGGAAGGATTTGGCTTCCATATTCCGAAGGGCTACCTCTACGCGGCCATCGGCTTCTCGGTGCTGATCGAGTTTTTCAACCAGCTGGCCCAGCGCAGCGCCATGCGTCACGAATCCAAACAGCCGCTGCGCGAGCGCACCACCGCCGCCATCTTCAAGCTGATGGGCAGCAAAGCCTATCAGGATCAGCCGGATGACGATCTGGATGCCCCTGCCGTAGCACCGGTGAGCTTTGGCGAGGAGGAGCGCTATATGGTGACCGGCGTGCTGTCGCTGGCCGAGCGCTCCATTCGCACCATCATGACCCCGCGCTCGGAGATGGCCTGGATCGATATCAACGACTCCAGCGACGAGATCCGCGCCCTGTTGCAGCGCGAGCCCCACAGCCTGTTCCCTATCTGTGACGGGGATCTGGACGAGGTGATCGGAGTGGTCAAGGCGCGCGATCTGCTGTTTGCCTTGAACGAAGGGCAATCCTTAAGTGAACTGGCCAAGCAGAACGACCCCATTATCGTGCCGCAAACCATCAACGTGATCCGTCTGTTGGCGGAGCTGCGCAAAGCCAAGGGAAGCCTTATTCTGGTCTCCGACGAGTTTGGCGTGATCCAGGGGCTGGTCACCACCCACGATCTGCTGGAGGCCATCGTCGGCGAGCTGCCGGACGAGGACGAAACCCCGGATATCGTGCGCGATGGCGAAGGGTGGCTGATCAACGGCAGCACCAACATCCACCATGTGGAGCAGGTGCTGGAGCACGAGGGGCTGGTGAGCGAGAGCGATGAATACGTGACCCTGGCGGGCATGCTGCTCTCCCACTTCGGCACTCTGCCCACCCCGGGCCAGCAGTTGCAACTGCAGCAGCTCAACTTCGAGGTGATCGAGGTGAGCGAGCGGCGCATCGAGCGTGTGAAAGTGATGCCCGCCGCAGCTTGAGCCTGCCACCGGCAGAAAACAGAAGAGGGCCAGACGGCCCTCTTTTTTATGCCTAAACGCCTCTTTCCTAACGGTTTGCACTGATTGCTGCATCAAGCACAATTCTCTTGTGCAATTACCCCCCTTTTTCACAACAAGATGGCGGCATAAAGTGGCCTCACTTCCACCATGAGGAACTCAAGATGAGCCACGATCACCTGTTTTGCCCGCAGCGACTGGGTCAGCTGCACCTTGCCAACCGCATCGTCATGCCCCCCATGACCCGCTCCCGTGCCAGTCAGCCCGGTGATGTGGCCAACGCCATGATGGCCACCTACTACGCCCAACGTGCCGGTGCCGGCCTTATCATCAGCGAGGGCACCCAGATCGATCCCATGGGCAAGGGCTACGCCTGGACGCCGGGCATCTACAGCGCCGACCAGATCGCCGGCTGGAAGCTGGTGACCGACGCCGTTCACGCCAAACATGGCACCATCTTCGCCCAGCTCTGGCACGTGGGTCGGGTCACTCATCCCGACAACATCGACGGCGCCCAGCCCATCTCGGCCTCGGCCCTGCCCGCGGTCGGCGTCAAGGTGTTTGTCGATAACGGCAGCGATGCCCCCGGTTTTGTCGAGACCGTCACCCCGCGCGCCATGACCCAGGCAGATATCGATGCGGTAGTGGGCCAGTTCCGTCAGGCGGCTCGCAACGCCATCAGCGCCGGTTTTGACGGCATCGAACTGCACGCCGCCAACGGCTACCTCATCAACCAGTTCCTCGACTCCGAGTCCAACGCCCGCACCGACGGCTACGGCGGTTCGCTGGAGAACCGGCTGCGCTTCCTCAAGGAGGTGACCGAAGCGGTCTGCAGCGAGATCGGGGCTGACCGGGTCGGGGTGCGTCTTGCGCCGCTCACCACCCTCAACGGCACCGTGGATGCCAACCCGCAAGAGACCTATCTGGCCGCCGCCCACCTGCTGGGCCAGCTCAACGTGGTCTACCTGCACATCGCCGAAGCGGACTGGGACGATGCCCCCCTGATGCCGGAGAACTTCAAGCAGGGTCTGCGCGATGCCTTCCCCAACACCCTGATCTATGCCGGCAAATATGACGGCGAGCGAGCGCGCGCCGCCCTCAAGGCGGGTTGGGCCGACATGATTGGCTTTGGCCGCCCCTTCGTCGCCAACCCGGATCTGCCGGAGCGGCTGCGCCACGGCTATCCGCTGGCCCCCCACGATCCGGCCACCCTGTTTGGCGGCGGCGAGAAGGGGCTCACCGACTACCCGACCTATCAGGCCGATGACGCATAAAACCGGCCGTTGCTTGCCAATGGCCAGCAGACCACGTTAAGCAGGCCCCACAGGTTGGGGCCTGCCGTATTGTTGCGCAATTGCAACAGTGGAATTTTTACTGTCTTGCTGTTGCAATAATCTCATCAAGCTCTCCCCACTGTTTCGCAAGGAATCATCATGAATCACACCCAAGCCTGGTGCTGGCATGCCCCCGGTGAACCGGATCAGCTCACCCTCGCCGACCTCCCGCTCTCCCCCCTTGGCCCCGATGAGGTACTGGTGGCCAACCGGGTCATCGCCTTCAATCCGGTGGACTGGAAGCTGATCGAATATGGTCACGCCCACTGGCAGGACGGTCAAGTGCCCGGCGTCGATGGCATGGGCACGATCGTGGCGCTCGGCGCCAACGTCAGCCATCTGCGTCTCGGCGCCCGGGTCGCCTACCACACAGATCTGCGCCACCACGGCAGCTTTGCCCGTCATACCCGGGTGCCGGCACGCGCCCTGCTGCCGGTACCCGATGCCCTGAGCGACGAGGCGGCAGCCGCCCTGCCCTGTCCCGGTCTCACCGCCTGGCAGGCGCTGGCCAAGCTGCCGCGCCTGCACGGTGAAGCGCTGCTCATCACCGGCGCCGGCAGCAGTGTCGGCCGCTTTGCGGTGCAGCTGGCCCTCAAGCAGGGGGCGCGGGTCTTTGCCAGCGCCAGTCCTCGCCACCATCCGTGGCTCAAGCAGATAGGTGTGCAGGGGGTGGCTGATTATCGGGAGCCCGATTGGCTGGCCACCTTGCAGGCCGCCAACGGCAACGAGCCGTTCGAGGGGATCATCGATCTGGTCTCTAGCCAACAGGCTGAGAGCCTGCTGCCTGCCCTTGGCTACTACGGTCATATGGTGACTGTGCTGGGGCGTATTCTGCACAACCCGCTGCCCGCCTTTGCCCACTGCCACTCGTTGCACGAGATTGCGCTGGGTGCCCAGCACGCCTTTGGCTCGGACAAACAGTGGAGCCGACAGGTGGCCGCCGGTGTCGCCATGATGGAGCAGATGGCGAGCGGCGAGCTGACCCTGCCGCCGCTGGTGGTCGGCGACTTTGAGGCGCTGCCGACCCTGCTCGAGCGCTTCAAGCGCGCAGGACAGGGCGAGAAGTTTCTGGTGCGAGTGGCATAGCGCGGGCGTCATCCACCGGCAGCAGAAACGCTCGCAACTGAAAATAAGAGAGGCCCGTGATAGCGGGCCTCTCTGCATCCGGGATTAACCTGCGCCTGACTCAGTGCAGCTGCACCGCGTGGCGGGCGGCATGAGTGCGGATGTCACGGGTCAGCCGCGCTTTGTCGGCCAAGCTCAGCCAGCTCGCCTCCACTGCATTGAGCGAGAGGCGGCAAAGCTGATCCGCAGTGGCGCCGAGATCGTCCGCCAGCGCCGCAAAGTTGGCCCCCATGTAACCACCGAAGTAGGCGGGATCGTCGGAATTGATGGTGACGCAGATCCCCTGCTCCAGCAGCCGCAGCACATTGTGGTGGGCCATCTGGTCAAACACCTTGAGCCGGGTGTTGGAGAGGGGGCAAACGGTGAGCGGCAACCGGGTATCGGCCAGATAACGGAGCAGCTCGGGATCGTCGGCCGAGCGCACCCCGTGATCGATGCGCTGCACCTGCAGCTCGTTGATCGCTTGCCAGATATAGTCGGCAGGCCCCTCTTCGCCCGCATGGGCCACCACCGGCAGCCCCAGCTCGCGGCATTTGGCAAAAATACGGGCAAATTTGCTGGGCGGATTGCCCTTCTCCCCCGAGTCGAGGCCGATGCCGTGGATCCGTGACAGGAAGGGCATGGCCTCTGCCAAGGTGACGAACGCCTCCTCTTCGCTCAGGTGGCGCAAAAAGCTCATGATAAGGCGCCAGCTGATGCCAAACTCCTGCTCCCCGCGCTGCAGCGCCCGCTCGATGCCGCCGAGCACGGTAACAAATGGGATACCGCGGGCAGTGTGGGTCTGCGGGTCGAAGAAGATCTCCACATGCACCACCTTGTCGGCGGCACACCGCTCAAGATAGGCCCAGGTGAGGTCGAAGAAGTCCTGCTCGGTCACCAGCACACTGGCACCGCGATAGTAGAGGTCGAGAAAGGATTGCAGGCAGTCAAAGTCATAGGCGGCGCGCACGCTGGCCACGTCGGGCCAGGGCAGTGGCACATTGTTGCGTTTGCCAAGCTCGAACATCAGCTCGGGTTCGAGGGTGCCCTCAATGTGAAGGTGCAGCTCCAGTTTCGGCAGTCCGGCGATAAATTGCGCGGCGGTGAGGTGTTCGGGGGTGACTGGCTTGGGAATCGGGGTGTCCATGGCAACGGCTCCATCAGCAAAGTGATCCGGCGTCAGCCCCTCCACCAGACTGACCCGACGGCAGCTTTATTGTGCACCGAAGTGACGAGACAGGGGAGACTTGTCATCAAACAGACTTATAATGGCGTCACAAAAATCATAAATGATTGAACATCTTAACGATTGGCGGCTCGCCTGCGCCCTGACAAGGAGTTTTCATGAAGAAGAACGTCATCTGCGATATCGACGGTGTCATCCTGCACAACAACGATCTCATCCCCGGTGCCGACCGTTTCGTCCATCGCCTGCTGGAGCAGGGCAGCAAGCTCCTGTTCCTCACCAACTACCCGGCACAGACCCAGAAAGATCTGCAAAACCGCTTCCGTTCCGCAGGTATCGAAGTGCCGGAGGAGTGCTTCTATACCTCCGCCATGGGCACCGCCGACTTCCTCAAGCGTCAGGATGGCAAAAAGGCCTATGTGATCGGTGAAGGGGCACTGACCCACGAGCTCTACAAGGCCGGTTTCACCATCACCGATATCGACCCCGACTTCGTGGTGGTGGGCGAGACCCGCAACTACAACTGGACCATGATGCAACAGGGGGCCAAGTTCGTCGATCAGGGGGCTCGCTTTATCGCCACCAACCCGGATACCCACGGCCCCATGATGCACCCGGCCTGCGGCGCCCTGTGCGCCCCCATCGAGCGGATGACCGGCAAGAAGCCGTTCTATGTCGGCAAGCCGAGCGCCTGGATCATCCGTGCGGCGCTCAACCGGATGGAGGCCCACTCCGACGACACCATCATCATCGGCGACAACCTGCGCACCGACATTCTGGCGGGCTTTCAGGCCGGTCTCGAAACGGTGCTGGTGCTCTCCGGGGTGAGCAAGGTCGCCGATATCGACCGCATGCCGTTTCGCCCGAACCATATTTTCGACTCCGTGGTCGACATCGATATCGTCTAATCACCACCCAAGCGTTAAACAGGGCAGGTCTCTCCTGCCCTTGCAGGATCTGTTATGGAACCCATTCTGATCGCCGTGGCTTTTGGCTGCGGCATGGTAGTCAATCTGATTGGCCTGCCCCCCCTGCTCGGCTTTCTGGCCGCCGGTTTTATCCTCAACGGCATGGGATATGAAAATACCCCCGCCCTGAGCGAGGTGGCCGATCTCGGCGTCACCCTGCTGCTGTTCACCATCGGCCTCAAGCTCAATATCAAGACCCTGATGCGGCGCGATGTGTGGGGCACCACCAGCCTGCACCTGCTGCTCTCCACCCTGCTCTTTACCGTGGTGCTGCTGGTCTGCAAGGGACTGGGGCTTGAACTTGCCCTCTCGCTGGACTGGAAACTGGCGCTGCTGCTGGGCTTTGCCCTCTCCTTCTCCAGCACCGTCTTCGCAGTCAAGGTGCTGGAAGATCGCAGCGACATGAATGCCCTCTACGCCCGCATCGCCATCGGGGTACTGGTCATGCAAGACGTGTTCGCCGTAGCATTTCTGGCCTTTTCCAGCGGCAAGTGGCCCAGCATCTGGGCGCTCTGGGTGCTGGGATTGCCGCTGCTGCGCCCGCTGCTGTTCAAGCTCTTGGAGCGGGCCGGTCACGGCGAGCTGCAGGTGCTGTTCGGAGTATTTCTGGCGCTGGTGGTCGGGGCTGCCGGTTTTGAAGTGGTCGGCCTCAAGCCGGATCTGGGGGCCCTCATCATCGGCATGCTGCTCGCCTCTCATCCGGCTGCGGCAGGGCTTGCAAAGGCGCTCTTCAACCTCAAAGACCTCTTTCTGGTCTGCTTCTTTCTCACCATCGGCCTCAACGGTCTGCCGACCCACGACACCATGTTGCTGGCACTGGCACTGGTGCTGGCCCTGCCGCTCAAAAGTGTCCTCTACTATCTGGTCTACAGCGGCGCTCACCTGCGGGTGCGTACCGCGCTGCTCTCTACCCTGGCGCTCACCAACTTCTCGGAGTTTGGCCTGATCGTCGCCGCCATCGCAGCCAGGGCGGGCTGGCTCTCCCACGAGTGGCTGGTGGCGGTCTCGCTGGCGCTAGCGGCGAGCTTTATGATCTCCGCCCCGCTCAATGCCCAGAGCGAGCGCATTTATCACCGTATCGGCCACTGGCTGCGAGGATTGCAGGCGAGCAACCTCCATCCGGAAGACAGGCCCATCGAGCTTGGCGATGCCGAGGTGATCATCCTCGGCATGGGGCGGATCGGTCAGGGAGCCTACTTCGAGCTGGAGAACAAGTACGGCAACGTCATCCTCGGGGTGGAGAACGACAGCGAGAAGCTGCCCACCCTGCGCGCCCAGGGGATGAACGTCATCGAAGGGGATGCCACCGATACCGACTTCTGGGACAAGGTGTTGCTCTCCAATCAGGTCAATCTGGTGCTGCTGGCGATGCCCCACCACTCGGGGAATCTCTACGCCATCGAGAAGCTGCGCAGCCACGGGTTCAACGGCAAGATAGCCGCCATCGTCCGCTTCGAGGATGATATCGCCTCCCTGCAGGAGCAGGGGGTGGATGCAGTGTTCAACGTCTACAACGAAGCGGGCAGCGGCTTTGCCCGTCATGTGATCCGCCGTTTGCAGCCGCTCTGATCCTGCGGCCAGCGGCTCTTGGCAAGGGAATGCACATCGTTTAAGTTATGCACAACCTCGTTTAATAAAACGAACAAACGCGGGGCCTGGATGGCCCCGTTTTCATATCCCCATTGCCAGGGAGGCACCATGAAGACCCTCAACGACTGGATTTTGCCGGGCCGCCACGAGGCGGCCCCTACCCCGCTGATGCCAGCCCCCGAGCGCATTAAAGCGGGCAACCCGGCGCAAACGGTGTGGAACCACTACTCCGACCCCAGCCAGCAGTTTCACGTGGGCTTCTGGGCTTGCGAGCCTGGCCGCTGGGCCATCCACTACACCGAGCACGAGTATTGCCAGCTGCTGGAGGGGGATGTGGTGATCCACGACAGTCAGGGCGGCCAGCTTGCCCTCAAACCCGGCGATCAATTCGTGATTCCGGCAGGCTTTGTCGGCGAGTGGGAGACCCTCACCCCCTGTCGCAAGGTCTATGTGATCTTCGAACCCGCCTCGGCTTGACGTTCACGTCACCCTGCCTCGTTGCAGCAGCCCTTATCCTGTTGATCCGCTTGACGCTTACGGCATGATTTTCTGCGGTTTTCCCGCTTGCAAAAGGTTTTTCCGCTAGGCATTGTGTCTGACGAGGAATGTAAATGGAATTTCGAGCCCAAACGTGGGGGGCTCATATAAAAATCAAGAGGATTACCGCCAATGTGTTCAATTTTCGGCATTCTGGATATCAAGTCCGATGCAGTAGCCCTGCGCAAATCGGCGCTGGAGATGTCCAAGCGACTTCGTCACCGCGGGCCTGACTGGTCCGGCGTCTACAGCTCAGACAAAGCCATTCTGGTGCATGAGCGTCTGGCCATCGTCGACCCGGGCAATGGCGCCCAGCCGCTCTACAACCCCGAGCGCACCCATGTGCTGGCGGTCAACGGCGAGATCTACAACCACAAAGAACTGGAGAAGACCCTCAAAGTCGACTTCCAGTTCCAGACCAAATCCGACTGTGAAGTGCTGCTTGCCCTCTACAAGGAGAAGGGCCCGGCGTTTCTCGACGATCTCAACGGCATCTTTGCCTTTATCCTTTATGACGCCGAACAGGATGCCTACCTGATTGGTCGCGACCACATGGGGATCATCCCCCTCTATACCGGTCGCGACGAGCACGGCAACTTCTATGTCGCCTCCGAAATGAAGGCGCTGGTGCCGGTCTGCAAGAGCGTCGAAACCTTCCCGCCGGGACACTACCTGTGGAGCAAGGATGGCGAGCTCAAACAGTGGTACAAGCGCGACTGGATGGAATACAGCGCGGTCGAGCACAACGTCAGCGACAAGGCGGAGCTGAAAGCCGCGCTGGAAGCGGCGGTCAAGCGCCAGCTGATGTGTGACGTACCCTATGGCGTGCTGCTCTCCGGCGGACTGGACTCCTCCGTTATCTCCGCCATTACCAAGCTCTATGCGGCGCGCCGCATCGAGGACGATGGCAAGAGCGAAGCCTGGTGGCCGCAACTGCACTCCTTCGCCGTCGGTCTGGAAGGGTCGCCGGATCTCGCCGCCGCCCGCAAGGTGGCTGATCACCTCGGCACCGTCCACCACCAGATCCACTTCACCGTTCAGGAGGGGCTGGATGCCCTGCGCGACGTCATCTATCACCTGGAGACCTATGACGTCACCACCATACGCGCCTCCACGCCGATGTATCTGATGGCCCGTTACATCAAGGCGATGGGGATCAAGATGGTGCTCTCCGGCGAAGGTTCCGACGAACTGTTCGGTGGCTACCTCTACTTCCACAAGGCGCCCAACGCCCGCGAGTTCCACGAAGAGAACGTGCGCAAGCTCGCCTCTTTGCACCTCTATGACTGCCTGCGCGCCAACAAATCGATGGCCGCCTGGGGTGTCGAGGGTCGCGTGCCCTTCCTCGACAAGGAGTTCATGGACGTGGCGATGCGCCTGCAACCTGCCGACAAGATGTGCGGCAAGGGCAAGATCGAGAAGCACGTCCTGCGCGAAGCCTTCGAGGATCTGCTGCCCCACGAAGTGGCATGGCGCCAGAAGGAGCAGTTCTCCGACGGCGTAGGTTATTCGTGGATCGACAGCCTGAAGGCGATGGTCGAGACCGAAGTGACGGATCAGATGTTCGAAGCGGCCGCATTCCGCTTTCCCATCAACACCCCGCTCACCAAGGAGGCCTACTTCTATCGCGCCATCTTCGACGAGCACTTCCCGCTGGAAGCTGCCGCCCGCACCGTGCCCTACGGCAAGTCGGTCGCCTGCTCCACCCCTACCGCGCTGGAGTGGGATGCCAAGTTCAAAGAGATGGCCGACCCGTCAGGCCGCGCCGTGATGGACGTGCACCAGCAGGGCTACTAAACCCAGACGGAGCAACCCAAGCGGATAAACGCCAGATAGCAAAAAGCCCTTCACCATGGTGAAGGGCTTTTTCATCTCCCCGCGGTCACGCCTGCCAAATCACATCAGCCCATCGCAGATAGTTGATTTTTCATAAATATTTAATTTTTTTACCGAGTGACCATGCATTGACAGGGAGCGCGTCGATTGACTATGCCTGAAGGGTGATCAACAGGATCACCAGGATGACAACAAGGATCGGGAGGGGGCATGGACGCTAACACTCTATCAAGGATCGGCCTGCTGACAGCACTGCTCGCCAGTCCGTCTGCAATGGCGAATGACAATATCGTGGTACTGCAGCTTGGCAAGGCCTTCAGCAATGACAAGCTCGACATCAACATCGCCGACGCCAAGTTCCACCAAATGTTCTGGCGCTGGGGAGACTCAGGCTGTCAATTTGGGCTGGGGGTACGTGCCGGAACGCTCAAGGTAGAAGATGAAGAGACCGCCAGAGTGGGGGGCGGCGCCCGTATCGAATGCCAATGGGGTAACTGGGTGACCTGGCTCCCCGGCGAGATGGTCTGGCTCGATCAGTACCAATTTGGCACTCGCGGCCACGGCTACAAGGATTACGGCGGCCCCTTCCAGTTCGCCCTGGGTATCGGCCTCGGTTACGCCATCACCAAAAATTGGCTGATCGGCTATCAGTATGAGCACATGTCCAACGCCCATATGTATGACAAGAATCCGGGGCTGGACAGCCATACCCTCCATATCGAGTACCGTTTTTGACTACAAACCCATTCCTTAGACTGCAGACTGCGCTGCTGGATACAAGCAGGTGTACATTGCTCAAAACGACATGCCCATAGCCTCGTTGACCAACAGTGATATACACAAAATAGGCGTCATAGCCGACTGGCCAGCAATGCAGCCACCGAAAAAAAAGTATCGACGTGCAGCTAGAAGAACTACCGGAGTGGCATCTGGATGCGAGAAGGGAGTGATCCGCTGAGACGACTATCTGGCTCGCAGGAGAGCGCATGCAACTGCGGCGGTTGTTCACAGCGAGCCAGAGCTCAGCAGGCCGCAGCCCCTTGATGTCGGTGATGCGGATGTTGTGGGTATCAGCTTGGCCGAGTCAAAATACGTAACCTGATAAAGGAAGCCGGGCTGGCATCCAAACAGCCGGGCGCACACCGCTACAGGTGTTGCACGGTCAAAACGACCGGACATTCCCAATCTGCTGGCCCGAAAAATTGATCTTCCGCAACCCAATCAAGTGTGATGTGGAGATGCCACCGACGGCTGAGCAGGCGCTCGCTAGCATTATCTTGGCCGCAATGCTCGCCCTGCATAACCAGCGGGTCATGGGTTGAGCAGTGTCTGACAAACCTGATGCAGTACTGAGAACAAAAGTGCTCGATATGGACAATCTGGAGCGGGTTTTCCCCTCAGGTGTCGTTTCAATCTGCCTGGGTAACCGACACGACAACTGGGCCTTTCCGCAACGACGGTGGCACTATCGCATGACCCAGAACATGAGCCGAAGTAGTAACTGCTGGGATAACGGCTGATGGATTACTACAACTGGCAGCGTCCACATCGCCAGAATTATGGGATGCTGCCAGCAAAAGCCAAGGAACGGCCTAACCAAATGTCCGTATTTAGTTGGACCACTACGCTTTCCAGGCCTTTCTCGCCCGCCATAACCAACAAAAAAGTGCGCTTCTTAACAAAATTTAATTACCGGTTAACCGATTAATAATTAACCCGTAAAAATGACATGTAAATCAGTGCGAAAGTGTCATAATGCGTAACATTATTGTTAAGTCGCTTGATTAATTTGGTTAGGAAAAACCTCTATGTTTGCTGATATTTCTGCTCAACATTGGGCTTTTGCCATTTATGTCATCGGTGCCATCACCATCTGTCTGGTGATGATAGGCCTCGCTGCCCTGCTGGGAGGTCGCGCCTACGGCCGCACCAAGAACAAGCCATTTGAATCTGGTGTCGACTCGGTCGGCAGTGCCCGCCTGCGTTTTTCCGCCAAGTTCTATCTGGTCGCCATGTTCTTCGTCATCTTCGACGTCGAGGCGCTCTACCTGTTTGCCTGGTCTGTCTCCGTGCGGGAGAGTGGCTGGGTCGGCTTTATTGAAGCCACCATTTTCATCGGACTGCTGCTTATCGGCCTGATCTACCTCTGGCGCATCGGCGCACTGGACTGGTCACCGCGCAAACCGCAGTTGAACAACAAAAACAGTGATTGAACCACAGACCCTTTCCTTGAGGTTGCACCATGAAGTACACCCTGACCCGGATTGACCCGGATGCACCCGTTGAGCGCTACCCCCAGGAGCAGCGCCAGACCGTCGATGACCCACTGGCGCAAGAAGCGACGCGCGGCATCATGATGGGCCGTCTCGAGGAGGTGCTGCAAGACACAGTCAACTGGGGCCGCAAAAACTCCCTCTGGCCTTACAACTTCGGCATCTCCTGCTGCTACGTGGAGATGTGTACCGCCTTCACCTCCCCCCACGATGTGGCCCGCTTCGGCGCCGAAGTTATCCGTGCCTCGCCCCGTCAGGCCGATTTCATGGTGATTGCAGGGACCCCCTTCATCAAGATGGCACCGGTGATTCAACGCCTGTATGAACAGCTGCTCGAACCCAAGTGGGTGATCTCCATGGGGGCCTGTGCCAACTCAGGGGGCATGTATGACATCTATTCCGTGGTGCAGGGGGTGGACAAGTTCCTGCCGGTCGACGTCTACATTCCGGGTTGCCCGCCCCGTCCCGAAGCCTTTCTACAAGCCTTGATGCTGCTGCAGGACTCCATCGGCAAAGAGCGCCGCCCCCTCTCCTGGGTAGTGGGCGATCAGGGGATCTACCGTCCCCAGATGCAGGCCGAAAAAGAGCGCAAGCGCGGCGAACGGATCAATGTGACCAACCTGCGCACGCCGGATGAGATCTGACCATGAAACTGACTCGTGATTTTCCCAGCAATTACGCCATGGCCCAGTGGCAGCCCAGCGACCACAAGGATGCCAAAGTCATTGGCGAACTGTTTGCCCACTTCGGGGCCGAGCACTTCACCGTGCAGACCACGCGCACCGGCGTGCCGGTGGTCTGGCTCCCCCGCGAACTGCTGCAGGATGTGATGGGCTTTTTGCGCAAGGTGCCCTCCCCGTTCGTGATGCTCTTCGATCTGAGTGCGACTGACGAGCGGCTGCGCAGCCATCGCGACGGTCTGCCCCAGAGCGATTTCACCGTCTTCTATCACCTCATCTCCATCGACCGTAACGCCGATGTGATGTTGAAAGTGGCGCTGGCCGAAAGTGACCTGCATCTGCCCACCATCACCAACCACTTCCCCAATGCCAACTGGTACGAGCGGGAAGTGTGGGATCTGATGGGCATCACCTTCGATGGCCACCCCCATCTGACCCGCATCATGATGCCCAAGAGCTGGCAGGGTCACCCGCTGCGCAAGGATTACCCGGCGCGCGCCACCGAATTCGATCCCTTCATGCTCGATGCCGCCAAACAGGACATGGAGCAGGAGAACCTGCTGTTCAAACCGGAAGAGTGGGGGCTGGCCCGCGGCAACGAGAACGAGGACTACATGTTCTTGAACCTCGGCCCCAACCACCCCTCTGCTCACGGCGCCTTCCGGTTGGTGTTGCAGCTCGATGGCGAGGAGATCCGCAACTGCGTGCCCGATATCGGCTACCACCATCGTGGTGCCGAGAAGATGGGTGAGCGCCAGTCCTGGCACAGTTACATCCCCTATACCGACCGGGTCGAGTATCTGGGCGGGGTGATGAACAACCTCCCCTATGTGCTGGCGGTCGAGAAGCTGGCCGGCATCAAGGTGCCCCAGCGGGTCGACATGATCCGGGTGATGATGGCAGAGCTGTTCCGCATCCAGAGCCACCTCTTGTTCCTCGGGACCTATATCCAGGACGTGGGGGCCATGACCCCGGTCTTCTTCACCTTCACCGACCGGCAGAAGATCTACACCATCATCGAAGCGATCACCGGTGCCCGCATGCACCCGGCCTGGTTCCGTATCGGCGGTGTGGCCCACGACCTGCCGAAGGGATGGCAACGGCTGGTGCAGGACAACCTGTTGAGCTGGTTGCCCAAACGTCTGATGGATTACGAAAAAGCGGCGATGCGCAACAGCATTCTGCGCGGTCGCACCATAGGCGTCTCTGCCTACACCACCGAGCAGGCGTTGTCCTGGGGCACCACGGGGGCCGGATTGCGCGCCACCGGCCTCAACTTCGACGTGCGCAAGTGGCGTCCCTACTCCGGTTACGATCAGTTCGACTTCGAAGTGCCTGTTGGCAGCAATGGCGATGCCTACGACAGAGCCACCGTGCGGATCGAGGAGATCCGCCAGAGCATGTCGATCATCGAGCAGTGCATGAAAAACATGCCGGAGGGCCCCTTCAAGGCAGATCACCCCCTCACCACCCCGCCGCCCAAAGAGCGCACCCTGCAGCACATCGAGACCCTGATCAACCACTTCCTGCAAGTGTCTTGGGGCCCGGTGATGCCCGCTGCCGAGTCGTTCCAGATGATTGAGGCGACCAAGGGGATCAACAGTTACTACCTGACCAGCGATGGCTCCACCATGAGCTACCGGACCCGGATCCGCACCCCGAGCTTTGCTCACCTGCAGCAGATCCCCTCGGTGATCAAGGGCAGCATGGTGTCGGACCTCATCGTCTATCTGGGCAGTATCGATTTTGTTATGTCGGATGTGGACCGTTAAGTGATCCGCCCTCCCGGCCATGGCCGGGAATTGGGATCGCCGGACGAGCAGTAAAAGGACAAGCCACCAAAGGTCAAGTCATGAGCCAGCAATGTCAGTGTCACAATAATCAGACCCCACAGGGGCAAGGGGCATGCAGCAGCAAACAGGACGACTTCGTTCTGAGCCAGGCTGAACGCGATGCCATCGAACACGAGAAACACCACTACGAAGATCCCCGCGCCGCCAGCATCGAAGCGCTCAAGATCGTGCAGCAGGCCAGAGGCTGGGTACCCGACGGCGCCATTCACGCCATCGCGGCCCAGCTCGGCATTCCCGCCAGCGACGTGGAGGGGGTCGCCACCTTCTATAGCCAGATCTTCCGCCAGCCGGTAGGGCGTCACATCATCCGCGTCTGCGACAGCATGGTCTGCTACATCAATGGCCATGAAGAGCTGATGGCCGGTCTAAAGGAGGTGATGAACCTCGGCCCCGGTCAAACCACCCCGGATGGCCGCTTCACCCTGCTGCCGGTCTGCTGCCTTGGCAACTGCGACAAGGGGCCAGCCATCATGATCGATGACGACACCTATGGCGGCCTCGATCCGGTGACCTTGCTGAAAACGCTGGAGGCTTACCCATGAGCCTGCCGCAAAACAAGATCCTCGCCTCTCTT
Source organism: Aeromonas sp. S11(2024) (assembly GCF_041402345.1). Classification (NCBI taxonomy): domain Bacteria; kingdom Pseudomonadati; phylum Pseudomonadota; class Gammaproteobacteria; order Aeromonadales; family Aeromonadaceae; genus Aeromonas; species Aeromonas sp. S11(2024). The sequence continues at coordinate 59,493 of NZ_JBGLRC010000001.1, read as the reverse complement.
GGCACCGCCAATCGCACCCCGCGAGCCCCCGAGACCCACCCGCTCACCTGGCGGCTGCGGGATGACGGCCAGCCGGTGTGGCTGGAGGAGTATCAGGCCAAACAGGGCTATGAAGCCGCCCGCAAGGCGCTCGGCCAGATGAACCCGGACGAGATTGTCAGCACCGTCAAGGATGCCGGTCTCAAGGGGCGCGGCGGTGCGGGCTTCCCCACTGGCGTGAAGTGGGGGCTGATGCCCAAAGATGAGAGCATGAACATCCGTTACCTGCTCTGCAACGCCGACGAGATGGAGCCCAACACCTGGAAAGATCGCCTGCTGATGGAGCAACTGCCCCATCTGCTGATCGAGGGGATGATCATCAGTGCCCGGGCGCTCAAGGCCTATCGCGGCTATATCTTCCTGCGCGGCGAGTATGTGGATGCTGCCATCCACCTGCGCCGTGCGGTGGAAGAGGCCAAGGCCGCCGGTTTGCTTGGCAAGAACATTCTGGGCTCCGGTTTTGACTTCGAGCTGTTCGTCCACACCGGCGCCGGCCGCTACATCTGTGGTGAAGAGACGGCGTTGATCAATTCGCTGGAAGGGCGCCGCGCCAACCCGCGTGCCAAACCCCCCTTCCCCGCCGTTTCCGGCGTCTGGGGCAAACCCACCTGCGTCAACAACGTCGAGACCCTCTGCAACGTCCCCGCCATTATTGGCAACGGGGTCGCCTGGTATCACGGGCTGGCGCTGCCGGGCTCGGAAGATCACGGCACCAAGCTGATGGGCTTCTCCGGCAAGGTGAACAACCCCGGGGTCTGGGAGCTGCCGTTTGGCATCACCGCCCGCGAGCTGTTTGAAAATTACGCCGGCGGGATGAAGAGCGGCTATCGACTGAAAGCCTGGCAACCGGGCGGCGCGGGCACCGGCTTCCTGCTGCCGGAGCACCTCGATGCCCAGATGTATACCGCCGGTATCGGCAAGGTAGGTACCCGGATGGGGACTGGCCTCGCCATGGCGGTGGATGACTCCATCAGCATGGTCTCCCTGCTGCGCAACATGGAGGAGTTCTTCGCCCGCGAGTCGTGTGGCTGGTGCACGCCCTGCCGCGACGGCCTGCCCTGGAGCGTCAAGCTGCTGCGGGCACTGGAACGTGGCGAAGGGCAATCCGGCGATCTGGCGACCCTGGAGCAACTCTGCGGTTTCCTTGGCCCGGGCAAGACATTCTGCGCCCACGCACCGGGCGCCGTCGAGCCGCTGGCCAGTGCCATCAAATATTTCCGCTCCGAATTCGAGGCCGGGATCAAAGGCAGCGGTGATAACCGCAAGCCGGTCAAAGGGATCCAGCCCAATCTGCTGGGCGAGCGCTGGTAACGACACCACAGATTTCACAAAACAGGTTTCAGGGAAGTTGTATGGCAACCATTTATGTAGACGGCAAAGAGTACGAGGTAGACGGGGCAGATAACCTGCTGCAAGCCTGTCTGTCGCTGGGTCTGGACGTCCCCTATTTCTGCTGGCACCCGGCGCTGGGTAGCGTGGGAGCCTGCCGCCAGTGTGCGGTGAAACAGTATCAGAATGCCGATGACAAGCGCGGCCGTCTGGTCATGTCCTGCATGACCCCGGCCACCGATGGCAGCTACATCGCCATCGAGGATGAAGAGGCTAAAGAATTTCGCAAGAGCGTGGTGGAGTGGCTGATGACCAACCACCCTCACGACTGTCCGGTGTGTGAAGAGGGCGGCGCCTGCCACCTGCAGGACATGACGGTGATGACCGGCCACAACAGCCGTCGCTACCGTTTCACCAAACGCACCCACCAGAATCAGGAGCTGGGCCCCTTCATCGGTCACGAGATGAACCGCTGCATCGCCTGCTACCGCTGCGTCCGTTACTACAAGGATTATGCCGGTGGCGAGGATCTCGGGGTCTATGGTGCCCACGACAACGTCTATTTCGGGCGGGTCGAGGATGGCCCCCTGGAGAGTGAATTTTCCGGCAACCTGGTGGAGGTCTGCCCCACCGGCGTCTTCACCGACAAGACCCACTCCGAACGTTACAACCGCAAGTGGGACATGCAATTTGCCCCCAGCATCTGCCAGCAATGCTCCGTGGGCTGCAACATCAGTCCGGGCGAGCGTTATGGCGAGCTGCGCCGCATCGAAAACCGCTTCCACGGCAGCGTCAACCACTACTTCCTCTGTGACCGTGGCCGCTTTGGCTATGGCTACGTCAATCTGGCCGACCGCCCGCGCCAACCGCTGCTCAAAGATGGCAACGACCAGCTGACCATCACGGTCGATGGCGCCCTCAACCGCGCCGCCGATGCCCTGCGCACGGCCCGCGGCCTCATCGGCATCGGCTCGCCCCGCGCCTCGCTGGAGAGCAACTTTGCCCTGCGCGAGCTGGTGGGGGCAGACAACTTCTACGCAGGCGTCGAGCAGGCCGAATGGGCCTGTCAGCTGAAGATGCTGCAGATCCTGCAACAGGGCGGCGTGCCGACTCCGAGCCTGCGGGACATGGAAGAGGCCGACGCCATTCTGCTGCTCGGCGAGGATGTCACCATGAGCGCAGCCCGTATCGCGTTGGCGCTGCGCCAAGCCGTCAAGGGCAAGGCCCGCGAGCTGGCCCGCAAGATGAAGGTCGATCTGTGGCAAGTCGCCGCCGTTCAAACCCTGGGTCAGAACGAGCGCTACCCGCTGCTCATCACCAGCCTCGACACCACCCGTATGGACGATGTGGCGGCCGACAAGCTGCACGCCCCCTATGCCGATCAGGCGCGCCTTGGCTTTGCCATCGCCAATCTGCTCGACTCGAGTGCTCCGGCCGTGGCCGACCTCTGCCCCGAACAGCAGGCACAAGCGGCTCGCTGGGCCGAGCTGCTCGGCAACGCCAGGAAGCCGCTCATCATTGCAGGCTCCAGTGCCCGCGATGTGGCGCTGCTTGAGGCGGCCAGCAACATTGCCCGCGCCCTGAAGGGCCGTGGACAGGAAGCCAACATCGCGCTGGTTGGCCAGGAGGCCAACTCGCTCGGTCTGACCATGCTGGGCGCTCAAACCTTGACAGACAAACCACTCGAAGCCGCCCTTGCGCGTATCGAGTCAGAAGAGGGGTTGGCGCTGGTTGCCCTGGAGAACGATCTCTACCGCCGCGCGCCGCGCAACCGGGTGGATGCTGCACTGGCACGGCTGCAGCACCTGCTGGTCATCGACCATCAGGCGACCCCGACCGCCAACAAGGCTGATCTGGTGCTGCCAGCGGCCAGTTTTGCCGAAGCCGATGGCACCCTGGTGAACATGGAAGGGCGCGCCCAGCGCTTCTTCCAGGTCTATGCGCCCGCCTTCTACAACGCCGATATTCAGGTGCGTGAAGGGTGGCGCTGGCTGGCAGCGCTGCAAGGGGCGATAGAACGCAAGCCGCTGCGCTGGCAGAACTTCGACCAGGTCAACCATGACTGTGCCACCAGCAATCCGCTGCTGGCTACCATGCTGGAAGCGGCGCCCAACGCAGGCTTGCGGATCCGTGGCATGCGACTGGCCCGTGAGCCGCATCGTTACAGCGGTCGCACCTCCATGCTGGCGGATCAGAACGTCAGCGAGCCGCGGGTAGCGCAAGATCCCGACTCCCCCTTCAACTTCTCCATGGAAGGGTATGCCGGAGCCCGTCAGCCGCTGCCGCAAGTGCCGTTCGCCTGGGCGCCGGGCTGGAACTCTCCCTCCGCCTGGAACAAGTTCCAGGATGAAGTGGGTGGCAAACTGCGTGCTGGCGATCCGGGTCGCCGTCTGCTGGAAGTGAGTGACAAAAAAGCAGAAGGCAAGGAGCTGCTCGGCTGGTTCACCACCATCCCCGCCCCCTTCAAGGCCGCAGAGGCGCTGCAAGTGGTCAATTATGCCCAGCTGTTTGGCGGCGAGGAGCTCTCCGCTCGCAGCCCGGTTATTCAGGCCCGGATGAACGAACCCGAGCTGGTGCTCAATCCCCTTGATGCGCAGCGTCTGGCCCTCCACGGGGGCAGTCAGGTCTCCTTCTCCTGGGGCGGTAGCCACTGGCAACTGCGTCTGCGCCTGAGCGAGCAACTGAGCGCCGGTCTGGTGGGGCTCCCCCTTGGGGTGAACGGCCTGCCGACGGCCCTGCAACAAGCCTCAATCACTAACCTGCAGGAGGTGATCGCATGAGCGAGTCGCTGATCGATCTGTTGCTGGAGGTGGGCAAGGCACTGATCGTGCTGGTGGGGATCGTGGGGGCTGGCGCCTTCATGAGCTTCATCGAGCGCCGTCTGCTGGCCCTGTGGCAGGATCGCTACGGCCCCAATCGGGTGGGACCGTTTGGTCTGCTCCAGCTGGCCGCCGACATGATCAAGATGTTCTTCAAGGAGGACTGGATCCCGCCGTTCGCTGATCGGCGGATCTTTATCCTGGCCCCCATCATCGCCTTCACCGCCTTTATTCTGGCGTTTGCGGTGGTGCCCATCACCCCCACCTGGGGCGTGGCGGATCTCAATGTGGGGCTGCTCTACATCCTGGCCATCGCGGGGCTGGCGGTCTATGCGGTGCTGTTCGCCGGCTGGTCAAGCAACAACAAATACTCATTGCTCGGCAGCTTGCGCGCCTCGGCCCAGACCCTCTCCTACGAGGTGTTTCTCGGGCTATCCCTGATGGGGATTGTGATCCAGACCGGCAGTTTCAACCTGCGGGATATCGTCGAAGCACAGGCAGACTTGTGGAACGTGGTGCCCCAGATCCTGGGCTTTGTCACCTTCCTGTTTGCCGGTGTCGCCGTCACCCACCGTCACCCGTTCGATCAACCAGAAGCCGAGCAGGAGCTCGCCGATGGCTATCACATCGAGTATGCGGGGATGAAGTGGGGTCTCTTCTTCGTGGGCGAATATATCGGCATCGTGCTGATCTCCTCGCTCATCGTGACCCTCTTCTTCGGTGGCTGGCACGGCCCCTGGCTGCCCCCCTTCATCTGGTTTGCCCTGAAGACCGCCTGTTTCATGGTGTTCTTCATCCTGCTGCGGGCCTCCCTGCCTCGCCCGCGCTTTGACCAGGTGATGTCGTTTGGCTGGAAAGTCTGCTTGCCGCTGACCCTGATCAATATGCTGGTCACCGCGGCAGTTGTACTGATAAGTACGCAGTGAGGCACTCAATATGAAAATTGTTAGCATTATTCAGGGTGTCGGCACCCAGTTACGCAGTCTGGCCATGGTCTTCTCCCATGCCTGGCGGCCCCGTGAAACCCTCAACTATCCGGAGCAGGCAGTCTATGCGGCCCCCCGCTACCGCGGTCGCATCGTGCTGACCCGCGACCCCGACGGGGACGAGCGTTGCGTGGCCTGCAACCTCTGCGCAGTTGCCTGCCCGGTCGGCTGCATCTCGCTGCAAAAATCCGAGCGGGAAGATGGTCGCTGGTATCCGGAGTTCTTTCGCATCAACTTCTCTCGCTGCATCTTCTGCGGCCTGTGTGAAGAGGCTTGCCCCACCACTGCCATCCAGCTGACACCGGATTTCGAGATGGGTGAGTATCGCCGCCAGGATCTGGTGTACGAGAAGGAAGATCTGCTGATCAGCGGGCCCGGCAAATACCCGGACTACAACTTCTACCGCATGAGCGGGATGGCCATCGACGGCAAGCCGAAAGGGGATGCCGAAAACGAAGCCAAGCCCATCGATGTCAAGAGCCTGCTGCCCTGAGGAGTCAATCATGGAACTGGCATTTTATGCCTCGGCCCTGGTGGCCATTTACAGCACGCTGCGGGTGATCAGCACCAGCAATCCGATGCATGCGCTGCTCAATCTCATCATCTCCCTCATCGCCGTGGCCATGATCTTCTTCTGCCTAGGTGCCGCCTTTGCAGGCGCCCTGCAGGTGATCGTCTACGCCGGCGCCATCATGGTGCTGTTCGTGTTCGTGGTGATGATGCTGAACCTGGGGAGTGCCCAGGCACAGGAGAAAAAGTGGCTCACCCCCATGACCTGGGGGGGCCCAGCCCTGCTCTCGCTGATCCTGCTGGGCTTTCTGGCCCACGGCATTCTCGGGGTGACCGGGGGCCTGATCGGAGTGACCGAGGTGACCGCCAAGCAGGTGGGTGTCGAACTCTTTGGCCCCTATGTGCTGGCGGTGGAGCTTGCCTCCATCCTGCTGCTGGCGGGTCTGGTAACCGCCTATCACCTGGGTCGGGAAGAGAAGAGCGGTGAAGTGCTCTCCGTCCCGCGCTCTGCTTCCCGCTCTGCACAAGAAGGAGGTCAGCAATGAATGGAATCCCCATGGAGCACGGGCTTTTGCTGGCCGCGGTGCTCTTCTGCATCGGCTTGTGCGGTCTGCTGATCCGCCGCAACCTGCTCTACATCCTGATGAGTATCGAGATCATGATGAATGCCTCGGCACTGGCGTTTGTGGTGGCGGGTAGCCGCTGGGCCCAGGCCGATGGCCAGATCATGTATATCCTGGTGATTTCTCTGGCGGCAGCGGAGGCCAGTATCGGCCTTGCCCTGTTACTGCTGCTCTATCGTCGTTACCACACCCTGAACGTGGACACTGTGAGCGAGATGCGCGGATGAGCCTCTTATATCTGACTTTTCTATTTCCGCTGCTGGGATGGCTGGTGCTGGCCTTCTCCCTCGGACGGTTTGGCGAGCGTACCTCTGCAATGATCGGGGTGGGCTCCATTGGCCTGTCGGCCCTCACTACCCTGTGGGTGGGCATCGACTTTCTGGGCAACCCGCCAGAGGGGGGCGTCTATGTCCAGCGCCTGTGGCAATGGATGGCGGTGGGCAACTTTACCCCGAGCTTCTCGCTGGCACTGGATGGCCTGTCTCTGACCATGCTGGGGGTGGTGACTGGGGTGGGTTTCTTCATTCACCTGTTTGCCTCCTGGTATATGCGCGGAGAAGAGGGTTACTCCCGCTTCTTCACCTACACCAACCTCTTTATCGCCAGCATGCTGTTTCTGGTACTGGCCGATGACCTGCTGTTTGTCTACCTCGGCTGGGAAGGGGTAGGGCTGTGCAGCTACCTGCTGATCGGCTTCTACTACAAGGATCGCAAGAACGGAGCGGCGGCCCTCAAGGCATTTGTCGTGACCCGGGTGGGTGATGTCTTCCTCGCCATCGGCCTGTTTATCCTCTATCGGGAACTGGGCACCCTCAATATCCACGAGCTGCTGGTTCGTGCCCCGACCCTGTTTGCCGAGGGCTCCCCTGCCCTGTCGCTGGCCTGCCTGATGCTCTTGGGCGGCGCGGTCGGTAAATCGGCCCAGCTGCCGCTGCAAACCTGGTTGGCAGATGCGATGGCAGGCCCGACGCCGGTCTCCGCGCTGATCCACGCAGCCACCATGGTGACCGCCGGTGTCTACCTGATTGCCCGTACCCACGGCCTGTTCCTGCTGGCGCCAGAGATCCTCCATCTGGTCGGGCTGGTTGGCGCCATCACGCTAGTGCTGGCAGGCTTTGCAGCGCTGGTTCAGACCGATATCAAGCGGATCCTCGCCTACTCCACCATGAGCCAGATTGGCTACATGTTTCTGGCACTGGGTGTCGGCGCATGGGAAGGGGCCATCTTCCACCTGATGACCCACGCCTTCTTCAAGGCGCTGCTGTTCCTCTCCGCCGGTGCCGTTATCGTTGCCTGCCACCATGAGCAGAACATCTTCAAGATGGGTGGGCTGCGCAAGAGTCTGCCGCTGGTCTATGCCTGTTTCCTGGTGGGGGGCTCGGCGCTGGCGGCGTTGCCGCTGGTCACTTCCGGTTTCTACAGTAAGGACGCCATCCTGTGGCAAGTAGAAGCCTCTGGCCAAAGCGCGCTGCTGTGGGCAGGTCTGGTAGGGGCATTCCTCACCTCGCTCTATACCTTCCGGCTGATCTTTATCGCCTTCCATGGCCAAGAGCAGACCAAAGCCCACGCTGGTCACGGTCTGGCTCACCATCTGCCGCTGCTGGTGCTGCTGGTGCTTTCTACCGGCATAGGCGCGCTGATCACCCCGCCACTGGCAGGTGTACTACCCGCAGGCCCGGGGGACCATATCGAAGAGGGTCGCCATGCGCTGGAGATCACCTCCGGCATCATTGCCATTACTGGCATTGTGCTGGCCGCGTTTCTGTTCCTTGGTGAGCGCCGTCTGGCCACCTCCATTGCCAACAGCGCGCCGGGCCGCCTGCTCAGCACCCTCTGGTTCAACGCCTGGGGCTTTGACTGGCTCTATGACCAGCTGTGGGTCAAACCCTATCTGCTGGCGACCCGTCTGGTCGGGCAGGATCCGCTGGACTGGATGATGGGCCTGCCCGCCTGGTTTGCCCTGCGTGGCAACCAGCTGCTGGCCTGGACCGTGACCGGCAAGTTGCGCTGGTATGCCGCCTCCATGGGGATCGGCGCCGTGCTGGTGCTGGCGCTGTTGCTGCTGGGATAACGCGATGAACAACACGAAGATCGTACAGCCGGGCTATTTGCTCTCCCTGATGGAACAGGGAGCGCAATCTCATATGAACTTGAACGAGAGCTGATACCGTGACCTTACTCTGGATCTTGCTAATTCCTTTTATCGGCGGCTTGCTCTGCTGGCAGATGGAGCGTCTCGGCGGGCAGTTTGTCCGCTGGGTTGCCCTGCTCTCCATGAGCGCCAGCCTGCTGCTCTCCTGTGCCATCTGGCTAAGTGGTGATTTCTCCCTTGCCACGACCGGCCTCGACAGCGCGGGCGTCTCCGGTGCTGCCTCCGCCTGGGCCGCCGAGTGGCGCCTGCCGTGGATCCCCCGCTTCGGCATCTCTTTGCATCTGGCGGTGGATGGCCTGTCGCTCTTGATGGTGATCCTCACCTGCTTTATCGGGGTGCTGGCCATCCTCTGTTCGTGGAAAGAGATCGTGCAGCGCATCGGCTTCTTCCACCTCAACCTGCTCTGGATCCTGGGCGGCGTGCTCGGGGTCTTTATGGCGCTGGACCTGTTCCTCTTCTTCTTCTTCTGGGAGATGATGCTGGTCCCCATGTACTTCCTGATTGCGCTCTGGGGCCACTCGGTCACTGACGGCAAATCACGGATCAATGCGGCGACCAAGTTCTTCATCTACACCCAGGTTTCGGGCCTTATCATGCTGGTGGCCATCATCGGGCTGGTGCTGACCCACCAGCATGCCACCGGAGTCTTCACCTTCAACTATCTGGAGCTGCTCAATACCCCGATGAGCAAGGGCGTTCAGTGGCTGCTGATGCTGGGATTCTTTATCGCCTTCGCGGTCAAGATGCCGCTGGTACCGCTGCACGGCTGGCTGCCGGATGCCCACAGTCAGGCGCCGACCGCAGGTTCGGTGGATCTCGCCGGTATTTTGCTCAAAACCGCCGCCTACGGTCTGCTGCGCTTTGCCTTGCCGCTCTTCCCCGAAGCGTCCGCCGAATTTGCTCCCTACGCCATGGTGCTTGGCCTGATCGGGATCGTCTACGGTGCCATCGTGGCCTTTGCCCAGACCGACATCAAACGGCTGGTAGCCTACACCAGCATCTCCCACATGGGCTTTGTGATGATCGCCATCTACTCGGGTAGCGAGCTGGCCCTGCAGGGCGCCGTGGTGCAGATGATCGCCCACGGTCTCTCGGCTGCCGGCCTCTTTATCCTCTGCGGTCAGCTCTACGAGCGGTTGCACACCCGGGATCTGCGCCAGATGGGCGGCCTGTGGGGACGCCTGCGCTATCTGCCCGGTGTGATGCTCTTCTTCTCGGTGGCGTCACTTGGCATGCCGGGCACCGGCAACTTCGTCGGCGAGTTCCTGATCCTGGTCGGCAGCTTCCAGGTTGCCCCTCTTATCACGGCGGTCGCCACCTTCGGTCTGGTACTGGCCTCGGTCTACTCCCTCATCATGTTGCAGCGCGCCTGCTTTGGCCCCGCCAAGGATGAGAGCATGCTCAAGGGACTGGATCGCCGCGAGCTGACCATGATGATGGTGATCGCGGGCCTGCTGGTTCTGCTTGGCCTCTATCCCCAACCCGTGATTGACACCGCCAGCAGCAGCCTTATCAACGTGCTGCACTGGTATCTGCTGCCGACTGCTGGAGCCCTGCAATGACTTTCTCCGCTTCCCAACTGCTGGCACTGCTTCCCCTGCTGTTGACCACCGGGGCCATGGCGGCCCTGATGCTGGCCATCGCCTGGCGCCGCTGTGTCACCACCGCCTTTACCGTGACCATTGTTGGCCTCAACCTTGCTCTGTTCTCGCTGCCCATCGTGATGGCGCAAGGGGATCAGGGGGTCACCCCGCTGCTGCAAGTGGACAGTTACGCCGTCTTCTACATGGGACTGGTGCTCATCGGCGCCCTGGCCACCTGCACCTTCGGCCAATCCTGGCTGAAAGCCTACCCGGACAACCGGGAAGAGTTCTTCCTGCTGCTGCTGATCGCCACTGCCGGTGGTCTGGTGCTGGCCTGCTCCCGTCACCTCGCCTCTCTCTTTATCGGGATCGAGATGCTGACCCTGCCGATGTTCGGTCTGGTGGGTTACGCCTACCGCGAGCGCCACTCGCTGGAAGCGGCGGTGAAATACATGGTGCTCTCTGCCGCCGCTACCGCCTTCCTGCTGTTTGGCATGGCGCTGCTCTACGCGCAGGCAGGCAGCCTGAGCTTTGCTGCCCTGGGGCAGTCCCTGGCCGAGAGCCCGGCTCACCATCCGCTGCTGATGGGCGGTTTGGGGTTAATGCTGGTTGGCTTTGCCTTTAAACTCTCCCTGGCCCCCTTCCACCTCTGGACCCCGGATGTCTACGAAGGTGCCCCGGCACCGGTCGCCACCTTCCTCGCCACCGTCAGCAAGGTGGCGGTCTTTGCCGTGCTGCTGCGTTTCTATCTGGCGGTACCGGCGGCGAGCGATCCCATGATCCACTGGCTGCTGGCAGCCATGGCGGTCATCTCCATCTTGGTCGGCAACCTGCTGGCCCTGGTGCAGACCAACGTCAAACGGATGCTGGGTTACTCCTCCATCTCCCACTTCGGTTACCTGCTGGCGGTGATCGTGGCGAGCCGATTCGGCCAGATGCCGGTGGAAGCAGCCGGGGTCTACCTGCTGATGTATCTGTTCACCAGCCTGGGTGCCTTTGGGGTGGTGAGCATGATGTCGAGCCCCTATCGCGGCAAGGATGCCGACTCCCTGCACAGCTATCGCGGTCTGTTCTGGAAGCGCCCCTATCTGACTGCCGTACTGACGGTGATGATGTTGTCACTCGCGGGCATCCCGATGACCCTCGGCTTTATCGGCAAGTTCTACCTCATCGGCGTCACCGTCGAGGCGCAGCTCTGGTGGCTCTCCGGTGCCATCGTGCTCGGCAGCGCACTGGGTCTCTACTACTACCTCAAGGTGATGGTGACCCTCTATCTGCGCGAACCGGGTATGCAGCAGCGGGATGCCAGCGCCGACTGGGCACTCTCCTCCGGCGGTGTGGTAGTACTGCTCTCTGCCGCCCTGGTGGTGTTGCTGGGGCTCTACCCGCAACCGGTCATCAGCCTGGTACAAGGGTTCCAGCACGTGGTATTGCAGTAACCTTTACCGTCACTACCCCTCATTACCCGCAAAACCGGCAGCTTTGGCTGCCGGTTTTCTATTTGCGGCCCGACAGCACCGCGCACTCCGCAAGCCAGCAAATGACAGATCAGTCAGTGAGGGTGATACCCATCATGGTTTTTGCCATACAACCAGAACCGGGCGAGATCCTCATACCCTCTTGAATTCCTTATTGATATATTGGTTATATTCTGGAATGGAGTTCAGATTGATGAAGCAACACTACGTTTGCCAATTTAACCCGACAGAACTGGCCGCCACGCTGGCACCCTTGCAAGGAGGCAAGCTGACCATACTGCTGGCCGAACAGGATTGCGCACAGGTCCCCCTGTTGCAGCAGTTGTGCCGCGACTTCAACATCGCCCTGGATGGCGCCATCTTCCCCCAGCTGATCGGTGCGCAAGGATTGTTGCCGCAAGGGGCCTGGCTACTGCCCAGAGCCAACCCCTATCACGCCACACTGCTGCCACTGACACCGCAGACCAGCGCAGCATCCCTTGCCCACCTGATTGCGGAACAGGTGGAGACCATGCTGGCCACCTGGCCAACCCCTTCGCCGCCACCAACCCTGTTTCTGACCTTCGACAACCTCATTCCCAATATCGCCTCCATTCTGGATGCGCTTTATCTGCAACTGGCCAATCGCGTCAACTATGCCGGCGCCAACGCAGGCAGCGGCAGCTTCACCCCCCTTGCCTGCCTGTTCGATAATCAACGGCAACTTGCCTACGGGGTCAACTGCACACTGCAGCCCAGCAACAGCTTTCCCTTTCTGGAACATGGTTACCAACTCTCGGCCCAACCGATGCTGGCCACCAGCAGTGAAGCGAACAAGATTGCCTACATCGATTGGCAACCGGCCTTTCAAAAATATCAGGGGCTGATCCGCCAGCAATTCCAGCACACTATGGTGCGCGAGGAGCTCTACCGTTTCGTGGTGCACATGCCACTGGGCCTGCTGCGGGCCAACGGGGATGTGATTGTCAGGATCCCCGTCGAGGCAAACGATGACGGCGCCCTGCTCTGCGCCGGCGAGGTCGCGGAGCACAGCATCCTCACTCTGCTGAAGGCGCCAGAGAGTGCCACCGAACATGCCTGCTTACTGGCCAGGCGCCTCAACCAGCAACAAACCCTCACCCGGGCACACTTGCTGGAGGTCTACTACTGCGCAGGACGCCAGCTGCACTTCGACCAGCAGACGGTGACCGAGCTGCGCACCCTGCTGACCCACTCGGGGGCCGGCGATCTGGCAGGAGCCCTCTCCCTTGGCGAAATTGGCAGCGTGCGCCATGGGGATTACCCCCAATTTCATAACGGCGCCATTCTCTGTAACGGGGTATTGATATGAACAACGACCACGCCATGGCCATCGTCTGCGATCTGGCGCTCTGCATCGGGCGTGAAGTGACGCTGGATGCGCTGCTCACCAAGGTACTGCAACGCTTCATGCATCACTGCGCCACGCCAGTTGGCGCGGTATTGCAGCAACAACGGGAGGGATACAAGCTGCTCAAGGTGATCGGCGACGAGCAGCTGCGCCAGCACACCGGCACCACCCTGACCCTGCCTGGGTGGGTCAGCGAGGAGGAGCTCTGCCTGCTGCAACAGACGCTCCCCCTGCCGGGCAGCCGCCCCTACCAGTTTGCCTATCGGCTCAAGGTTGAAGGGGGTTATCTCATCTTGCTGCTCGCCCCCCAGCCACATCAGCAGATCGTACCGGTCTGCCATCTGTTCAGCCCGGTACTCGGCAACCTGGCCCGCGCCATTTCCCTCTGCAAGGACAGCGAGCTGCTCGCCCTGCGTCAGCAGGCCGAACTGAAGGATCTGAAACACTTCAACGAATCCCTGCTCAAGGCTATCCCGATCCCGGTGTTCTACAAAGATATCGAAGGGCGATTTCTGGGCTGCAACCAGGCCTTCAATCAGGTGATCGGCATCGGCAAGGAGGCGCTGCTGGGTCGACGGGTCGAGGAGCTGCTGCCAGTCGGGCTTGCCGAGGCCTACAGCATGCGGGAAGCCGAGTTGCTGCGAAGTCGCCAGCCCCAGTGCATCGAACAGCAGTTGCATGATCGCAATGGCATGCGCTATCAGGTCATCTGTTTCAAGGATCTCTTCTATGACCATCAGGGGATGGTTGCCGGCATCATCGGCACCCTGGTCGACATCACCCGCCTCAAGGAGAGCGAGCGCCACCAGCGTGAGCTGCTGTTCCAGACCATCAGTGCCCTCGCCAGCGCCATCAGCCACAAGGATCGCAACAGTGCGGGCCATGAGCTGAGGGTGCGCGATTTGGCACTGGCCATCGGGCAGGCCATGCAACTGCGGCAAGAGCGGCTGGATGCGCTAGGACTGGCGGCCATGGTGCACAATATTGGCCTGCTGCAGATCCCCACCGAGATCATCACCCGCCCACGTGAATTACGGCCGGTGGAGTTCGAACTGATCAAGCAGCACCCCCAGGCCGGCCACGATATTCTCAAACAGATCGACTTCCCCTGGCCCATCGCCACCATAGTGCTGCAGCACCACGAAAACCTCGATGGCAGCGGCTATCCGCAGGGGCTGGCGGGCAACGCCATTACCCTGGAGGCGCGCATTATCCGGGTGGCCGACTCGCTGATCGCCATGACCTCCCATCGCCCGTTCCGCCGGGCCATGCCCCTGAGTGACGCCTTTGCCGAACTGACCCGCTATGCCGGGATCCATTACGATGAAAAAGTGGTCAACAGCTGTATCGTGCTCTGGCAGACCGGCTACCACTTCGGCCCTCCCATCAGTCAACTTGCAGACAAGGCGGGATAAGATGTCCGAACTCCTCACCTCCTGTGCACTCCCCCACCCACTGACCGATGCGCTCCCCTCCTCGGCGCTGTTGCTGACCCAGGTGATGGATCAGCTTCCCTATCGGGTGCTGCTCAAAGACACCCGATTCAGCTACATTGCGGGCAACCGCCTGCTGGCGGCGGATCTCGCCCTCTCCCCAGAGGCACTGGTGGGCAAGAATGACTGCGACTTTTTTCCCCCCGAACTGGTACAGCGCTATCGGGAGGATGACACCCGAGTCATGCGCGAGGGGATACACCAGCACATCGAAGAGCCCTATCTGAAGGGGGGAGAAGCCCGCTGGCTCAGCACCACCAAGTTTCCCCTGCGTGATGAGGCGGGGGTCATCGTGGGGGTCGGCGTCTTCTTCGAGGACATTACCGAGCAGAAATGGCAGCAGGAGAAACTGCAACAGTACAGCTGGACCCAGCAGGCGATCAGCCGCGCCCACCACGCCCTGCTCAAACCGGGCGATGAGCCACAACTGCTGCAGGATATCTGCGATGCCATCGCCGTCGATGACCGTTTTCCGCTGGTCGCAGTGCTGCAAGGCCAGCCCGAACTCGCCCAACCGCCGAGGATCGTGGCGCAGGCAGGCAGTGCCGATGCCTCGGAACAAACGCTGTGGCTGAACGATGAGGCCCTCACCCAGGCCATCCTCCACCAGCGGCGTCTCAATCAGGTGATCTTCCACGAGCGGCCCCATACCGGCCACCATCCGTTGCGATCCCGTCTGCTGATCCCTCTGCCACTGCAGGAGGATCTGGCCGGTGCGCTGATCATTCACAGCGACCAGCCACGGCTGTTCAGCCAGGAGGAGGAGCAACTTTTTATCCAGCTGACCGACTACCTCGCCTACGGCCTGCAGGCGCGCCATACCCAGCAGGCTTATCTGCGTTCGCAACAGGAGAAGATCTTCCATGCCCGCCAGCTGGAGCTGGCATTGGAAGATGCGCTGGGTGCCATCGCCGCCGTGCTGGAGCAGCGCGATCCCTATACCGCTGGCCATCAGAAACATGTGGCCAAGCTGGCCCAAGCCATCGGCCGGGAGCTCAGGCTGGAAGAGAAGCGGCTGCGGGGGATCTATCTGGGCGCCATGGTGCACGATATCGGCAAGATCCAGGTACCGGCTGAAATTCTCACCAAACCGGAGCGCCTCACGCCGCTGGAGTTCGAGCTGGTCAAGGAACACCCCGCCATCGGCTATCTGGTGCTCAAGGATATCGACTTCCCCTGGCCCATCGCCCGGATGATCCACCAGCACCACGAGTATCTCGATGGCTCCGGCTATCCGCAGGGGCTCAAGGGGGATGAGATCCTGCTGGAGGCCCGCATCCTCACCGTCGCCGATATCGTCGAATCCATGTCCTCGGATCGCCCCTATCGCGCCGCCCTCGGCATTCCCCAGGCCCGTGAGCAGATCATCCAGATGCGCGGCCATCAGCTCGATGCGGATGTGGTGGATGCCTGTCTGCGGATCCTCGACCGGGGAGACTTTATCCCCCAACCGCTCGGCAAGCCGTAACGACACGGATAAAAAAACCGGCCAATTGGCCGGTTTCTGTTTTTATGCGCTGGCGCTCTCTCTATTAACCCAGACGAACCCGTGCGTTGCGGAACATCCGCATCCAGGCGCCGCCCTCACCCCAGTTATCAGGGTGCCAGGAGTTGGCCACGGTGCGGAACACCCGCTCCGGGTGCGGCATCATGATGGTGGCTCGGCCATCGGTGGTGGTCACGGCGGTGATACCATCCGGCGAGCCGTTCGGGTTGGCCGGATACTGCTCGGTCACGCTGCCGCGGTTGTCGACAAAGCGCAGTCCTACCAGACCGCTCTGCTGCAGTGCGTTCAGGTGAGCGGCATCGCGCACCTCGACACGCCCTTCCCCGTGGGAAACAGCAATGGGCATCACCGAACCTGCCATGCCGGCGAAGAAGGCCGACGGGGACTCCTGCACCTCAACCAGACTGAAGCGGGCCTCGAAGCGCTCGGAGCGGTTGCGCACAAAGCGCGGCCAGAGATCGGCGCCCGGGATGAGATCCCGCAGGTTGGACATCATCTGGCAACCGTTGCAGACGCCCAGCGACAAGGTGTCACCACGCTCGAAGAAGCGCTGGAACTGCTCGCGGGCGTTGTCATTGAACAGGATGGACTTGGCCCAGCCTTCCCCCGCACCCAGCACGTCACCGTAGGAGAAACCGCCACAGGCCACCAGGGTCTGGAACTCCTCCAGCTTGATGCGACCGGAGAGAATGTCGCTCATATGGACATCGACCGCCGCGAAACCGGCACGATCGAACGCCGCAGCCATCTCCACATGGGAGTTGACCCCCTGCTCGCGCAGCACCGCCAGACGGGGGGAGACCCCACGGGCAATGTAAGGTGCAGCCACATCCTCGGACGGGTTGTAAGTCAGCTTGGCCTGCAGACCCGGATCGGTGGCGTCCTGACGAGCAGCATGCTCCTGATCCGCGCACTCGGGGTTGTCGCGCAGGCGCTGCATCTGCCAGCTGGTCTCGCCCCAAATGGTGCGAAGGGCAGTGCGGCTGGCGCGATAGACCTCCTGACCGGCACGTTGCAGGGTGATGAGATCCCCCTCGCGCACCGTGCCGAGCACGTGGGAGCAAGCCGCCAGACCGTGACCGGCCAGCAGGGTCATCACCGCTTCCTTATCTTCGCGGCGCACCTGAATGACGGCGCCCAGCTCCTCGTTAAACAGAGCAGGCAGCAGCTCGCCGCCGATGCGATCGAGCTGGATGTCGAGGCCGCAGTGACCGGCAAACGCCATCTCGGTCAGGGTGACGAACAGGCCACCGTCAGAGCGGTCGTGATAGGCGATCAGTTTGCGATCGGCCACCAGCGTCTGAATGGCGTTGAAGAAGCCCTTGAGCTGGACCGGGTTGTCGAGATCCGGCGCCTTGTCACCCAGCTGGCGATAGACCTGCGCCAACGCAGATGCGCCGAGGCGCTGCTTGCCACTGCCAAGGTCGACGAGGATAAGGTCGGTTTCACCGAGATCGGTACGCAGTTGTGGCGTGACGGTGTTGCGCACATCTTCGACCCGGGCAAACGCCGAGATGAGCAGGGAGAGCGGCGAGGTAACGCTGTGCTCCTTGCCATCCTGCTGCCAGCGGGTCTTCATGGACATGGAGTCCTTGCCCACCGGAATGGTGATACCAAGAGCCGGGCAGAGCTCCTCGCCCACCGCTTTGACTGCCTCATAGAGACCGGCATCTTCACCCGGATGACCGGCAGCGGCCATCCAGTTGGCGGAGAGCTTGACCCGCTTCAGCGACCCGATATGAGCCGGCGCCAGGTTGGTGAGCGCTTCCGCCACCGCCATACGAGCGGAGGCGGCGTGGGAGAGCAGCGCCACTGGGGTACGCTCGCCCATGGACATGGCTTCGCCGTGATAGCTGTCGTAGGTGGCAGCGGTGACGGCGCAATCGGCCACCGGGATCTGCCAGGGGCCAACCATCTGGTCGCGATTGACCAGACCGGTCACGCTGCGATCGCCGATGGTGATAAGGAAGGACTTCTCCGCCACGGTCGGCAGGCGCAGTACCCGCTCGGCCGCGTCACTCAAAGTGATGCCATCGAGCTGGAGCGCTTTGCCCTGTGCTGGCAGGGTCACCACGTCACGGTGCATCTTGGGCGCCTTGCCCAGCAGCACGTCCAGCGGCAGATCGATGGGCTGATTTTCAAAGTGGCTGTCAGAGAGGGTCAGATGCTTCTCTTCGGTCGCGGTACCGATGACGGCATAAGGAGCGCGCTCACGCTCGCACAGGGCCTTGAACAGCGGCAACTTGTCCTGCGCTACCGCCAGCACGTAACGCTCCTGGGATTCGTTGCACCAGATCTCCAGCGGGCTCATGCCCGGCTCGTCGCTCTGGATGGCGCGCAGATCGAAACGACCGCCACGCTCACCGTCGTTGACCAGCTCCGGCATGGCGTTGGAGAGACCACCCGCCCCCACATCGTGGATAAAGACGATAGGGTTGTCGTCCCCCAGCTGCCAGCAGCGATCGATCACCTCCTGGCAACGGCGCTCCATCTCGGGGTTATCACGCTGCACCGAGGCAAAGTCGAGATCTTCGGCTGACTGGCCGGAGGCCATGGAGGATGCGGCACCACCGCCCAGACCGATGTTCATCGCCGGGCCGCCCAGCACGATCAGCGCCGCGCCGACCGGGATATCCCCTTTCTGGACATGCTCGGTGCGGATGTTGCCGATGCCGCCCGCCAGCATGATGGGCTTGTGGTAGCCACGCACCTCGACGCCATTGTGGCTCGGCACCTCCTCTTCGAAGGTACGGAAGTAGCCGAGAATGGCCGGACGGCCGAACTCGTTGTTAAACGCGGCGCCGCCGAGCGGCCCCTCCTGCATGATGTCGAAGGCACTGACGATACGGCTCGGCTTGCCGAAATCCTGCTCCCAGGGCTGCTCGAAGCCGGGAATGCGCAGGTTGGAGACGGAGAAACCGACCAGACCCGCCTTGGGCTTGGCACCGCGACCGGTGGCCCCCTCGTCGCGGATTTCGCCGCCGGAGCCGGTGGCTGCACCCGGGAACGGGGAGATGGCGGTCGGGTGGTTGTGGGTCTCCACCTTCATAAGGATGTCGACCTGTTCCTGGTGATACTGGTATTCGCCGTTGGCCGGGCTCGGGAAGAAGCGGCCCCCCTGGCTCCCTTCCATCACGGCGGCATTGTCTTTATAGGCAGAGAGGACATGATCCGGCGTCTGCTCGAAGGTGTTCTTGATCATCTTGAACAGCGACTTGGGCTGCTGCTCGCCATCGATGGTCCAGTCGGCATTGAAGATCTTGTGACGGCAGTGTTCGGAGTTCGCCTGGGCGAACATGTAGAGCTCGATGTCGTTGGGGTTGCGACCCAACTTGGTGAAGTTCTCCACCAGATAGTCGATTTCGTCGTCGGCCAGCGCCAGACCGAGCGCCACGTTGGCTTCGGCCAGGGCTGCGCGACCACCGCCCAGCACATCCACCTGGGTGAAGGGGCGCGGCTCGTGGTGAGCAAACAGGGCGGCAGCTTCGCTCATCTCGGCAAACACCACTTCCATCATCCGATCATGGAGCACGGCGGCAATGGCGCTGCGCTGGGCGGCACTCAGCTCACCCTGCCCCTTGATGGTCAGGTAATAGGCAATACCCCGCTCCAGCCGCTTGACCTGTTTCAGGCCGCAGTTGTGGGCGATGTCGGTTGCTTTGGAAGACCAGGGGGAGATAGTGCCGAGGCGGGGGGTAACAAGAAACAGCTGACCGCTGGGGGTGTGTTCGGGGATAGTCGGGCCGTAGCGCAAGAGCTGGCCCAAGGTCGCTCGCTCGGGGGGAGAGAGGGGGCTTGTCAGCTCGGCAAAGTGCACATACTCGGCATAGACATCCTCTATCTCTACTCCGCTCTCTACTCCACTCTCGTTTCTCATCTGTGCGAAGCGTTGCAGCAGTTTTTGGACACGAAAATCAGACAGTGCTGGGGCACCACGCAAGATATCCATATGACCTTTCTCACCAAGTTTTAAAGTGGGGGGGAATTGAGACGCGCGTATTATAGGGATCTGGCTCACAGCGGACAAACGTTTTTCTCACTTCGAGCAGTGTGACTCTGCGCACACTCTCTGGTATAAAGGTGCCTCTTTTTTGACAAATGCCGATTTTTTCAACAAAGGTACTCACCTACTTGCGCTGCATTTTTCGACTGTTTATCGGGCTGTTGTTGACGCTGACGCTGGTTGGCTGCGACTTCTATAGCCCCTCCAGCCAGCTGGAGCAGATCCGCCAGCGAGGCGAGATCCGGGTTGGCACCATCTATGGTCCCACCTCCTATTACCAGCGTGACGACCTCGCCCAGGGGTTCGATTACGAGCTGGCGCAAAATTATGCCGACTGGTTGGGGGTGAAACTCACCATCATCCCGGTCGACACCACTGACCAACTGGTCACCCTGCTGAAAAAGGGCAAACTCGATCTGGCGGCTGCCGCCATCATGGTCACCCCAGAGCGACGCGAGCTGTTTCGCTTCGGCCCGGGCTTCTATCAGGTCTCTCCCAAACTGGTCTACCGCAACGGCAAACCCAAGCCTGCCTCGTTAAACGATATCAAGGGCAAGCTGGTGGTGGCCGCCGGCTCCACCGGTGAAGATCTGCTCAAAGAGATGAGCAAAGAAAATCCGAAACTAGCCTGGAGCACCAGCGACAACGCCGATGTAGAGGAGCTGCTCAAGCAGGTGGTGGATGGCAAGATTGACTACACGGTGGTGCAGGATACCGTGCTGGCCCGTACCCAGCGCTACTACCCGGAGCTCACCGAGGGGCTGACCCTGGCCCAGAAGCAGACCGTTGCCTGGGCCATGAGCAAGCTGCCCGATGACAGCCTCTATGCCAGCGTGATCGACTTCTTCGGTCAGCGCTTTATGGATGGTGCCATCGCCAAGCTGGACGAGAAGTACTTCGGCCACGTGCAGAACTTCGACTTTGTCGATACCCGCACCTTCCTCAAGCGCGCCAAGAGCCTGCTGCCCAAGTACCAACCGCTGTTCCAGACTCACGCCAAGAATATCGACTGGCGTCTGCTCGCCGCCATCAGCTATCAGGAGTCCCACTGGGACCCGCAGGCCCGCTCCTACACCGGCGTGCGCGGCATGATGATGCTGACCGAGCCCACTGCCAAGGCGATGGGAGTCAACGACCGGCTTCATCCGGAAGAGAGCATCAAGGGTGGCTCCCTCTATCTGCAACAGATGATGGAGAAGGTGCCGGATTCGGTGCCCGATGACGAGAAGGTGTGGTTTGCCCTCACCGCCTACAACATCGGTTACGGCCACATGATGGATGCCCGCCGCCTGACCAAAGAGCTCGGCAAGAATCCCGACGCCTGGAGCGACGTGAAAGAGGTGCTGCCGCTGCTACAGCAAGCGCGCTGGCACCGCAAGGTGCGTTATGGCTATGCCCGTGGCAGCGAGGCGCGCAACTATGTCAACAACGTGCGCCAGTATTACCAGAGTCTGCTCTGGCTCGACAACGAGCAACAGAAGGCACATCAGCGGGAGAGTCTCGACAACGACAGCGAGCCCGAGCTGGCCGAGCGCCCCACCGCCATCGCCGAAGTGGTCAATCAGATCACCATGCGCTAACCAGCCATTATTCGGCTGTTTTCACGCAAACTTCTCTGTTACCATCGATTCATATCGGAGCCTATCCGAAATCGCATTGTTTTCATTATGTTGAGAGATTAAATAACAGCAATTTCGGATGGGCTCCATCAATGACCCAAGGCCGGGATGGCCAACTGAGTTGGGAGGAGACCAAGATGCAAAAACGTAGAAAAATCAGTCTGGTCAGAAAAGCGAAGTGCAGCTGGAGCCCCAGACGCAAACTCAAGCTTAATGACATCAAGCGCAATCTGTGGCGCAGAAATCGATCCTATACCCTGCTTATTGCAGAGCACACAGCATAAACCCGGCATTCGCCGGGTTTTTTATCTTCTTTCTCACCTGAATACTGTCTTACACCAGCGCCGCCTTGAACTGTACCGACCGCTTGGAGATCAGCGAGTTGCAGTGGTTGCAGAAGTAATCCACCGCGCCGCACGCCTTGAGACGTTCCAGCTCCTGCTGGCAGGTGGGGCAGATGGCCGTGACGCGAACAGGGGCCTGGCACTGGCCACAGGTTTGCTCCTTGCTGCGGGTATCCAGTTCAGCCTGGCATGATGGACAAAGCAGGGCTTCCATAATCAACTCCTCGAAAAGTGGATCTGCCATGGTCTTGTTCCATGGCAGATCCCCCTCACCTTATTCCTCACCTTAACATGGCGAGGATAACAAAGCGGCTGCCGGTGAGGGCAGCCGCAAGGACTTATTTCTTCTTCATTTTCAGCAGGCGTTTGCGCTGACGTTCCTGACTCAGGGTCATGGTGTTCTTCTTCCCTTCAAACGGGTTGACCGACTCCTGGAACTCGACCCGGATCGGCGAGCCCATGATCTTGAGGGACTTGCGGAAGTAGTTAATCAGATACCGCTTGTAGGAGTCCGGCAAGTCGTTCAGCTGGTTGCCGTGGATCACGATGCGCGGCGGGTTGTAGCCACCGGCGTGAGCATATTTGAGCTTGACGCGGCGACCATTGACCATCGGCGGCTGGTGATCTTCCTGCGCCATCTGCATGATGCGGGTCAGCATGGCCGTGCTGGTACGACGGGTGGCGGACTGGTAAGCCTCCTGAATGGATTCAAACAGATGGCCGACACCGCTGCCGTGCAGGGCGGAGATGAAGTGGACGCGAGCGAAGTCGATGAAGCCCAAGCGACGATCCAGCTCGTTCTTTACATCCTCTTTCACCTTCTGATCCAGACCATCCCACTTGTTCACCACCAGCACCACGGAGCGACCGGCGTGGAGCACATAGCCAAGGATGCTCAAGTCCTGATCGGTGATGGTCTCCTGGGCGTCGATCACCAGCAGGCAAACGTTGGCATCTTCGATGGCTTTCAAGGTCTTGATAACGGAGAACTTCTCCACCGTCTCGTGCACCTTGCCACGACGACGTACACCGGCGGTGTCGATGACCACATACTTCTGCTCGTCACGCTCCATCGGAATGTAAACGGAGTCACGGGTGGTGCCGGGCATGTCATAGACGATGACCCGATCTTCACCCAGCATGCGGTTGGTCAGGGTAGATTTACCGACGTTGGGGCGACCAACGATGGCGAACTTGATAGGCAGGTCGGCGAACGGGGTCTCCTTGGTGTCCTCTTTGGTATCGAGTTCACCGGCAGCCACCATGCGCAGCAGGGCTTCTTCGTCGAAGTCCTCCTCTTCCTCATCCTGCGCATCTTCATCGGTAGCGGAGTCGACCAGGGTCTCCAGATGGGGAGCCAGGGCCAGTTCCAGCAGGCTCAGCACGCCACGACCGTGAGCGGCCGCGATCTGGTAGACCTCGCCCAGCGCCAGACCGTAGAACTCGGAGACCGCGGAATCACCGTCGATACCGTCGGTCTTGTTGGCCACCAGAAATACCTTCTTGTGGGCCTTGCGCAGGTGCTCGGCAATGGCTTGATCCGCCGCGGTCAGACCGGCACGGGCATCCACCATGAACAGCACGACGTCCGCTTCTTCGATGGCCAGCAGGGATTGCTCGGCCATCTTCAGCTCGATCCCCTCTTCGGTGCCATCGATACCGCCGGTATCGACCACGATAAATTCCAGCTCGCCCAACTTCGCCTGACCGTATTTACGGTCCCGGGTCAGACCGGGAAAATCGGCAACCAGGGCATCCCGAGTACGGGTCAAGCGGTTAAACAGGGTGGATTTCCCCACGTTGGGGCGGCCCACCAGGGCTACTACAGGAGTCATAAAAGCCTCATTCTCAAGACGACAAAGGCTCCGGGTCCGAAGACCAGGAGCCGGATATTCACATTATCGGACGATCAAGGACGCTTGAGGGCGTACAACTTACCGTCACGGCTCTGCACATACAGGGTCTCGCCATCCACCAGCGGGGCGGCATAGAGACCACTGCTATCGAGCTGCTGCATCGCCTTGATGGTACCGTCGGTACGATCAAGCCAATACAGGTATCCTTCCACATCACCCACCACCACATAGTCACCGAAGATGACAGGTGCAGTGACGGTACGATTTTCCAGCTGGGTGTTTGACCACAGCTCCAGACCGTTGCGACGGTCGATGGCAAACAGGTGGCTGCGACTGTCGGTCAGCACGATGGCATTGCCGGTCATCGCCAGATCGCGATAGCCGGAATACTTGCGCTTCCACACTTCATCGCCGGTCATCAGCTTGCGCGCCATCAGCTGACCGTTGTAGGCGATGGCGTAGAGCTCATCACCGGCGATCAGCGGGCTGGCATCGACGTCAACCATGCGGTCCAGCTCGGTGGCACCGCGCGGATCAGCCACCTTAGACTGGCGCACCGGCTGGCCGTTGCTCAGCAGGGCGATGCCCACCTTGCCATCGGCACGACCGTAAATCACGGCGCCGTTGGTGATCACCGGTGCACCGGCACTGCGCAGGGTCAGCGGCGGCTGCTCTTCGGAGAGCGACCACTGCAACTTGCCTTCATCAGTGTCGAGGGCGATCAAGCGACCGGAGGTGGTCAACACCACCACGCGGCCATCTTCCACCGCGGGGCTTGCCACCACTTCGCCGGGCACATTGGTCTGCCACAGCACTTCACCGTTCTCTTCGTTAAGGGCGTAGACCACCCCGTTCTCGGAACCGAGGAACAGCTTGCCGTAACGGGAAACCAGGCCGCCGGAAAGGCGGGCGCTGCGCTTGTCGGCGTTGACCGGCAGGTCGGCCAGATCGACACTCCAGAGGCGATCGCCACTGGCACGGTCAAAGGCGCTGACATCGCCGTCGCGGGCCGCCGCGTAGATGCGATCCTCTTCCACCACCGGCTTGAGCTGGGAGTAGAAGTCACCGATACCATCACCCACAGTAGATGACCATGCGGTGTCGGCAGTGAAGGCAGATTCAACCTTGGGCAGCGGCGCCATCGGGTTGAGATCCTCTTCGGAACTGAACAGGGAGCACCCCTGCAGAGCGAAGGAGACCGCAGCCCCCAGCGCCACCATCTTGAATAGATTACGCATCCGGTGCCTCACCAGTCGCAACGGCCGGCAGGGCCAGATCGTCCATTTTCAGCTTGAGCTCGGCGCTACCCTGCAGGCCGCCGGCATCCGCCGCCGCCTGATAGGCATCACGAGCCTCTTCGGTCTTGCCCTGCTTTTGCAGCACATCACCACGGGCTTCGGCTACCTGCGCCTTGAAGGCCTCATTCTGGATGGTCGCCAGCTTGGCCAGCGCTTCATCTGCCTTGCCCTGATCATTCAGCACACGGGCCAGACGCAGCGCCGCGATGGGACGAATGCTCTCGTCACCCGTGGTCGCCACCAGCTCCAGCTGCTCGGCAGCCAGATCCAGCTTGCCCGCCTTGACGGCAGCGGCAGCCAGTTGCAACGCGGCCAGTTCACCGTAGGAGTCACCCTTGTTGGCAGTGACAAACTGCTGTGCCTGCTCGAAACCGGCGGTATCGCCCTTGGCAAGCTGCTCAATCACCTGGTTGTAAGAGTGGGAGGATGCCTCCATGGTCTCTTGCTGGTGCTGGTTGTAATAGCGCCAGCCGAACAGACCGACCAGACCGATCACGGTCCCGGCAATCACCGAGGTTCCGTTCTCTTTCCACCACTCCTTGATAACCTCAACCTGTTGTTCTTCGGTGGTATAGACTTCCACAGCTTACTCTCCTTTGGCTGCCAGCAGGGCAATGGCGGCGTCAACCTTGACGGTCTGTTGCTCGGCCTGACCACGCAGATATTTGATAGTGATCTCCCCGTTTTGCACCTCGGTCTCACCAAGGATCAGGGCGATTGCCGCGCCGCTCTTGTCGGCACGTTTGAGTTGTTTCTTGAAGTTGCCACCACCGCAGTGGCTCATGAGGCGCAGATCCGGCAGGGCATCGCGCAGACGCTCGGCCAGCTGGAAGCCAGCCTGTTCGGTCCCCTCGCCCACCATCGCCAGATAAACATCCACTGCCGGGCGGATATCGGCGTTGAGCTCGAGAGTCTCCAGCATCAGCACCAGACGCTCCATGCCCATGGCAAAGCCCACGGCCGGGGTCGGTTGACCGCCCAGCTGCTCTACCAGACCATCGTAGCGGCCACCGGCACAGACGGTGCCCTGGGCACCCAGACTGCTGGTGACCCACTCGAACACGGTCAGGTTGTAGTAGTCAAGACCACGCACCAGACGCTCGTTCACTTCGTATTTGATACCGGCAGACTCGAGCAGGCGCTTGAGCCCCTCGAAGTGGGCCAGGCTCTCTTCGCCCAGATGGTCGAACAGACGCGGGGCACCCGCCAAAATGGCCTGCACCTTTTCATCCTTGGAGTCGAGCACCCGCAGCGGGTTGCTGTACATGCGGCGCTGGCTCTCTTCGTCCAGCTGCTCCTTGTACTGCTCCAGATAGGCCACCAGCGCATCGCGGTAAGCGGCACGCTCGGCGCTCTGACCCAAGGTGTTGAGCTGCAGGGTGACATGCTCGCTGATGCCAAACAGACGCCACAGACGGTGGGTCAGCATGATCAGCTCAGCGTCAATGTCCGGCCCGTTGATGCCAAACAGCTCGACACCGAACTGGTGGAACTGGCGATAACGGCCCTTCTGGGGACGCTCGTGACGGAACATGGGGCCCATGTACCACATCCGGCGTTCCTGGTTGTAGAGCAGACCGTGTTCGATACCGGCACGGACGCAGCTGGCGGTCCCTTCCGGACGCAGGCTCAGGCTGTCGCCGTTGCGATCTTCAAAGGTGTACATCTCTTTTTCGACCACGTCGGTCACTTCACCGATGGCGCGCTTGAACAGATGAGTCTGCTCGACAATCGGCATGCGCACTTCGCTGTAGCCATAGCTGGCAACGACCTGGCGCAGGATCTGTTCAACCTTCTGCCATACCGGGCTCTGCTCCGGCAGGCAATCATTCATACCGCGAATAGCTTGGATCTGTTTTGCCACGTTGATACTCGAGAAAAAGAGGTAAAATTTGGCCGCATTATAGGGATTTTCCCCCCCAAGGTAAAATCAGGGAATCCGGATGCGGGATTTAAAATCAGTCACCTGGAAAAAGGGCCACCCAATGTGGCCCTGTTTCGCTCACTCCTTGTCCATCGGGATCCGGTTGGCGGGATCCAGCATGGCGGCGCGGGCGCGAATGCGGCGCTCCAGAGTTGGAATGAGATCCTTGTTGTCGAGCCGATCGACCCGCTGGCCCCCCTCATAGAAGGCACTCTTGTTGGCGGCACCCGCCAGACCAAGATCGGAGACGAGTGCTTCGCCCGGGCCATTCACCACGCAACCGATGATGGAGACATCCATCGGGGTGATGATATCTTCGAGCCGCTCTTCCAGCGCATTGACGGTGGCGATCACATCGAACTCCTGCCGTGAGCAGGATGGGCAAGCGATAAAGTTGATGCCACGGGAGCGAATACGCAGGGATTTGAGGATATCGAAACCGACCTTCACCTCCTCCACAGGATCCGCCGCCAGCGAGATACGCAGGGTATCGCCGATGCCGTCGGTGAGCAGCATGCCCAGACCGATGGCAGACTTCACCGCGCCGGCACGGAAACCGCCCGCTTCGGTGATGCCAAGGTGCAGCGGCTGCTCGATCTGCTTGGCCAGCAGGCGATAGGCACCGACGGCCAGGAACACATCAGAGGCCTTGACACTCACCTTGAAGTCCTGGAAATCGAGGCGATCGAGGTAGTCCACGTGACGCATGGCGGACTCCACCAGCGCTTCGGGGGTCGGCTCGCCGTACTTCTCCTGAATATCTTTCTCCAGCGACCCGCCATTGACCCCGATACGGATCGGGATATTGAGGTCGCGCGCGCAATCGACCACCGAGCGCACCCGCTGCTCGTTGCCGATGTTGCCCGGATTGATGCGCAGGCAGTCAGCGCCATACTCGGCCACTTTCAGGGCGATGCGATAGTCAAAATGGATATCGGCAACGATGGGGATGCGGGTCTGCTGTTTGATGAGCCGGAAGGCTTCCGCCGCTTCCATGGTGGGCACGGAAACCCGGACGATATCGGCACCAACCCGCTCGATCCGCTGGATCTGCTCGACAGTGGCGGCGACATCTGTGGTCTTGGTGTTGGTCATGGTCTGCACGGTAATGGGGGCATCGCCCCCAACCGGTACATTACCAACCATGATCTGTCTGGATTTACGACGAATGATGGGTGATTCGTGAGAAGACATGGGAAACAGATTACTCCTGCGGCAGTGAGAAGCGGGCTGTACGACCGTTGTTGTAACGGCTCATATCAAACGACTGACCCTTGTAGTCAAGCTTGACGGCCATGGGCGCGCCAATGATGAACTTCAGGGGCTCGGCGCCTTCCAGCACCAGCTCGTCGTTGGCCTTCTTCAGACCACTAAACAGGGTCTTGCCGTTGGCATCCTTCACATCCAGCCAGCAATCGGCAGTGAAGCTCATCTTCAGTTGCGGCGCAGTCGCCGGATCAACGACAGCCTCTTCAGATTCGGTGCCATTGGCGCCGGATACTGCAGCATCGGTCGCAGTGCCGACAGCCGCACTGACATCGGTCGGGGCAACAGCCGCAGAAGCAGGCGCCAGGGTAGCCGTCGCATCGGAGACCACCGCAGGGGCAGCCACGTCCGTGGCGGCCGGTGCGATGGCAGCGCCTTCCACCGGAGCGGTATTGATCGCATCGGGCGGCGTGATAGCAGGTTCAGCCGGAGTCGAACTAGTTGCACTCATCTCGGTGGCTGCCAGCGCTTCATCACCGGCGGAGCGGCGTGAAGTACTCTGCCACCACCAGGCGACCGAGAGCGCAATCAACACCAGGATCACCAGCCAGGTCACCACCTTGAGCCGACTGTCGTTGGCTTGCTGGCGGGAGCGACGGGAGAAGCTCTGCATGTCGATATTGTCGGGAGGAGTCAGACCCAGCTTGTCGTAAGCGGCCAGAATGGTCTCGTCGGGGATCCCGACCAGCTTGGCATAGGTACGCAGATAGCCCCGAATAAAGGTATGGGAGGTGTGCTTGTCGTAGGTATCCGATTCGATAGCGGCGATCAGGGTCAGACGAAGGTGAATGCGGGACGCAACCTGTTCTCGTGTCCAGCCAAGCTGTTCACGGGCGTTGCGCAGCAATTGGCCTGGGCCTACTGCCTGGGAGTCGTCTTGGAAATCGTGTTGCTGTTCAATAGTCATTGGCTAAATAACGCTTGGCTTGTTGCGAAGTGGGATATTGCCTTACCAGCTCAGTCCCGAATTGGTGAAGTAATGCCGGCTTGTCCATCGCCTGTGCCAGCCGAAGTCTCAACCAGAGACTCTCCTCGTTCTCGTCTGACACATCGGCAAAACGGGCGAGGTAGGACTGCACATCAGGCAGCTTGCCATCTTTCATGGAAAGCTCGGCCAAGTCCAGCAATAACCCTGGATTGCGGGGATTATACCCCAAGGCCAGGCGATAGTACTCGCCTGCTTTATCATTTCTGCGATTTTGCAGCGCACAAAGTGCCGCATTTTCATAGGTATCAGCAATTTTTACGTAGCCTGGCTGAATAACAGCCTGGTTGAACGCCTGATCTGCCTCGGCATACCTGCCGCGATCACAGAGGAAGGCACCATAGTTGTTCATTGCGTCAGCATTGGACGGATCCATGGCAAGGGCGTTCTTGTAATGGGTCTCGGCTGCCTTGAAATCTCCTACCTTCTGGTAAAAGTAGGCAAAACCGATCTGGATCTGGGGGTTGGAGGGGTCATACTGGAGGGCGCGGTCAAGATTGAACTTGGCCTGCTCGGCATTGCCCTGACGCAGGTACTGGATACCCAGGTCAAGGCGGGTTTGGGCAGCCGCCTTGAGGTCAGGACCCACTTCACGCTGGGTCGAGTTCTGGCCAGCGTAAGTGGTCTCGGTCACACAGCCTGGCAGCGCGCAGAGCGCTGCCACTACGATCAATGTACGTGTATCCATTCCCTGTCTATACAATGGCTTAGCATTTAAACCATTTTGACGGAAATCCCATCCTGTTGCATCCGATTTTTGATAGTTCGCTTGGTACGGTCAATCACGTCACCCACCAGCTGACCACAGGCGGCATCGATGTCATCACCACGGGTCTTGCGGACAATCACGGTGAAACCGTACTCCATCAGCACCTTGGAGAAGCGATCGATACGGCTGTTGCTCGGCTTGCCGTAAGGGTTGCCCGGGAAGGGGTTGAACGGGATCAGATTGATCTTGCTCGGCGTGTCCTTGAGCACTTTGGCCAGCTCGTGCGCATGCTGCATATCGTCATTGATATGATCGAGCAGCACATATTCGACGGTCACCCGGCCACCGTTGGCATTGGATTTGGCCAGGTAACGACGGACACCGGCGAGGAACTCCTCGATGTTGTATTTGTCGTTGATCGGCATGATCTCTGAACGCAGCTTGTCGTTCGGGGCGTGCAGGGAGATAGCCAGCGCCACGTCGATCTGGTCACCCAGCTTGTCCAGCGCAGGTACCACGCCAGAGGTGGAGATGGTCACCCGGCGCTTGGAGATGCCAAAGCCGTAGTCATCCATCATCAGACGCATGGCGGGCACCACATTGGCGAGGTTGAGCAGCGGCTCGCCCATCCCCATCATCACCACGTTGGTGATGGGACGCTTGCCACCGACCACGCGGGCCGCACGCCACACCTGACCGATGATCTCGGAGACTTTCAGGTTGCGGTTGAAGCCTTGTTGGGCGGTAGAGCAGAACTTGCACTCCAGCGCACAGCCAACTTGAGAGGAGACGCAGAGGGTCGCGCGGTCATCTTCCGGGATGTAGACGGTCTCGACCTCCTGATCGCCCACCTGCAGGGCCCACTTGATGGTGCCATCGGCAGAGCGCTGCTCGCGGCTGATCTCGGGCGCCTTGATCTCGGCGATCGCCTTGAGGCGCTCTTTGAGCACCTTGTTGACGTTGGTCATCTGATCGAAATCATCACACCCAAAGTGATAGATCCACTTCATGACCTGATCTGCCCGGAATGGCTTCTCGCCCAGTTCGACGAAAAAGGCACGCATGGCATCCCGATCAAGATCCAGCAGGTTGATTTTTGTTTCGCTCATCAATGGCCTCAGTTCAAACACTTCATCAATTATTGGCTGACGACGTCAGGGGGCGGCATTGTACAAATAATGGGTCTGGCTTTCCACCTGGAGAATAGAGGGATATTGCGTAAACGGCGAAAACAACAAAGGGAGCCGAGGCTCCCTTGGGTCATCATCCACGTAAATCAGCCGCGCGGGCAGATCTCGTTGTCAGAGAAGAAGTAGGCAATTTCGCGGGCAGCGGATGCCGGTGCATCGGAGCCATGTACTGCGTTGCGATCGATGCTCTCGGCATAACAGGCACGCAAGGTACCAGCCAGCGCCTCTTTCGGGTTGGTAGCACCCATGATCTCGCGATTGCGACGGATGGCGTCTTCCCCTTCCAGCACCTGCACCATGACAGGGCCAGAGGTCATGAAGCTGACCAGATTGTCATAAAAAGGCTTGCCCTGATGCTCGGCATAGAAACCGGCAGCCTGTTCACTGCTCATGTGCAGCATTTTGGATGCCACCACTTTCAAGCCTGCGCTTTCGAAACGGCTATAGATGGCACCGATCAGGTTCTTGCTGACAGCATCCGGTTTGACGATAGAGAAGGTACGTTCGATGGCCATTGATATCTTTCCTTAACTACAGAGTTTTATTGTTAGAATCCATGTTCGCTGGCGATTATACGTAAACAAAAACCGGAAAAACACACAAACAAGCAACTTTTTATTAAACATCACTCCCTCGCAATCAACATCCACACTCATCTTGACCGAGCAGAGCCGGAAAATATGTGCGCTTGCGCACGATAGTTACCTTAAGCCGCCAAAACCCCATCTTTTGTTCACAATTCGAACAGCATGAAAAAGGCACCCGAAGGTGCCTTGTCTCGCCTATTTGGCTTCAGCCAGCAGGGCCCGCGCTATGGTGCGCATCCCCAAGGTATTGGCCCCCGGCGCCCAGAGAGCATCGCCGTTGTCACTGAAGCAGGCGGCCAGATCGATATGCAACCAGCCCATCCCTTCGTTGGCAACGAAACGGGAGAGGAAACCCGCCGCGTTGGAGGCGCCACCCGGCCCGCCCCCCTTCACCGGACGGCTGTTGGCCGTGTCGGCGTAATGGGAAGGGCACTGCTGGCGGTGCCAGGGCTCCAGCGGCAGCGGCCAGGCTGGCTCATGCTCGGCATCGGCATAAGTCATGGCCCGGCTTACCAGCCCTTTATCGAGGCCGAACAGAGCATTGTAGCGCCCACCCAGCGCCATCACGGCTGCGCCAGTCAGGGTTGCGGCATCGATGATCAGCGGTGCGCCGGACTCGCTCGCCAGTTGCAGGCCGTCGGCCAGCACCAGCCGCCCCTCAGCGTCGGTATTCACAATCTCGACCGTGGTGCCATTCTTGTAGGTGAGGATATCCCCCAACTTGTAGGCGTGGCCGGAGACCAGGTTCTCGGCGCAGCAGAGGATCAGCTTCACCCGCTTGTCGAGCCCGCGCAGCATAGCCAGCGCCAGCGCACCGGTGACCATCGCCGCGCCCCCCATGTCGCACTTCATGGTGAGCATCCCCTCGGAGCTCTTCATGGAGTAGCCGCCGGAGTCAAAGGTGATCCCCTTGCCCACCAGCGCTGCCGCCACCGGCGCCTTGGGGTCACGCCCCGGGTTGAAGTCGAGCTCCAGCAATACCGGTTCGCGCGCACTGCCGCGGCCCACCTGATAGAGACCGACCCAGCCCGCCTGTTGCAGCGCTTCGCCTTTCAAAATGCGATGACTCACCTTGTCCGGCGCCAGCTCGGTAATAAAAGAGGCCGCTTCCACCGCCAGCTCCAGCGGGCCCAACTGCTCCGGGGTGGCATTGGTCATCTCGCGCACCCAGCGGCCGCAGAGCCAACGCGCTTCCAGCTCCTCTCTGTCCTCTTCCGAGGACATGGCCCACTGCAGTTGCACCTCCGCCTTGGGGGTTTGCAGCCCTTGGGCAAAAGCCCACTGCTGTTCACGCTCCCAGTGACCAGCCAGGGTCACTTTCTGGATCCCCTGCTGGCAGAGGCGACGGGCCGCCTGCTGGATATCGAGCAGCGGATTGGCCGTCACCAGATGGATCACCATGCCGTCGGCACGGTGAGAGAGCAGCGCACCCTCCCCCCACTCGGCCGATGCAAATTCACGACTTAACCAGACATTCATGCGGTCACCTCCTGCAGCCAGCGTGCGATTGTGCGCAGACCGTGGCCCTTGGCGCCGGTCGCCCACAGATCGTTGCCCGATTTCTGATAAGAGGCCGACAGATCCAGGTGCACCCAGCCCTTGCCCTCATCGCGCACGAAGCGGGAGAGGAACGCAGCAGCCGTGGTGGCACCGGCCGTGCCTTCTGCCGAGGCGACGTTGCCCAGATCGGCAAAGGCCGAGGTGAGCTGGCTGGCATGCCAGGGCTCCAGCGGCAGTGCCCACGCCTGCTCGTTTTCCACCTTGGCGGCGGCCAGCGCACGCTGCTGTTCGGTCTCATCGAGGGCAAACACCGCATTATAATCGCGCCCCAGCGCCATCTTGGCGGCGCCGGTCAGGGTGGCTGCGTCAAGGATATAAGCCGCACCGCTGTCGGAGGCCGCCATCAGGCCATCGGCCAGCACCAGACGACCTTCCGCATCGGTGTTCTGGATCTCGACCGAAACCCCATTCTTGTAGGTGAGGATGTCGCCCAGTTTGAAGGCGTGGCCGGAGACCAGGTTCTCGGCGCAGCAGAGAATGAGCTTCACCCGCTGGTTCAGACCGCGGCTGATAGCCAGCGCCAGCGCGCCGGTCACCATGGCCGCGCCGCCCATATCGGACTTCATCGGCAGCATGTTGTCAGAGGACTTCATGGAGTAGCCACCGGAATCAAAAGTGATCCCCTTGCCCACCAGCGCCGCCACCACGGGTGCATTGCGATCCCCGGTCGGGTTATAGTCGAGCTCCAGCAGCACAGGCTCGCGCTCACTGCCACGGCCAACCGACCAGATCCCGATATGGCCGGACTCGCGCAGCGCTTCACCGGCGGTGATGCGAGCTGTAACCTGATCCCCGGCCAGACCACGAATGAGCAACAGGGCCGATTCCGCCAGACTCATGGGGTAGATCTCTTCCGGACAGCCATTGGTGATGTCACGTCCCCAGCGAGCTGCCTTGAGCAGCGCATCCAGTTCACGGGCATCCCCGTCGCTCTGCTGGCCAAAATCCAGTTCACGCGCACCCTTGGCGGCGTAGAACCCCTGGGCGAACGCGTAGCGACGCTCCAGATCCCAGCCTTCACCGACCAGCATCACCCGCTTGATCCCGCTCGATTCGAGGCGACGGGCGGCGCGCTGAACGGTACGCAGAACATCCTTCTCCTGACCGGCGGCACCAAGATGGATCAGTGCCTCGTCGCCATTGAAACTGAGCTGGGCGCCCTCGCCCCAATAAGCGGCCGCAGCCTGGGTGGATAACGCTACCTTCATCATGTCAGCCATCGTGTTTGCTTCCTTTTTACTGGCACTATGTATAAGCACTCTTTATGGGCAAAGAGCTTATTGGCAAAGAGAGAATAACGAATACAAAAAAGGCCGTGCCCCCGAGGGTCACGGCCTTCCACCATATCACTGAAGCACCACAGGATGCTGCACGTGCAATTCACTCATGTGTAATTAATGGCGTTCAGAGGCAAGGTTCAGGGTGTACTTAGGCAATTCCACCACCAGATCCTCGTCCGCCAGTTTTGCCTGGCAGCTGAGGCGCGATTCCGGCTCCAACCCCCACGCCTTGTCCAGCATGTCGTCTTCCAGCTCGTCACTTGGCTCGAGCGAGTCAAAGCCCTCGCGCACCACGCAGTGGCAGGTGGTGCAGGCACAGGATTTCTCGCAGGCGTGCTCGATTTCGATACCGTTGCGCAGCGCCACATCCAGAATGGTCTCGCCGCTTTGCCCCTCGAGGGCGGCGCCATCCGGACAGAGTACGGGATGAGGAAGAATGATCAGTTTTGGCATATTACACCTTGTTGACGTTTTGTCCGGTCAGCACCTTGCGGATGGAGGCGTCCATCCGGCGGGCTGCAAACTCGCCACTGACAGCATCTGCTGCCTCAATGGCTTCTTTGATTTGATGGGTTGCACCGCTGTTGCGCATGGTCAGCAGATGGGCGATGGCGGCATCAATCTCGGCACGCTCGGCAGCATTGAGCAGGGCATCGCCATCAGCAGCCAGCGCGGCATTGAGACTCTCGACCACCCGGTCAGCTTCAACCTGCTGCTCGGCCAGCATGCGGGCATCCATATCCTGCTGGGCGTTCTCGATGGAGGCACTCAGCATGTTGAGGATATCCTGCTCCGCCAGCCCGTAAGAGGGCTTGACCTGGATCTCGGCCTGCACGCCGGAGGATTTCTCCATGGCGCTGACCGAGAGCAGACCATCCGCATCCACCTGGAAGGTGACGCGAATATGGGCGGCGCCGGCTGCCATCGGCGGAATACCGGTCAGGGTAAAGCGGGCCAGGGAGCGGCAATCGGCCACCAACTCGCGTTCACCCTGTACCACGTGAATGGCCATGGCGGTCTGACCATCCTTGAAGGTGGTGAACTCCTGGGCGCGGGCAACCGGGATGGTGGTGTTGCGCGGGATCACCTTCTCGGCGAGGCCACCCATGGTCTCCAGACCCAGCGACAAGGGGATAACGTCCAGCAGCAGCATCTCGGCATCGGGCTTGTTGCCCACCAGGATATCGGCCTGGATAGCGGCGCCAATGGCGACCACTTTATCCGGATCGATACTGGTCAGCGGCGTGCGCTGGAAGAACTCGCCCACCAGTTCACGCACCAGCGGCACCCGGGTGGAGCCACCGACCATCACCACTTCCAGCACTTCCACCTGCTCAAGGCCCGCATCGCGCAGGGCGCGGCGGCAGGCCAGCAAGGTCCGTTTCACCAGCGGGGTGATGAGTTCATCAAACTGGCTGCGGCTCACTGAACCCTGCCAGCCAGCAAAGGTGCACGCCACCTGCTCGGCATCGGTCAGGCCATGTTTGACGGCAGCGGCCACATCCAGCAGCTCGCGCTGCAGATGGGCATCCAGCTCACCGGAGAGGCCCGCCTGCTCCTTGATCCAGTCCGCCAGCAGGTGATCAAAATCATCGCCGCCGAGGGCGGAATCGCCGCCGGTCGCCATCACTTCAAACACACCGCGATGCAGCCGCAGAATGGAGATATCGAAGGTACCGCCCCCCAGATCGTAGACCGCAATCACCCCTTCCTGACCGGAGTCGAGGCCATAGGCAATCGCGGCCGCAGTCGGCTCGTTGAGCAGCCGCAGCACGTGCAGACCGGCCAGACGGGCCGCATCCTTGGTGCCCTGACGCTGGGCATCATCGAAATAGGCGGGCACGGTAATGACCACGCCATCGAGATCGCCCCCGAGTGTCTGGGCGCCACGCTCGGCCAGCTTTTTGAGAATTTCGGCCGAGACCTGCACCGGATTGACCAGCCCCTGACGGGTTTGCAGTTGCGGCATGCCATTGTCGGCGGCAACAAACTGGTAAGGCTGCTGGCGGGTATCGATATCGGCCAGCGCCTTGCCCATCATCCGTTTGACCGAAACGATGGTGTTGTGAGGATCGAGCGCC
This sequence comes from Aeromonas sp. S11(2024), assembly GCF_041402345.1. Lineage (NCBI taxonomy): Bacteria > Pseudomonadati > Pseudomonadota > Gammaproteobacteria > Aeromonadales > Aeromonadaceae > Aeromonas > Aeromonas sp. S11(2024). Next base: position 22,903 of record NZ_JBGLRC010000001.1, on the reverse strand, counting down.
GCTTCGCGCTTGGCATCAATCCCCACTCGAATGGCGTCGCTTTGATAGTGCACCACTGAGGGAAGCAGGTCGCGCCCTTGCTCATCGCAAAGGGTATCGGCGTGACCACTGCGAACCGCAGCGACGAGAGAGTTGGTGGTGCCGAGATCGATGCCGACGGCACGTTTGTGCTGATGAGGAACAGCGCTCTGGCCGGGTTCGGCGATTTGCAGTAATGCCATGGGTAATGAAACTTCCAGCGTTAAAGGATCAAGACTCGAGAAGCGAGTCTTCGAATCGTTCCAGCTCTTCGAGGAGCTTGTCGACAAACTTGAGCTTGCGAACGCAATCAGCGGCAACGAGATCTTTGCCGGCGGCAAGAGACTCGGTCAGCTGCTGCATCAACATCTGGTGATCATGCCTGATCTCGCTGCGAAAATCCTTGATGGCGCGCTCAGGGTCTGCGTCATCTTTCAGATCGGCCAGACGCTCGCGCCACTCCAGCTGCTGCATCAGAAACGCGGTATCTTGCAGAGTCTGCTGTTCACCACGGATATCGGTGCCACGCAGGGAGAGCAGATATTCTGCACGGCGCAGCGGCGCCTTGAGGATGGTGAATGCTTCGTTGATCTGGGCGGCACGTTGCACCGCAGCCAGCTGCTCCCGTTCGGGGGCGGTGGCAAAACGATCAGGATGGAATTGGGTTTGCAGCTGGCGGTAGGTATCAGCCAACTGACGGGTATCGAGCTCGAAGCCTTCAACCAGCCCAAACAGCTCGAAATGATTCATGCAAACCTCTTGGAAACGTTCGCCACAACCTCACTCGCCCCTAGCAAATGAGATGTGGTTGAACGGGTCATGGGCGACCCGCTCAACCACAGACGAAGGATCATTGACGTCAAACATCTCAGACACTGAAACTTTCGCCGCAACCACACTCGCCTTTGGCGTTGGGATTGTTGAACTGGAAGCCCTCGTTGAGGCCCTCCTTGACGAAATCCAGCTCGGTGCCATCCAGATGGATCAGGCTCTTGGCATCGACAATAATCTTTACGCCCTGCTGCTCGAACACCTGATCCTCATCGGTCAGTTCATCAACGAACTCAAGCACGTAGGCCAGACCGGAGCAGCCGGTGGTTTTGACGCCGAGGCGCAGGCCAATGCCCTTGCCCCGGTTAGCCAGAAAAGAGGAAACCCGTGCCGCGGCGGCATCTGTCATGGTAATAGCCATACTGCTCTCCGACGCTTAGAGACCTTTCTTCTGCTTGTAATCGGCGATGGCGGCCTTGATGGCGTCCTCGGCCAGAATGGAGCAGTGGATCTTCACCGGTGGCAGGGCCAACTCTTCAGCGATATCTGTGTTCTTGATGCCAGCCGCTTCGTCCAGGGTCTTGCCCTTGACCCATTCGGTCACCAGGGAGCTGGAGGCGATGGCGGAACCGCAGCCGTAGGTCTTGAACTTGGCATCTTCGATGATGCCTTCATCGCTGATCTTCAGTTGCAGCTTCATCACGTCGCCACAGGCGGGCGCTCCGACCATGCCGGTTGCAACGCTGGGATCATTCTTGTCGAAACCACCGACGTTGCGAGGATTCTCGTAGTGGTCGATTACTTTTTCACTGTAAGCCATATCTCACTCCTGCTAATTCTGTTGCTCACTGACCAGATAGATCAGTGATGAGCCCATTCGACCGTGTTCAGATCGACGCCGTCTTTGTACATCTCCCACAGAGGGGACATCTCGCGCAGACGACCGATGGAGTCACGAATAAGCTTGACCGCGTAGTCAATCTCTTCCTCGGTGGTGAAGCGACCCATGCTGAAACGGATGGAGCTGTGTGCCAGCTCGTCGTTCAGACCCAGTGCGCGCAGCACATAGGAAGGTTCCAGGCTGGCGGAGGTACAGGCCGAGCCGGAAGAGACCGCCAAATCTTTCAGCGCCATGATGAGGGATTCCCCTTCCACATAGGCAAAGCTGACGTTGAGGTTGCCCGGAACACGTTGCTCCAGATCGCCATTGATGTAGACGGCTTCAATATCCTTGATGCCATTCCACAGACGCTGGCGCAGAGCCAAGATGCGCTCGCCTTCACTCACCATCTCTTCTTTGGCGATGCGGAAAGCTTCGCCCATCCCGACGATCTGGTGGGTCGGCAGAGTACCGGAACGCATGCCGCGCTCGTGGCCGCCACCGTGCATCTGGGCTTCCAGACGAACGCGGGGTTTGCGGCGAACAAACAGTGCACCGATCCCTTTCGGACCATACACCTTGTGCGCAGAGACGGAGAGCAGGTCCACTTTCAGTGCTTCCACATCTACCGGGATCTTGCCCACACTCTGAACGGCATCCACGTGCAGCAGGATCTTGCGGGAACGGCACAACTCGCCGATGGCGGCAATGTTCTGAACCACGCCGATTTCGTTGTTCACATGCATGATGCTGACCAGGATGGTGTCATCACGCATGGCATTCTCGATCATCTCGATAGTGAACAGGCCGTTTGGCATCGGCTCAAGATAGGTCACCTCGAACCCTTCACGCTCCAGCTGGCGACAGGTATCGAGCACCGCCTTGTGTTCGGTCTTGGAGGTGATGATGTGCTTGCCCTTGCTGGCATAGAAGTGGGCAACACCCTTGATGGCCAGGTTATTGGATTCGGTCGCACCGGAAGTGAAGACGATCTCGCGGGGATCGGCACCGATCAGATCTGCCACTTGATTACGGGCCAGATCCACCGCCTCTTCGGCTTGCCAGCCAAAGCGGTGAGAACGGGAAGCCGGATTGCCGAACAGGCCATCCATGGTGAGACACTGCATCATTTTTTCTGCGACACGCGGGTCCACCGGACAGGTTGCCGAATAATCAAGGTAAATAGGCAGTTTCATGTTTTTCTCCGTCACAGTCCGGGTCATACAGAGTCCCGCTGTGGAAAGCACGTTTATAGTTGGACTTTCAAGCTCACATCGCCGTGTTCTGCCCGATCAACCAGGGACAACACGGTCTTCATTTGTTCATCTTGCTTGCCGGCAATGCGGCGCACATCGGCCTGGCGTACCAGCTCGGCCAGCGTGATATCCCCGAGGAAGCTGGAAATCCGCTCACTCAGGTCGCGCCACAGGGAGTGAGTCAGGCACTGGGTACCGCCGTGGCAACCGCCCTTGCCGAGACACTTGGTGGCATCGACCGACTCATCGACCGCGGTGATCACCTGACCAACCGAAATCTCGCCTGGGGCCAAACCGAGGCGATAACCACCGCCCGGGCCACGCACACTGCTCACCAGACCATGTTTGCGCAGGCGGGCAAAGAGCTGCTCGAGATAGGACAACGAGATGCCCTGGCGCTCGGAAATATCGGCAAGGGGGACGGGCCCCTGCTCTGCATGCAGCGCCACGTCGAGCATGGCGGTTACAGCGTAACGTCCTTTTGAAGTCAGTCTCATGTGCCTTACCGTCTTGCGAAGCAATTTAATGGGGCACATGGTCACATACCCGACCAAATCAGTCAAGTATATGGTTGAGTAAATCAGTCGGATTAATCCGGTACGCGCGCTTTCTGCACCGAGGTCAGAATACCGCGCAGAATGTTGAGCTCAGCCGCTTCCGGCCGAGCCCGATTGAACAGGCGACGCAGCTTGCTCATCACATGACCCGGATGGTCATCGGCAATAAAACCGGTCTTCATCAGGGTTTGTTCCAGGTGCTGATAAAACCCTTCCAGCTGGGCGGCACTCGGATAGACCATCTCGTCTTCAGGCTCGGCGGCCTGCCCATGCAGCCAGCGCATCCGCACTTCGTAGCAGAGAGTCTGCACCGCCATGGCCAGATTGAGAGAGCTGTAATCAGGATTGGCCGGAATGGCCACGTGGTAGTGGCACTTTTGCAATTCGTCGTTGGTGAGACCGGTGCGTTCACGGCCAAACACCAGCGCGACCGGGTGCTGCATCCCCTCGACTATCGACTTTTCGCCGGCCTCACGGGGATCGAGCATGGGCCAGCTCAGGGTTCGAGAACGAGCGCTGGTGCCAATCACCAGACCACAATCGGCGATCGCGTCGTCCAGTGTCGGGACGATACGGGCATTGGCAAGCACATCGCTGGCACCAGCCGCCAGGGCGAAGGCATTGTCATCCGGCAAGGCTTGCGGATCAACCAATACCAGCTGGGTCAACCCCATGGTCTTCATGGCACGTGCCGCAGACCCCATGTTGCCGGTATGAGAGGTGTTTACCAAAACGATACGAATCTGATCCAACATGCCCAGTCAATCTTCAGTCAAAAATGGCGCGCAATTGTAACATAAGAGAACACCATGTTGGCACCGTAAAAGCCGAGCCATTTCAGAACAAAACCACCCGTTTGTATAACAAACCAGCATGAGGGAAGTGAGAGGGGGGGACTAAACTTGATGGATATCCGATAAACGGCACAGGAGACACCGCGCCATGCTTCCTCCCTTTATCTATGAAAGATTGCCCAGCCTCTACCTGCTGGCAGCCATTGCCATTATTACGTTGAGTGATCAGCCCCTGCTCTGGTTTGCAGGCGCCTTACTGTTTATCGCCGGAGCGGTGACCTGGATGATGCGCTCCAGCTACCGACGTACCGATCTGATTATCTTTCCGAGCAAACGCTGGCTACAGCCGGAGTGGCTGTATGAAGCGCAGCCCTTCATCTGGCTGGCTGCGGGGCTAGCCATGTCACAGCTGCCCGCCCCTGCGGCACTCATCGCCTTGGTGCCCTGTCTGTGGGCCTGTCGTTGCCTCTGGGCACGGCACCATTATCGTCGCCATGCCCATGGGGTGATTGTCCACTTAAGACGGGATCCCGCCCGGCGCCGTCTGCACCGAAGCCTGCGCTGACTCGGTGCGGGCCCGTTCGATAAACGTCGCCAGATCCATCAGGGGATACTTCATCAGGCTTGGCAAGCCATCGAGATCCAGACTGTCCATCAGGTTTTTCACCTCAAGGCCCAGTTCGGTATCCCCTTCTATCTTCAGCTTGCGCTGGAAAAAGAGCGAATCCGGATCCTCTTTGCGACCGGCAATCAGGATCAGGTCGTTGGCGGTACCGCTGAAGCAGACATCGGCCTTGTCACACTCGCGAGCCACCACCAGCTGGCCATTCTGCTCACTGATAAACCAGCACAGCTCCAGATCAGAGACTTCGACTTTCAGCCACTTGTCTGCCAGAAACTCGAAATCGCCATCTTCGATAGCCTCTTTGAAAACCCGGGCCAGCAAACTCTCCATCAGCTGCTTTTGCAGATTGAAGGGAACCAGCTTGAGGGGATGGCGCAAGAAGCGCGGAGCCTGTTCGACCAGGCGGCGTTGCAGTTGTTGAAACACGATAGACTCCCTTTTTTGCGCATTCAAACACAGGGAGAGTGTCAAGATCCTGTTGGAAATCAAACTTGTGCAGGGTTACCTCAAGAAGGGTAAAGCCACACAAAGCTGCCTCAGGTCAAAAAGCGGGAGTGCATGGCTGCATACAATCAGGGCTCGTTTGCCCTTCATATGCACTCTCGGAGCGTACCAATGGAATTACTCTGTCCGGCAGGCAGTTTGCCGGCACTGAAAACCGCCGTGGATAACGGGGCCGATGCCGTTTATATCGGTTTCAAGGATGACACCAATGCCCGCCACTTTGCCGGTCTCAACTTTACCGACAGCAAACTGGAGAAGGCGGTAGATTATGTGCATCAACATGGTCGCAAGCTGCATATTGCCATCAATACCTTTGCCCATCCCGGGGCCGATACTCGATGGAAACAGGCGGTTGATCGCGGGGTGGCCCTCGGCGCCGATGCGTTAATCATCGCCGATCTCGCTGTGCTGGAATATGCCAGCCGCCACTACCCCGAGATGGAACTCCATGTCTCGGTGCAGGCCAGCGCCACCAATGCCGCCGCCATTCGCTTCTATCAGCAGCAATTCAATGTCACACGGGTGGTGCTGCCCCGGGTGCTCTCCATGCATCAGGTCAAGCAGCTGGCCCGCGAGACCGATGTTGGCCTTGAGGTGTTCGCCTTTGGCAGCCTCTGCATCATGGCCGAGGGGCGCTGCTATCTCTCCTCCTACATGACTGGCGAGAGTCCCAACACCGTCGGCGCCTGCTCACCGGCCAAGTTCGTCCGTTGGGAAGAGACCCCGAATGGTCTCGAGTCGCGACTCAACGAGGTGCTGATCGACCGCTATGGCCCGGGCGAAAATGCCGGTTACCCGACCCTGTGCAAGGGGCGTTTCGACGTGGATGGCCAGACCTACCACGCGCTGGAAGAGCCCACCAGTCTCAATACCCTGGGTCTCCTGCCCGAGCTGTTCAAGACCGGGATCCAGTCGGTCAAGATTGAAGGGCGCCAACGCAGCCCCGCCTATGTGGAGCAAGTGACCCGGGTGTGGCGTGCGGCCATCGATGCCTATCAGGCCAATCCCGAGGCCTATCAGGTCAAAGCTGAGTGGGATGCCCAGCTCGCCCGCGTCTCCGAAGGTAGCCAGACTACCCTCGGCGCCTACCATCGTCAGTGGCAATAAGGAGTCCACCCATGCAATTTTCTCTCGGGCCTCTGCTCTTCTACTGGCCCAAAGCCGATACCGAAGCCTTTTACCATGCCGCTGCCGACAGTCAGGCCGACATCATCTATCTGGGGGAGACCGTCTGCAGCAAGCGGCGCGAACTCACAGTCGATGACTGGATTGCGCTGGCCCGTCAGATGGCCTGCTCCGACAAGCAGGTGGTGCTCTCGACCCTCGCCCTTATCTCCGCCCCTTCCGAGCTCAAGGAGGTGAAGCGGCTGGTCGACAATGGCGACCTGATGGTCGAAGCCAACGATCTCGGTACGGTGCAACTCGCCTGGGAGGCAGGGATCCCCTTCGTCTGTGGTCCCGCCATCAACGCCTATAACGCCGATGTGCTGCGCATGCTGCTCAAACAGGGGATGAAACGCTGGGTCATGCCGGTGGAGCTCTCCCGTGACTGGCTGATCCAGCTCAATCAGGATCTGGGCCCCCTGCGCGACCAATTTGAGGTGGAGGTGTTTGCCTACGGCCATCTGCCGCTCGCCTACTCGGCGCGCTGCTTCACCGCCCGATCCCTCGACAAGCCCAAGGACAACTGCGAGCTCGCCTGCATCAACTACCCCACCGGACGACTGGCCAACAGCCGCGAGGGGCAGCGGGTGTTCAATCTCAACGGGATCCAGACCCAGTCCGGTTACTGCTACAACCTGGGTAACGAGCTGGCTGGTATGGAAGGTCTGGTAGATGTGGTCAGGCTTTCGCCGCAAGGGATGGAGACGCTGGAGATGCTGGCCCGCTTCAAAGCCAACCGGCAGGGCCAGGCACCCCTCTCCTTGCAGCAAGGAAGCGATTGCAACGGCTACTGGCGTCAGATCCCCGGCATGAGCCTGGTGGAGTAAACCCGCTATTTGCCCAACAAAAAGGCCTCATCGCGAGGCCTTTTTTACCACTATCTGGCAGTAGATCAGGAGGGCTGATCACCCTTGTTACGAGCGCTCTGGGCACCTGGCGGCAAGGGCTTGCGCGCCATCAACTCCAGCTCCAGCAGCGCATAGCGGTGCTCGATGAAGTCATAGACGTTGTTGGATAAGGCCAGCTTGAAGTAGCTGATGGCTTCCTTGCGGTTGCCTTTGCCCAGCTCGAACTTGCCCAGATAGAAGTAGGTTTCACACAGGCGCTCGGCAAGCTCCCGGTTATCCTTCACCCCTTTCACCACGTTGCCCATCAGCTGGGAAGCGTTGATCTCGCCGGTATAAAGGCGCACCAGATCCCAGTTCCAGGCATCGTCATCGTACTTGTTGAGACGCTCGCGCATCCGGCTCATGGCGGCCGACGGGTCGAGTTTCTGCTCGGCCAGATAGAGCCAGATCACCCGATAGGGGTCTTCCGGCTGCGCCTCGTAGAAACGCTTCATATCGGCCGCAGCCAGTTCGGGACGGTTGCCGTAATAGAGGGCGATGCCACGGTTGAGATAGGCATAGTCATAGTCCGGCGCCAGTTCGAGGGCGGAATCGAACGCATCATAGGCTTCGTCGTAATTCTGCTGCTGTACCAGATAGACGCCGATGAAGTTGTAGGCTTCAGCGAAATCCGGTTTCTCCCTCAGGGCACGGTTGAAATCGAGCCGCGCGAGGGAACGCAGACCAACCCGATCAAACACCACGGCACGTTCATAGAACAACTCTGCCCGTTGCTCGGTGGTCAGTTCCATTTCACTGAGCATCTGCCCGAGTCGGGCAAGCGCCAGCTCACTCTGGTAGGAGACCTGCAGGGGGGTCGCCAACACCAGTGAAGCAGGCTGCGGCTTGGGAACCTTGGGGGTGTTAACCTGACTGCTACTGCTGCAACCCCACATGGGAAGCAACAACAGGATACCGAGGAGGTATCCAATCCCTTTCCTGACGTTCAATGAACACTCCGACGCTTACGCTTGACCCCGCATATGGTAAAGGTCAACTGCCGCTTTGTCATGTAGCTGTGCCCCTCTACCTCAAATAAATCAGGATTCGACAGGGTATCCGGCATCGCACCAACCGCGAAAGCCGCCGTCGACGCTGATCACCTTGCGATAACCCATCTGTTGCAGGTTGTCCGCCGCCAGAATGGAGCGAAAACCACCACCACAATAGAGGTAGAGCTCGGTCTCGAGATCCGGGAACTGGGTCTCGATATCCCGCTCAATCACGCCACGACCCAGATATCGGGCTCCGGGCAGATGGCCCCTGGCCCACTCGCTCTCTTCCCGCACGTCGATCAGGTGAAACGTGCGCCCTTCGTCCTGCCAGCGCTTGATCTGGTGAACATCGGTTTCGGTGATGCGGGAGCGGATCCCGTCAACCAGCGCCAAAAAACGGGGATTGTGATGCATGACAAACTCCTGTTGTTTAAATCATGTGCGTCAGCAAACAACACGCAGAGATAAGAAAAGAGCGCCATGAGGCGCTCTTCACTGTTACGGCAGAATTTCCTGTTGGTCCGCACCCTCTTTCTCTACTTGGGTGGGCAGCATGTGCTCGCGCTTGACGCCGAGGAACATGGCAAACGCACTCGCCACATAGATGGAGGAGTAGGTACCGAACGCCACACCGATCACCATGGCCACGGCAAAACCGTGGATCAGTGCACCGCCCTTGAGCAGCAGCGCCAGCACCACGATAAAGGTGAGGCCGGAGGTGATGATGGTACGACTCAGGGTCTCGGTCATGGAGAGATCCAGAATGTATTCGGTATCCCCTTTACGCACCTTGCGGAAGTTCTCCCGCAAGCGGTCGAACACCACGATAGTATCGTTAAGGGAGTAACCCACCAGGGTCATCAGCGCCGCCAGTACGGTCAGGTCGAACTCGTACTGGAAGTAGGCAAAGACACCCAGCGTGATCACCACGTCGTGTACCAGGGAGAGAATGCCCCCCAACGCCAGACGCCATTCGAAACGCACTGCCACGTAGGCCAGGATACAGAGGATGGAGGCCAGCATCGCCAGCGCACCGTCTGTCGCCAGTTCATCACCCACCGAAGGACCGACGAACTCGACCCGCTTGAGCACAGCGCCCTCATCGAGCAGCTTGGCCGCCGCCAGCACTTCATTACCTTGCTGTTCGACCTTGACACCCTCTTCCGGAGTCAGGCGGAACAATACGTCACGGCTGGAGCCAAAGTGTTGCAGGGTTGCCCCTTCAATCTTCTGCTCTTCCAGAGCGTCGTGGATCTTGTCCAGGCTCACCGACTGCTGGAACCCCACCTCGATGGTGGTACCACCGGTAAAGTCCAGACCCCAGTTCAGCCCCCGATCAAACAGGAAGAACAGGGCTACCACCATCAGCACGGAAGAGAAAACCACACCCGGCTTGGCATAGCGCATAAACGGGATCGGTTTTTCAAAATGTAGAATCTGAAACATCTCTCTATCCTCAGATGGGCAGCTTGTCGATACGCCGTCCACCCCAAGCCAGGTTGATAATGGCACGGGAAACTGTGATGGCAGTAAACATGGAGGCGGTCAGACCAATGCCCAGCGTCAGGGCAAAGCCCTTGATTGCGCCGGTGCCGATACCGAACAGGATCACGCAGGTGATCAGCGAGGTGACGTTGGAGTCGGCGATGGTGGAGAATGCCCGATCAAAGCCCAGATGGATGGCTTGCTGAACACCGCGACCGTTGCGGATCTCTTCACGAATACGCTCGTAGATCAGTACGTTGGCATCCACCGCCATACCCAGCGTCAAGACGATACCGGCGATACCCGGCAATGTCATCGTGGCCCCCGGGATCATCGACATGATGCCGACAATCAACACCAGGTTCATACAGAGCGCCAGGTTGGCAACCCAGCCGAACGCGCGGTAGTAGATCCCCATGAACAGCACGATCACCAGCATGGCCCAGCCGATGGCTTCCATACCGCTGTCGATGTTCTGTTGACCCAGGCTCGGGCCGATGGTGCGCTCTTCCACGATCTGGATCGGGGCGATCAGGGCACCGGCACGCAGCAGCAGCGCCAGGTTGTGGGCTTCGTTGGCGTTGTCGATACCTGTGATACGGAACTGGCTGCCAAGACGCGACTGGATGGTGGCGACGTTGATCACCTCCTCCTGCTTGCGGAACTTGCGCTTGCCATCCGGACCCGGTTGACCGACCGGCTTGTACTCGATGAAGACGGTCGCCATCCCTTTACCGACGTTATCCTTGGTAAAGTTGGCCATCTTGTTGCCACCCTGGCCATCCAGCTTGATGTTGACCTGGGGACGGCTGTACTCGTCGAAACCGGACTGGGCACCCACGATGTGGTCACCGGTCAGGATCACCCGCTTTTGCAGCACCACGGGACGACCATTGCGATCGTTGTAGACCTTGGAGCTGGGCGGGACACGGCCATCGGCCGCAGCCTGGATGTCGGCAGTCTCATCGACCATGTGGAATTCCAGGGTCGCGGTTGCACCCAGGATCTCCTTGGCGCGGGCGGTATCCTGAATACCGGGCAGTTCAACGACAATGCGCTCGGCGCCTTGCTGTTGTACCAGCGGCTCGGCCACGCCCAGTTCGTTGACCCGGTTACGGATGATGGTGATGTTCTGCTCGAGGGCGTACTTCTTCACTTCCTTGATCTTGGCTTCGCTCAGACCAGCCTGCAGGATGAACTCATCCCCTTTCTGCTCGGTAGTGAAGGTCAAATCAGGGTTCTGACGACGCAGATGAGAAACAGCGCGTTCCTGATCGGCTTCGTCACGGAAGATCACCTGCACCAGATCACCGACCCGGCGCACGCCGGAGTAACGGATCTTCTGGTTGCGCAGCTCGGTGCGAAAATCCTGCACCATCTGCTCTTGCTGCTTGGTCAGTGCTTCGGCCATGTCCACTTCCATCAGGAAGTGCACACCACCGCGCAGATCAAGACCCAGCTTCAGAGGCGCCGCACCGATGGCTTCGAGCCAGGCGGGAGTGGAAGGTGCCAGGTTGAGTGCGGTAATGAAGTTGTCACCCAGCTTGTTGGCAACGATATCGCGCGCTTTCAGCTGGTCTTCTGTGTTCTGGAAACGGATCAGGATAAAACCGTGCTCGAATGCAGCATGTTTGACCGGGATCTTGGCCGCTTCAAGGGTCTCTTTCACCAGATCAAGAGTATCTAGCTTGACTTCGGCACCACGGCTGGCAGAAACCTGCAAAGCCGGATCTTCGCCGTAAAGATTGGGGGCTGCATATAGAAAACCGATGGCGATCACCAGGATCACCATCAGGTATTTCCACAGCGGATAGCGATTCAACACGCTGTGCTCCTTGGGAGATTAAAGGGACTGGATAGAACCCTTGGGCAGAACGGCAGAGACGAAGTCCTTTTTGATGGTGACTTGAGTCTGGTCGTTCAGGGCGATCACCAGGTAATCGCTGTCTGCAGCCACTTTGGCAATTTTGCCAACCAGGCCACCGGAAGTGAGCACTTCATCACCCTTGGACAAGGAGCTCATCAGATTGCGATGATCCTTGGCACGCTTGGCCTGGGGACGATAGATCATGAAGTAGAAGATCAGGCCGAATACGGCCAGCATGATGATCATTTCCATACCACCACCCTGTGCACCCGGTGCTGCGCCTTCTGCATACGCCTTGGAGATAATGCTCATTTAACAACCTCTTATTGATGTAGATTAAAAAAAACAAAATTATATGTTGTTGTTATTTAACGTCATTTTCAGCTAACGGAGGCACAGGCTTCCCTTGCCGACGGTAAAACTCTGTTACAAAGTCGTCTAATTTACCCTGCTCGATCGCGTCCCGCAAACCCTGCATCACGCGTTGGTAATAACGCAGGTTATGAATCGTATTCAGACGGGCACCGAGGATCTCGTTGCACTTGTCCAGATGATGCAGGTAGCTGCGGCTGTAGTTTTTGCAGGTGTAGCAATCGCACTCGGCATCCAGGGTGCTGGTGTCGTTGCGGTGCTGGGCGTTGCGGATCTTCACTACGCCATCGGTGGTAAACAGGTGGCCGTTGCGGGCGTTGCGAGTCGGCATGACGCAGTCGAACATGTCGATACCACGGCGCACCCCTTCCACCAGATCTTCCGGCTTGCCGACCCCCATCAGGTAGCGCGGCTTGTCGGCCGGGATTTTCGGGCAGACGTGCTCGAGGATGCGGTGCATGTCCTCTTTGGGTTCACCCACGGCCAGACCACCGACCGCATAACCGTCGAAACCGATCTCCAGCAGCCCCTTGAGGGAGACATCACGCAGATCTTCGTAGACCGAGCCCTGAATGATGCCGAACAGGGCGTTCTTGTTGCCCAGCGCATCAAACTTGTCGCGGGAACGCTTGCCCCAGCGCAGGGACATCTCCATGGACTTGCGCGCTTCTTCATAAGTGGCCGGGTACGGGGTGCACTCGTCGAAGATCATCACGATGTCGGAGCCCAGATCGTACTGGATCTCCATGGACTTCTCGGGGTCGAGGAAGATCTTCTCGCCATTGATGGGGTGACGGAAGTGGACGCCCGCTTCGGTGATCTTGCGAATATGGCCCAAGCTGAACACCTGGAAACCACCGGAGTCGGTCAGGATCGGGCCCTGCCAGTTCATGAAGTCATGCAGATCGCCGTGGGCACGCATCACTTCCTGACCCGGGCGCAGCCAGAGGTGGAAGGTGTTACCCAGCAGGATCTGGGCGCCGGTTTCACGCACTTCTTCAGGGGTCATCCCCTTGACGGTGCCGTAGGTCCCGACCGGCATAAAGGCCGGCGTTTGTACCACACCACGTTCGAAGACCAGTTGACCGCGACGGGCACGGCCGTCGGTGGTTTTCAGTTCAAATTTCATTGCTACCTCGGCTGCGTCAGATAAACAGTCTGACAATAGGAGGGCCGCTCACGGCCCGGTAAATAAGCTGAAGCTTATGCTTCAACCTGGCGACGGGTGACGAACATGGCGTCCCCGTAGCTGAAGAAACGGTACTGCCCGGCCACGGCTGCCTGATAGGCCGCCATCACGTTGTCATAACCGGCAAAGGCGCTGACCAGCATGATCAGGGTCGACTCCGGCAGATGGAAGTTGGTGACCATGGCATCGACAATCTGAAACTGATAGCCAGGGAAGATGAAGATGTCGGTGTCACTAAAGAAGGGCGCCAGCGGTTTGCCCTGTGCCAGGGTGACCTTGGCCGCGCTCTCCAGCGAACGGACCGACGTGGTCCCCACCGCAATCACCCGGCCACCACGGGCACGGGTGGCCGCGATGGCATCCACCACCTCTTGCGGCACTTCCGCATACTCGGAGTGCATATGGTGATCTTCAATCTTCTCAACCCGCACCGGCTGGAAGGTCCCCGCCCCTACATGCAGGGTGACGAAGGCCGTTTCAACCCCTTTGGCCCGAATTTTCTCAAGTAGCGGCTCATCAAAGTGCAGGCCGGCGGTCGGCGCCGCGACGGCGCCCGGCTTTTGATTGTAAACGGTCTGGTAGCGCTCCTTGTCGGCATCCTCGTCGGGACGGTCGATATAGGGGGGCAGCGGCATGTGGCCGATGGCCTCCAAAATCTCCAGCACCGGACGCGGGTCGAGGAAGTGGATCTCGAACAGGGCGTCGTGGCGGGCGCGCATCTCTGCCTCCACACCACCATCCATGATCATCCGGGTGCCGGGCTTGGGCGCCTTGGAGGCACGGACATGGGCAAGCACGCTGTGCTCGTCCAGAATGCGCTCGACCAGTACCTCCAGCTTGCCGCCGCTGGCCTTCTGGCCAAACATGCGCGCCGGAATGACACGGGTGTTATTGAATACCAGCAGGTCACCCGGATTGAGCTGATCCAGCACATCCACAAATTGACCGTGGCGCAGGGCGCCAGTTTGACCATCGAGCTGCAACAGGCGGCTGGCGGTACGCTCTGCCATCGGATAGCGGGCAATCAGCTCGTCTGGCAGATCAAAATGAAAATCGGATACTTGCATCTTTCACCTCGGGGGGAATCGGCGGCTAGTCTAGTTATCCCCATCTTCCAAGGCAACCCAAAAGACCAAAAACCCAAGAGAGACAAGGGGTAGCGAGCAATATTGAGACACACCTCCGGTTAATGATTCTTTAATGTTCTGTATTGACCCTGATCATGTTTTGCCAATGGGCGCTGGGCTAGGGTGAAAGCAGATACACAAGGAGGCCCACCATGATGACCCTATCCGAAATCATGACCGAACATCCCTTCACTCTGGGTCCGTCAAACAGTGTCAAACAGGCGATGGACCTGATGCAGCAGGAGCGGATCCGCCACATTCCCATCGTCGACGAGCAGCACCACCTGCTGGGGCTGGTGACCCTCACCGATATCCTGGCCACCCGGGAATCCAAGCTGCTGCTCATCAGCCCGGAGCGGGAAGCCGAATTTACCGACAGCGTACAACTCGACGAGATCATGACACGGCAAGTGGCGAGCGTAGATCCTCACGCCGGTATCAAGGAGGCGGCACTTTACCTGCAGCGACACAGATATGGCTGCCTGCCGGTACTCAAAGGACGCAAGCTGATCGGCATTGTCACCGAGTCGGACTTCATTGCCGTGGCCATCAACCTGCTGGAATTGATGGAAGAGCAGGAACCACCTATCGACTTTTGATAGATCTGGCTGTAATTAAATTACAATAAAAGCGTTTTCAGCCGTCAAAATAAGCTGAAATGATGAAACACTTTCATTTTGATTGAAAAATTACACCAAATACTTGCCTTGTGATCTGCGTCACACTATCATCCCTCTCATGCAATAGTTGCCGAGGGGGAGACGAGGGATTGTGCACCCATTATCTTCCTCTCATATGTCTGCAAGTTTGCACACCCCGTAGTTAGTCTTTGCTGTAAAGCATTTGTTTATATAGCCATTCCTTGTTTGATGACCCGGCCCTGTCGTTGCGATAGCGCCGGGATTTTTTTATCCGCGTTTTCTGCTCTCCCCCTTGTCAGCACAACTCCATCGCTGCGAGCAGCGGCCTCAACCTCCTGCGCCATCTGTTTGCTCCATATCTTTGCACCACCGTTTATCTCATCGCGTCATCGTGGCTCTGCACACCCTTTCTTATGCCTTGAAAAGGCGATGTAGCGCACAGATATTGAACCACGACAAGGAGTTATCTCAGTAGGCCAGAGATATTCATGTTAGGTACAGCCATAGTGAGTTATCTAATAAGTAGATTTAAGCGATTCAAAATTGCGGCTTTTATCGATTAGCGGAAGCCCCTATGATGAATCCATCGAAAGTTAAGCGCCTCGTCTGGCAAGACTCTTCAACACCAGACCGGCATATGTACATCACCAAGGAGCAATTACATGTCTACCTACATCAACACTGAAATCAAGCCGTTCAATGCTACCGCCTACCACAATGGCAAATTCGTTCAGGTGTCTGACGCTGACCTGAAAGGCAAGTGGTCCGTGGTCTTCTTCTACCCGGCTGACTTCACCTTCGTTTGCCCGACCGAGCTGGGCGACCTGGCTGACAACTACGCTGAATTCCAGAAACTGGGCGTCGAGATCTACTCTGTCTCTACCGATACCCACTTCACTCACAAAGCATGGCACGACACTTCTGACACCATTCAGAAGATCCAGTACCCGATGATTGGTGACCCGACTGGTACCATCACCCGCAACTTCGGCGTGATGATCGAAGAAGCTGGTCTGGCTGACCGCGGTACCTTCGTGATTGACCCGCAGGGCATCATCCAGATCGTCGAGATCAACGCTGGCGGCATCGGCCGTGACGCACTGGAACTGCTGCGCAAAGTCAAAGCGGCCCAGTACGTTGCTTCCCACCCGGGTGAAGTGTGCCCGGCTAAATGGAAAGAAGGCGAAGCCACTCTGGCCCCGTCCCTGGACCTGGTAGGCAAGATCTAAGCCTCCCGCTTCCAAGACCGGCCCGCATAAGGGCCGGTCTGCTTTCCGGCATTGCCAAATAGGCCTGAAAGCAGACCGACTCACATTTAATGCCAACTCGCCATTACAAGAAGGAATTCGACCATGTTGGATACCAACCTCAAACAACAGCTGAACACCTATCTGCAGTACATCGTCAATCCCATCGAGATCAGCGTGTCCGGTAACGACAGCGACAAATCTGCAGAGCTGCTGGCACTGGCCAGCGAGATCGCCGAGATGTCCCCCAAGATCACCCAGACCTCTGGCACTGCCGCTCGCAAGCCTTCCATGAGTGTCGCGCCGCAGGGCCAAGCCCCGCGCGTTCACTTTGCCGGCATCCCCATGGGTCATGAATTTACCTCTCTGGTGCTCGCCCTGCTGCAAAGCGGCGGCCACCCCTCCAAGGCCGATGCGGCCGTGCAGGAGCAGATCCGCAATCTCAAGGGTGAGTTCCACTTCGAGACCTATATCTCCCTCTCCTGCCACAACTGCCCGGACGTAGTACAGGCCCTCAACCTGATGGCGACCCTGAACCCCGGTATCACCCACACCATGATCGATGGCGCCCTGTTCCAGAATGAGGTCAATGAGCGTCAAATCATGGCGGTACCGAATGTCTACCTGAACGGTCAACCGTTCAGCCAGGGCCGGATCTCGCTGGAAGAGATCGTCGCCAAACTCGACACCGGCGCCGCCGAGCGCAAGGCTGCCGAGCTGAATGAGAAAGATCCCTACGACGTACTGGTGGTGGGCGGTGGCCCGGCTGGCGCCGCAGCGGCCATCTATGCCGCCCGTAAAGGCATTCGCACCGCCATCGTTACCGAGCGTTTCGGTGGTCAGGTGATGGACACCGTCGGTATCGAGAACTTTATCTCCGTGCCCTACACCGAAGGCCCCAAACTGGCCGCCAGCCTGGAGCAGCACGTCAAACAGTACGGCGTGGAAGTGATAACTGAACAGCGCGCCGCCGCCATCAGCAAAGATGGATATGTGAATGTGGATCTCGCCTCTGGCGCCACTTTGAAGAGCCGCGCCGTGATCCTGGCTACCGGTGCCCGCTGGCGTGATCTGAACGTACCGGGCGAGCTTGAGTACCGCACCAAGGGCGTGGCCTACTGCCCGCACTGCGATGGTCCCTTCTTCAAGGGCAAGCGAGTAGCTGTGATCGGTGGCGGTAACTCCGGCATCGAGGCAGCGATCGACTTGGCTGGCATCGTCGAGCATGTGACTGTGGTGGAGTTCGCCGACACCCTGCGTGCCGATGAAGTGCTGCAGAAGAAGGCTCGCTCCATGAGCAATATCGACATCATCATGAGCGCGCGCACCACCGAAGTGATCGGTGATGGCAGCAAGGTGGTCGGTATGGACTACGAAGATCGCACCACCGGCGAGATCAAGCACCTGGCGGTAGCGGGCATCTTCGTCCAGATCGGTCTGGTACCGAACACCGAGTTCCTGAAAGGGAGCGAGATAGCCCTGACCCGCTTTGGCGAGATCGAGATCGATACCAAAGGGGCGACCTCCCTGCCCGGCGTCTACGCCGCAGGGGATGCCACCACGGTACCGTTCAAGCAGATCATCATCTCCATGGGTGCTGGCGCCACCGCCGCACTGGGTGCGTTTGATTACCTCATCCGCAACCCGGCACCTGAAGCGACCAAGGCTGATACTGTGACCGCCTGATAAACCCGGCACAACAAAAAGCCGATGCTCGATTTAGTAAACACGAGCGTCGGCTTTTTTATATCTGCATCGATGCGCAATAAAAACCCCGCAGCAAATGGCGGGGTTGTTCATGACTGGACTTAAACGACGGGCATTACTCCAGCAAGAAAACAGCCTCGATATTATCACTTACCGTGATCTGCTGTTGTTGATAGCTGTTGTCCGCCATATCCGGCGCGGGAGCAGCCATCGCCATGGCCTGCACCACCTTCAGGTTGCGGCTGTAGGCGGTAATGGGCGAAGCATTGCGGTACTCCACACTGTAGACCTTGCCAAGCTTCATCCCGAACGCCTTGGCCAGAGATTCAGCCTTGGTTTTGGCATCCTCAACGGCATTCAGACGGGCCTGCTCCTTGATGACCTGCGGCGACTTCAACCCGTACTCAATCTGGGATACGGACTCCAGCCCGGCTTTGAGGGCGGTATCCATCAGGGGGCTCAATTTATCCAGTTGATAGAGTTTGACCGCCAATTGCCGCTGGGCACGGTATCCCAGCAATACCGGCTTCTTGTTCTCGCCATACTGATATTCCGGAGAGACCATCAGGTTGCCAGCCTCAACATCGCTGCGCTTGATCCCCAGCCCTTCCAGTTGGCTGAAAAAGGCTGCGACCTTGGTATCGACCTGCTGCTTGGCCTTGAGGCCCTGCTTATCCAGTGCACTCACCGCCACATTGAGGGTGAGCATATCGGGTTCGGTCTTCTGCTCGGCATAACCACTCACCACCAGATGGGGCGCTTGCGGCACTTCAATCGCCAGCAGCGGAGCACTGACAACCAGAGCGGAAAGAGTAAGAAGGGGACGCCACATAGAAAAAAACCTCAATCGGAAAGATTGAGGCCATTATGCCCGTGCAGCTACGGGATTCATATATCGTGCAAGGGGGGGAGCTGATCCAGTATCTGATTAGTCAGATCGAGGCTAATGGTGACCATGCTGCCGGGATCCTGGCTCTGGTTTGCCATATCCAGAGCAGGAGACGCGCCACAGACCAACACCTCATCATCGAAATGGAACGAGTCCCACGACAGAACGTGTCCTTGCACCGCCTGTCCGATATTGGTGCCACCACTTGCCTCCTCCATCGCAGACCAAGGGATGGTATCAGACGGCCCAAGCAAACTTTGTAACAACGGAGGGTGAAAACTGACCAGCGGATACTCCTGCTGACCCTGCTCATGGCCAACCAGAATCATGTTATGGGCAGACTCGGTATCCAAAACAGGCACATAGGTGATAGAGGCTGCTGCAAAGTCAACATAGAGCGAGCCCGCTACATCACCGGCCTCATTCTCTATCTCCATCCCATCCAGCCGATCACCAGCGATCGAGGCCTGATAGCCAAACTGGCCTGCGCAGGTAATGTTGCCCTGTCCATCCCAGCTATAACGGATGCCATCAATGTCGACCCAGTTGAATGACTGCATGATTACCCTCTCTTCTACGGCCGCTATCTTATCCATCCACCTTGAGAAAAAACAGGGGCCAGGCAAGCCCGGCCCCGAGACAGGGTTACGGATCAACCTTCAAGTTACCGTCATCCAGCAAGTGCTTGATGATATCCTGATTGGACCCAAGCGAGGCGAGATCGAGTGAGTTCTGGAACTGGATGGTCAGTTCCGGGCTCCCACCGGCCCCGGCAGGATCTATCGTCAACGTCTTGGTGGTCGTGTTGAACTGCAGATAGTTGATCAGCACGGCTGCCAAGTCTTCGTTGTCCCCCAGCGCTGGTACGCCAACCAGCAGATCAGACAGATCCAGCACATCCCCACCGGTACCGGTAGTGAAGTCCTTGATCACATCGGTACCACCCACATCCCCAGCCATCCACTTGAAGGTGTCCTTGCCAGCCTCCCCAGTGAGGATGTCAGACCCGGTCCCACCAATCAGAATGTCGATACCGTCACCGCCAATCAGGATGTCATTCCCTTTTTGGCCATAAAGCACATCATTACCGTCGCCACCTTCAAGGGTATCATCGCCACCGACAGCCCCCTCCTTACCATACACTGCATGCTGACTGTAAAGTTCGTTGAGCAGTTGCCCACCACTCTTGCCCGGATTGTCTGTAACAAACTCGAACCAACCACCATCCACATTGTCTGCATGAATGCTATCACCAAACATCACATCATTGCCGTTACCACCGACCAGATGGTCGTTGCCTACCGAGTTAGCGTTGATACTTCCACCGGTCAGCTGACCAATCACACTGCTCAATTGATTGGCATTAGTCACATTGGTAGCACTGCCACCAGCTCCCTCGACTTGGCTCAGCAGGCTCCGCGCACTTTCGTTAACCTGAATGCCAACCGCCTCGACGGTAAAGGCCTGTCCCGTCGATGAGCCGACGTTCTCGATCAGGTTGATCTCATTGACAGTATCATCATTGCTGTTGGGGGAGACGTCATAGGTACCCAGCACATGTTTCATGGCCCCTGTGGTGCTTAACGAAACTACCGAACTGGTTCCATTGCCTTGCAGCGCCCTGTTGGGCTCACCGTCGGAGACAAAGATGACCTTATTGACATCCGCCGCCGCTATAGGCGCATTTACCCCTGCAGACTCGATCCAGGTATTCGCTGCCACCAGACCCGCTTCATAGTTGGTGTATTGCGCAGCATCCGAGCCCGGCACCGTGATGGCATTGACAAAAGCTATCGCGGCCGCCAGTTGAGCTGCGTTATCCACACCGCCGGAAGTCAGGGTGAAGGTGCCGGAACCATTAACCTGGGTCGCAAATGTATCCAAATGCACCCGAATATCACCAGCGCCCGAGTTATAGAGACCATTCAGTGAACTTATCACCGCCTGTTTCATGGCATCCAGACGAGTCATGGTCGTTGTGGTGCCATTTGCATTGGTGAACTGAATGGTATTGGTCTGCATGCTGCCGGAGTTATCCAGTACAAAAGCGATATTGGCCTTTTGTCCGGGCAACTGCGTGGTGCCCCCCACGTCCCCGACCAACACATCATTGCCACCCTTGCCGGTAATAACCCCGGCACCGCCCGATACCTCATAGGGCACCGAGCTGCCGGTAACATCATCCGCATTGGTGCCCACAATCAGAACCGGGGCAACCACAGGCTCAAAGGTCACATCAAGTGTGGCCGAATCCCTATCCCCGTCGGCATCGACGACGGCCAGATCAAAGCTGCTCGTTACTGGGCTCTCGTCTACACGATCGACCAGCGTGACCTTCTGCACCCGGTAGCCGTAAGCCCCACCGTTGTCAGACAGTTCAACTCGCGTGATGTCCGTCAGGGTCGTCGGCACCTGCTGAAGCACACCGTCAGTGAACAGCGTGCTGCCACTTTCAGTGACCAACTCACCGTTAGCGTTGGTGCCATACACAGTCCAGTTAACGCTATTGGTCGTAGCGCCGGTTTGTACGTCAATGGCAAACGACACCTTGACGGCAGGCTCACTGAAGTCGAAATACAGCTTCTCGCTGCCGTCGACCCACTGATTGTCTGTCGCCAGCCCCTGAGTACTGGAATTGACAGAGTCTATTGATGAGTCGATAGACATGATTACGAACTGACCGGCCGGTACAACCTCTCCGGGTTTGTAGATGCCCCCGGTATTACTGACCACGAGATAATCCTGATTGCCGCCAGGAATATTCGAGAATGTCGCCGAGTATTCTTGGGTAGCGTTGTCCAGTTTGCCATTCATGTCGATGACATAATTACCAGACGTATTCAGGCTCAAGGTGAATATCAGTGACTGACCGGCACCACCGGTATAGGCGCCGGGCACCGTGCTGGTATAGGCATAGAGGATGCTCGGATCGGCTGCACTGACGTAGTAGTAAACCGTTGCCCCACCTGAGGTCAACGCGCTGGCAGCATAGGTAGTGCTTGAACCATCCCACCCACTGATGTTACCCGTCAGATCAGCCCAGCCGGCACCATCAGTGCCAATATCGACAACCGAACCACCTGAGAAGTAGCCACTGGCAGAGTTAGCCAAGACCGCATCCTGCACATTGCTGATTTCTGGGCCATCGTCCTCAAAGCCAAGCACCGGCCCCAAGTCCAAAGTGTTGGAACTGGCCGAATCGCCATCGTTGTCATACACCGTCACCTTGGCACCTACCAGCCCTTGGCTGATCTGGGCCAGGAAGTCGTGATTGTTGCTGATGTCGGTGTGCTTGATGGCCTTGTACTGAATCAGGGTGAGGTCGCCGTCATCAGCATCCATATGCAGACGGAAGACAACCGTGCCGTCAGCCGTGCCAAGGATATCGCCAGTGCCGTCTTCCTTCGACAACAGGATGTCGCCGCCTGTTGTCGCATCTAGGCCCGAGTTGGCGCTCGGCGCGCTTAGGGTCAGTTCGTACTTGGTCTTGCTGGCATCCTGACCGTCACTGCCGGAGTCTACCGTCAGACTGAACAGACTGGCGCCGGTGATGCTCTTGTAGCCAATAACACCGACTCTCTGGCCGGACTCATCATTGTTGGTCGCCTGCCCAGATTCGTCCTTAGTCGAACCGGTAGTGCCCACCGACTCGTCCACGAACAGTTTCACGCCCTCCTTCAGGCTGAAACTGCGAACCACCGGCACATCATCGGTGATGTTTACATTCACCTTGATGCCACCCACCACCGGGTCGCCATCGCCATCCTGCGCCGCAAAGGTAAAGCCATCGGTCAGCAACTTAACTACGTTCTCTCCCTCACCCGATACCAGCAGGTTGTCTGCCAGGGTGAAGGTGTACGAGCCATCTGCATTCACCTGCAAGCTGGCCGCCGCTCCAGTTGCTTCAGCCTGCACCGCGCCGTTCGCA